>JAFTDR010000021.1 GCA_017454105.1 Desulfovibrionaceae bacterium | reverse complement strand
GCTCCCAAGACTGTGTCGGCACAAAGATCTGTGATCTTGAAGGCCATGGGCGCGATTACGTGGTCGTCTATATCCAGGCTGAGGATGGAACCATTCTCCCGGTAACTAACGAGACACAGCTAGCCCAGGGCATGCGCCTGCATGTCAGAGGTTCCGAACCCAAGCTGCACAATCTTGCAACGTTTCTTGCTGCGCACGCAGAAGAGAGCACAAACGCTGACGCTGGCCCCCTTACCACCCGCTCCTTCCTTGTTTCAACGACAGATGTTCTGGGTAAGCCTCTCTACAAGCTTCAGGCAAAACTGCGCAAGGAGCATGGGATTGCTATTGCAAGCGTCAGCCGCTCAGGGATTGAATCCCTCCCCTTTGCCTCCATCAAACTTCGCCTTGAAGACAGAGTGCGCTGTGTGGGCACAGAAGACGCCATAAAGCGCGCCCAGGAAATCTTTGGCAACTCTCGTCGGGCGCTTGGTAAAGCGCAGGTCTTACCGCTCTTTTTGGGTATTTTCCTGGGTGTCCTTGTGGGGAGCCTCCCCTTAGCCATTCCAGGGCTTCCCACAGGCATTAAACTTGGCGTTGCCGGCGGAACCCTGATTATGGGTATTGCGTTATCCCGAGTGCATCACTTTGCGGGAATGACCTGGTATATGACCACAGGTGCCAATCTGCTCATGCGGGAAATGGGGATTTTGCTCTTCCTTGGCTGTGTGGGCCTTTTTGCCGGCAAGGATTTTGTCCATTCTGTCCTCAATGGTCAGGGGCTTCTCTGGATGGGTATGGGGACCGTTATCACCTTTTTCCCCATCTTTTTTGCGGCTCTCCTCTGCCGCCTGCTCTGGCGTATTAATTACCCGGCCATTTGCGGCATGCTTGCCGGCAGCATGACAGATCCCCCGGCTCTGGCCTTTTCCATGCAGTATCTTTCGTCCAATCTGCCGGCCTCAAGCTATGCCACCGTCTACCCGCTCACCATGATTTTACGCATCTTGGCTGGGCAACTTTTGGTCATTTTGCTCTGCGGCGCAGCCTAAACACAAAAAAAACGCAAAAAAATACTTGCCAAACATTGGCAATTGACTTACAAGAACAACCGCGCCGAAGTGGTGGAATTGGTAGACACGCTAGGTTCAGGGTCTAGTGCGGGCAACTGCATGGGAGTTCGAGTCTCCCCTTCGGCACCAAAAACGAAAAAAATGGCCCTTTTTGAGGGCCTTTTTTTGTGCCCAAATTTCTCTTTCAGCACCCGTTTACCGGCATTATAAGCGGATTTCCTTATTACCCTCGGAATACGCTCGGGAATGCATCGGGAATAGCCCGAATATAAATTTTGCGCTATAATTAACGGAATGAAAGCCGAGACAAGCGCCTGACTGAAAACGCATACTGTCTAAATTCCAGAAAATGTAGATGTAAAGCGGATTTTCGGCTCTTTGAAAGCAATCTCTGACGGTATGACTT
The DNA here is from genome assembly GCA_017454105.1 of Desulfovibrionaceae bacterium. Classification (GTDB taxonomy): domain Bacteria; phylum Desulfobacterota; class Desulfovibrionia; order Desulfovibrionales; family Desulfovibrionaceae; genus Desulfovibrio. The sequence goes on along the minus strand of JAFTDR010000021.1, from coordinate 3,495 downwards.
GGCGCAACCCGTTTGAGATACTGAAGAGGAGCGGATGGGATGGGAAAGCTGAAAGAAAACATGTTGCAAAGCCTGCGTTTTGACCGTGAAACGAAAACCTGGCTCACAAAGCATTGGAAGTTGAAGCCCCCCGTTTTAGAGCATCGGCTGAGGAAGCAAGGACGAAATTGACCGACGGCGACGGGCTGATCCTCTATGTAACGAGCGCAGCTAGCATGATTTGGCGCGTGGAATACAGATGGCAGAAAGCACGGAAAACGTACACGGTCGGTGCATTTTAGGCATTTCTTCACGGAAATCTGGATTCAGCTTGGCAATTCGTTTCCTTCTTGAGTCCCTTCAATAATCAGATGGCGTTCAAACTCGGCAAAGAGCATTGTGCGCATGAGCTGCCAATTGGCGTATTGTCAATAGTTCCAACCATATTCATAATACGCACGCTGACACCATTGCTGTTCAGCGTATCAATGAGTTCCAGCCCTTGCCGAGCTGTTCGAGCGATACGATATCTTCCCGAAGGGACGAAACGCGCCGAAATCCCGAACTCTTCAAAAGTCACGATGTCACCTCTGGCAAGCAGCGCAGACACACCACGGAGAATCTGCTTCTGACGGTCAAAGACCGCATCTTTCTTTGAGGATTTGATGCTCTGGAGCTGAACAACCTTGTCGCCCAGGATGCAGGCACCCGTCCGCGAGAAACTCGGATCATGACCAACAAAGCGCATCTGCTTTCCCCCCATTTTACGACCGGTCGTAAAAATGATGTTCTAAACGCTTGCGAAGAGACAGCTCCCTGCGATAACGTTACTCCATTACTTTTTTCATCGAGCATGGCTCGAACACTGAAGAAACGACTGGAGGAAGCCTATGACCGCCACCCAGCAGGATCTCATATCGGCTTTGCGCAATTTCGACGGTGGTTTCGACAGCTTCATGACCCCAGAAGAAATTCAGGATTTCGAAAAGAGACGCCAAAATCACCCTGAAAACAGCAGCCCGATTGATACCGACGAGTTTCTCAGGGCAGCCGAAGAATCATTCTCTGCCATGCCGATCTCCGTCCTGGAGTCGATCATTGAACAAAGATAGTCTGCTCACTGACGAACAGCTCCTCGCATTTTTTTAACAGGCTAAACAAAGCATTGAGTCAGCGAATCCCGATGCGCGTATGGCTTGGTCAAACAAATCAATAAGCCAAGTTAATTGATCTGTAGAGCATAGTCTCGAAGGTAAATTTAAATCCTGCAATGATAATGGCTACAGAGCATCGAAAATAGCCGCTACTTACACGTTCTGGATGGCAAAATTAAAACCAGCGTTTGCCCTGCTTCCCAAAGATTTCTCTGTGAACGAATACATTGCTCTACATGCTGGCTTCGCTTATGTTCGAGAACGAGCAAAAATTGTCATAAAGCTATATGGTCCAGAAATGTGTGATATTTGCGACACACTCAGATTTCATACATCGTCGCCACACATGATGATGCATCTTTCTGAACTATGGATAGAGCGAGAAAATATTAGGAATAACAGCTAGCAGCACGATAAGCTATCACTCAGTGGTCAGGTTCATCCTGGCCTTTTTTTGTCAGTCATCAACGTCCATAAAACTCCTGAACTTGGCGAGGATGTTCTTTCGTCAACATTAAAAATTAATCTGTAACTCTACGATTGGCTGATTAATTTATGGTAACCGCTCACGTGTATGCGCGGAAAAAGGGAGGGTAACGTACAGTCCCCTGGGACGTTCGGCTTCAGGGATTGATTCAAAACGCGCCTTAACGAGTGATTGCAATGTGCATTGCTGGTCTGGGGTAATGGTCGGTTGGGGGCAACTGGTTACTTTCTGTAACCGATTGATGTTCTTCCCTGCCATTTGTCCAGTAGTTCCAGAGGGTATCGTCGCATTCATTTTGGTAGAGGATTACCTTTTCGCGCTGGTCTGCACGAACATTCTTGGGGTTGATAATGCTGAGGAAAGCAAAGAACTTGCGGAGGGGAATGCAGAGCATTTCACGTTGACGTCCATCTTCGACAACCGTATTGATCTTCGATACAGACCAACGACCTCTGTTTGATTAAAGCTTTTGTTGCTGTGCCCCCACTGGACACCTAAGTTCTCAATAACAGGACGGAGAGGGACAAATGGTTCGCCGTGGTTGTCAACACAGTAAATTGTGTCGCCATGAAACAAAACTGAAGAAAGCTTGCACATGATACACCTCGTAAGTTTTCTCATTACCCTTTTCTGAAATAGAAAAAGGCTAGGAGCTGAGAACCACTACGAGCGTGGCAGGTGCATTACTGCTACCCTACTCCTAGCCAAAAACGACTGTACATACCTTATCGGCAGACAGATGCAGAACAATAGGCAAAAAAATAGCCAACGCGGAAGGTCGGCAACCGCTCGTAGGAGTTTCTCAGGCTCCGTAAGAGCAGAAGTACATAAATTTTGGAAAATGTCAAAAAGAGGGAAACTACCATATCACAAAACGACGAAAAATGGAAGTTGAAATATAGTGTTTTTTTAGCTAGTGAGTTACGTTGAGGGGGTAGTTATGGTCAATGATCGCATTGTTGTGACAGAAGACCTTATTCGTAGGGTCAATCAGGCGGCAATAGAGGGGAGAAAGTACCCAAAAGAGATCATGGAAGCCGCTGCTCGTCGTCCTCGTCTGACTGCCGAAGAGATTAACCGTGTGTGGGCAAAGGTCAATGGAACAAAAGTCAACTGAAATTAAAAAACCCACACCTCGCTATAGCTTATATTTACAACAATCTCGTCAAAGGTTCAGATGATTTCGTTGGGCTGGTTGCGTACAGCATCTACAAGAAAGAAAAAATCAAGTACATCCAGGACTTTGAAGATGCACATGGACACAGCCCAAGCACGGAAGAACTGCTGGATTTTCACACACAAGCTCAATGCAGGATAGAACAAGTATAAAGAGCTTGCAACGCTACGTGTGAACAATTTTTACGACGACATTTTCGCCTCTTCATCTGTCGATCTGAACAAGAAAATTTTGGAAGCGAAACTTTTTGGATGGGGAGCGTCTATAGCACAAAGTGTGATAGGTTCGATTTTAGGAGCAGTGGCTGTTGGCGTTCTCGTTATCATTTTGCTTTATTCTCAGTATGGACTTGGCTGGATACTGCAAGATACGATAAAAAACCTACATGTCTTCATTGCCAAAAGTAGAAAACACAAAATAAAAAGGCCGCGATTGCGGCCTTTTTTTATGCTATACAGTATAAGCTGAGCGAGAGGTCTCAAGTTGCTTGCCATTGGCGATGCCTAAGGAGTAATGTACAGTTAAGCCCTGCAACGAAAACACCGTGTTTTGACCCAAGTGCAAAGGGCAAAAAGAAAGCCCCTCCGAAGAGAGGCTTTAAAATTTACTTTATCCAACCGCGCTTTGCGGCTATAATTACGAGCATTCCCGTTGCAAAAATACCTGCAATGTATCCCCATACACCAGCCATACTCATT
>JAFTDR010000239.1 GCA_017454105.1 Desulfovibrionaceae bacterium | reverse complement strand
AGGTGCTTTGCAGAATCGTCTGGAAAATACCATTTCGAACCTCACGACACAGGCCGAGAACTTGCAGGCATCGGAGTCACGGATTTCTGACGTTGATGTGGCGACGGAAATGACGAACTTCGTGCGCAACCAGATTCTGACGCAGTCAGCGGTGGCCATGCTTTCGCAAGCGAACAGCATGCCCCAGATGGCCATGCAACTTATCGGTTAGTGTTTTGCGATGTGACCGCAATAGAAAGCCCCGGGGGGAATCCTCCGGGGCTTTCAACGTATATGTTCCAATGCTCTCTGCGCGATACGTGGCCTGCGATGTACGAACAAAGCGCAACGGTGGCAACTTTTTCTCCTGCTGCCGCATAGGCTACTTCGCACAAGAAGCAGTCCCCGCGCAACGAGGGACTATTGCGGTTTTTTTCCCATTCTGTGACAGGGTGCTTTCTATGAGCGACTTTTTGTTGAGATGCGCGCAGAAAAGTATGCGTCAGACGATTGAGCGTGCAATTTTTTCCGCGTGTACGGATTACCAGTATATCTGTCAATCTCGGGACCCCAAAGAACAAGGCTTTTTAGTTGCACAAAGTATTCCTGCTTCCTTTTTGCCTTCACTGACTACTGTGGCAGATGACAATCCGCAGCACGAAAAGTTCAGGTCCAGTGTTGAACGATAGTATTGTAATTCGTACACGTGCAATTTTTTCCGCGTGCGCTGGGCATAGCTACAGGCCCTGGCAAAAAAGACGTGGCTATTGAAGAATGCGTGAAGAGACTCAGACGGAGGGATGACAAAGCGAGGAGTTGTCAGTCGATGCAGGCTCGCGCTTTTTTTCAACGGGGCTTTTCCTCAAGAGCGTGGGCGATACAGGGAGACCGTACGGCCGGAATGTTTTTGGTGTTACCCAGTGAACGGTGTTATACCCGGCGTCACAATGATTCTTCACGTGGTGATTTCCTGAGATCGTTTACCTTTGATTTGCGTGGGATAACTATGAGGCGGCCGAGTATATGCGGGAGAGGTGGACAATGCGTTACGTCCTATTCGGCATGTTTTTTCTTTTTTTTCTGCTTGGGCAAGCGAATGCGCATGACTATATTCTTGATCCTGGCCATTCATCTGATAAGCCTGGGGCTCTCAGCTGTTCTGGAAAGTACGAATATTTGTATAACGAGGCCCTGCTGAAGGTTGTGTACACCTACCTGTATACGAGAAATGTCTTTGTTGATGTCACGCGGAATCCAGGTGAAGACATTTCCCTTGTTGCCAGGGCGGAGAAAGCAAAGGGCAAAAAACTCTTTATTTCTCTTCATCATGATTCCGCACAGAAAAAATATATAAAGACAGTCAAGGGTAAGCCCTGCTCAAGCAGGGTGCGCGGCTTTTCGATTTTTGTCTCTGGCAAAAATAAATACTACAAGCAGTCTCTCTCCTATGCGAAAGTTTTGGGAGAAACGCTCGTCTCAAGCGGACTTAAGCCAAGTACCCATCATGGGGAAGCCATTAAGGGCGAGAACCGTCCTCTTCTCGATGCCCGCCTGGGCATTTATCAGTTTGACGACCTCGTTGTACTTAAAAATGCGGACGCTCCGGCGCTTTTGCTTGAGTCGGCTGTGATAATTAATCCTGATGAGGATACGCTCGCCCAGTCGAGGAACTATCAAAACACCATTGCCTATGCTATCTACATGACAATTCTTGCCGGGCAGAGAGAGCAAATCCAAAATTCGCAGACGATCACATCTCAGATACGCTGACAGGTGGTATTCTTCTCTTGAATGACGCCCTTTTTTTTTGAATGCGCAATGATCTGGCAAAGTTCACGCAATCATCGGTAGGCTTCCAGAGCGTGCGGAGATGGGCAATTTTTTTTAAGAGCGCGTAGAGAGAAAATAAAGCCTTTCAGGCTGCATAGACCTGAAAGGCTTTGAAAATGGTGCCGAGAAACAGGATTGAACTGCTCACACAGGGCTTTTCAGGCCCCCGCTCTACCAACTGAGCTATCTCGGCTTTATTGCATTCTGGTGCCGAGAAACAGGATTGAACTGCTCACACAGGGCTTTTCAGGCCCCCGCTCTACCAACTGAGCTATCTCGGCAACAAGAGATATATAAACGTTTCACTCCCGCTTGGCAAGTGTTTTTTCACTTTTTTTCCGCACATATTTCGAGAAGATCGTGTTTGAGTGCCCAGAGGACGGCAAATTGCCCTGTCTCCTTGCTGCAGCCAAGTCTTTCGATGAGTGCGCCCGCACAGATTGGGCGGCGGGCAAGAGTCAGGAATTTGCGTATATCCAGGCTTTTGAGGCAGATATCAAGATTCGGCCATAGAACGGCCGGCTCTTTTTGCAGCAGTACGTTCTTGCCCCGTCTGCTTTGGACTATGAGAAGATCACGGGAGAAGGTCTGTGAGGGATAGGTTCTGAAGATTTCGGCATAATCCAGATACGCCGGATGTTCCGCCGCTTTAAGCTCCGCGTGTTTTTTCGCGTCTATTGGAATGCTCCACAGTTCGTTTAAAAGCGCAAGCCACCGGCTGATACTTTGCTCCCAGCTAAAATGCCGCATCACATGGTCGCGGGCTTTTTCTCCCATCGCGCGTCGGAGGTTTTCATTGCTTAGCCTTGTGAGAGCTGCGGCAAGTGCCGGGACATCGAGTGCTGTCTGCTGTGCGCGCAGAAGCTGATGAATATTATCAGGAATGATTGGGACGAGCGCATTCAAATACGGCGTTTTATCTGGCCCCATTGTGGGAATGAGATAGCCCGTCTCTCCAGATACAAGAAGATCGCGGTAGCCGTCCCAGTCTGAGGCAATGACAGGAAGTCCTGAGGCGCCCGCCTCAAGGACTGTGAGACCGAAGGTTTCCTGAAGATTGTCCGAGGGACTGACAAAGACATCCGCCGCTTTGTAGAGCAGGGACAGTTCCTCATTTGAGGGTGTCACTTTGAGGCTTAAGGGGATTTTGAGAGACTGCGCGCTTTTTTCAAGCACCTTGGGATAGTTGTCATTCTCCCTGATTTTGCCTGAGACTATGAGGTGTATTCTTTGCTCCGAGTCCTTTTGCGCGCGCGCAATCGCGTAGAGGAGGGGGAGAAGATCCATTTTGTCATCAACGGATATTCTGCCGTGAGCCAGACAGACGAGTTCGTCAGGGGTAAGCGCGAAGTGCTTGCGGGCATCCTCTTTTTCTTGTGGTGTTGGGATGTGAAATCGTTTTGTGTCAACTCCCAGAGGGATGCGCTTAAGCCCCGGTTGTCCCCAGGTTTTTGGCAGGGCGTAGCGCTTGCGCAGCGCGGCAAAGTAGGCTGAAATCACGTCAATTGCGGCCTTCGAGGTTGCGCAGATAACATCGCGGGGGCTCACACCCGGCCAGATTTCAAAAAGGAATTCGTGCGAAAAACACGTATAGCTCAATGTGTGCGGAACACTTGTTATGGGAAAAATTTCCTGGGAGAGCCTGTTGCGCATCACAGCGAGGCGTGTCTGATCGGTTAAGGGATCGGGAAAATGAAAGCAGTAGTAGTCTTTGTCCGCGATTTCAGTTGGGATCGCTTGGGTTGGTTCTATGCGGATGGCCCCGCGCGTAATTGCGGGCCAGGAATGATCGGCAAAGAGGTTGGGCGACGATTTTGGTCTGTCGAGAAAAAAAACGTATTCGTCAAAGGGATCGAGGGTTAAGAGGGTTTCGATAAAGCCTTCATTTGCCTGGACTCTGCCAAAAATGGTGTTGGGCTCAAGAAATGGCCCCATGGTTCCGAAACGTCTTGGCATGTGCTTTCCTTTCGGCTGATTTGAGGGCAGGTACGTATCTCGAAAAAGCGCGCAAAATAAAAAAGCCTTGATGGCTCTTTTAAGTCATCGAGGCTTTTTTCGTAAAGGAAACTGCAGTATTTTTTGTATGGAGCCCATGATCAGGATTGAACTGATGACCTCATCCTTACCAAGGATGCACTCTACCGACTGAGCTACATGGGCACATATCGAAGCAACAAAGAGAAAGTAGCAGAATCCGATATTTTGTCAAGAGCTTTTTTGCACAGCGCGCTGTATTTTTTCAATGAGTTCTGGGTCGGCCTCGCGCATAAGCCGCCCTATGTACTGGCGCTGTCTGCGTTTTGCCTCGTGTGTTGAGAGATTTGCGTAGTCAGCTATGGCATTTGTAAGCTCTGGGGGAAGGGGGAGGCTAGCCAATATGTCCGCTGTACAATGGGTGAGTTCTTCACCAAGAGTTTGCAGGGCCTTAGCCTCCCTTTTTTTGGCTGAGCGGCTTGGCTTGTCCTCTTCCCTTGCCCGCTTTTCTGTGTGTCGCACCATATCAGAAGAAAATACCCGCCATGACACCGAGCAGCATTACAGGCGAGATGATGCCATTTATGGTAAAGAAAGCTGTGTTGACAAGGCGGAGGTCTTTTGGAAGCATAAGCCTATGCTCTAGAATGAGGAGTGTAAAAATAATACAGCAGATGACATACCACCAGAAGGAGAGATTGGCCGCAATGCCCGTGAGTATTAGGAAAAGGCCTGTCATGCAATGAGAAAAGCCCGCAATGGCCAGGCCCGTGTCCTCACCAAGTATTGCTGGGACCGAGTAGAGGTCGTATGCTCTGTCAAATTTGATATCCTGAAAAGAGTAGTAGATATCAAAGGCGCCTACCCAGAAGGTCACGGCGAGCCCAAGAAGCACTGGGGAGAGGGGAAGCGATGAGGGATTGACGGCGAGCCAGCCCGCGATTGGGGCGAGACCCAGGCTTGCCCCAAGCCAGAAATGACAGATAATGGTGAAGCGCTTAAGGAAACTGTATATCAGGACAAAGACCAAAGCGAAAAATGAGAGGTAAAAACAGGTCTCATTTAACGACGCGCAGAAGAAAATAAACAGGAAGGCCATACAGCAACAGAAGGCTGCTGTCTGGTACGGGGCGATTTCTCCTGTGACAAGAGCGCGGGAGCGCGTTCTGGGATTGGCTTTGTCAAAGGGCAGATCGATAAGTCGGTTGCTCGCCATGGCAAAGGATCGGATAGCCACCATGGCGAGGGTGAGCAGGATAAAGGTTGAGAGAGAGGGAAATCCCCGGGCAGCGAGAATGCTGCCCGCCCAGGCGTAAGGCAGAGCGAAGATTGAGTGTTCGATCTTTATCATTCGGCAGATCATGCCGAATGATCCCAAAAAATTGCGCATACTATCCTCCACAGTCCGATGGATCATTGTGCAGTTTTGCCAGAGTATGTTTCAATGCCGGAGCTATCGCTTCAAGATTTTCCAAAACGGCCTTGCGGCTGCCGGGGAGATTGATGACAAGGGATTGGCCGATAATTCCAGCTGTTGCGCGGGAGAGGACGGCATGCGGCGTTTTTGCGAGACTGTTTGTCATCATGGCGATGACAAAGCCTGGAAGCGTGCGGTCAAGAAGCTTTTCCGTGGTTTCTGGTGTCTGATCGCGGCTCGTGAGTCCTGTGCCGCCGCTTGTGCAGATGATGTCAAAGCGATCGCGTAAGGCGTAGTCGCTTAGGCAAGCGCGCAAAGCCCAAGGGCTATCTGGCAGAAGCGTTCCCCGCGCGTAGGCCACAGGAAGTTGCGTTCGGAGATAGTCGTCAATGGCAGGACCGCTTGTGTCCTCCCGCATACCCTCTGCGCCGGAATCGGAAAGGGTTATCCAGGCAAGGCTTATGCCCTCTTTTTTTAGGGTGAAGCGTACTTCCGTATCTGTGCCAGGATTTGCGCTCATAGCCTGGATAAGGGGTGCTATGACTTCACGGTAGGAATTGGCTTGAGGGATCGGATAGCCCATATGGCCAACGACCAGAAATTGTGCCGTATCCCCGATAAGGGTTGTGCCGACAGGGATTGGCGGCATATAGGGGGCGCCATTGCGGGTATGGCACGCTTTGGGGAGATTGGGAGCGGTCTTTGGCAAAATGGGCAGGATCGCTCCTTCGGAACATGGGGCAAGGTCTAGGAGAAGTTCCATGCGAGGCACTCCGGATGTGTGCGTAGACAGCACGTTCTGTGTTTTCGATGTTTTTTTGATACGGGCATGCGTAGGCCCTGTCAAGCATGGCCAAGTATGGTCAGGAGGCAATTGTGAGTCGCAGCAATGATCAGATTGAGAGCTTAACACTTCTTAAGGGGGGACACCTGCCTGAGCCAAAAAATGGCCCAGAAGCCGGCCTCCTTGAGACCTTCAAGAGCTGCACAAGAAAACGTTTCTATGTCGTAACACTCGACTTTCCCGAGTTTACCTCTCTCTGCCCAGTCACTGGGCAGCCAGATTTCGGCCGTATATTTGTTGAATACATTCCTGACGAACTCTGCGTTGAGACAAAGAGTTTCAAACTCTATATGTACGCCTACCGCAACCACCACTCGTTTATGGAAACAATGACCAATACGATCCTCGACGATTTGTGTTCTGCCATGCACCCCCTCTGGTGTCGCGTGCAGGGCCTTTTTGCCGTGAGGGGTGGGACGCGCCTTTCTGTGTACGCTGAGGATTTCAAAAGCCTCGATGCGCAGACGGAAAAAAAGGTGAGAGACTTTGTTGCAGCGTACCGCTCAGACGTCCATATTGATCGTGGAACGATCCAGGATGTCCGATAGCGCATCGAAGAGAGGCACAATGGATATCCTCTCTCTTTCCTCACGACTGCTGCTTTTTTCTCTTCTCTCCCGCATTCTTGGGCTTTGCCGCGATCTCGCAATCGCCTGGATTGTGGGCTCGGGCCTTGCCGGGGATCTTTTGGCCCAAGCCTTGCGCGTGCCGCATATCGTGCGTCGTCTTCTCGCAGAGGGCAGTCTCTCTATGCATTTAACGGCAGCGTTCACTGGTGAGAGCCAGGCAGAGGATATCTACACGGCAGTGCGTGCGATCGTGATGCGTCTTTTTTTCTGCCTGACACTGCTCGCCCTTATCGTATCTTGTTTTGCTTCTGATCTTTTGCGTCCTCTTCTTTTCTTGGTTGCCCCATACCTTTTTTTTGCGGGGCTTGCGGCCCTGTGCATGGCGTATCTGCATGCAAGGGGACATTTTCTTCTTCCGGCGCTCTCGCCGATAGTCTTTAATCTTTGTCTTCTCGCCTTTCTTGGTCTTGCAGCCTTCTTCCCAGAGCGAGCGCTTCCCCTAACAGCTCTTGGTTTTGTCTGCGCAGGGGTCCTGCAGTGGGCCCTTTTGGCCCAAGCGCTTTCGCGCACACTCCATACGTCTTCCCCAAGCCCAGAGGCTTGGGCGAGAGCGCGCACACTCGTCTGCGCGCAGCCTCTCAACCTCGCTTCGGCTTCTGCCTATCACCTTATTCTTTTTCTTGTCTTGATTGCCCTCTCAATGCAGGGGGAAGGGCAGGCAGCCGGTCTTTTTTACGCCGAGCGCCTTCTTGAGCTGCCTTTAGGGTTAATCGGCGTCTGCTTTGGCATGGCGAGTTTGCCGCAGTTGAGCCGCTCTGTGCAAAGAGGGAATCGTGCCCGCTTTCGGCGTCTCCTTGAATGCTCCCTTCACTGGACCTATCTCTTGCTTTTCCCCTGCGTGACCGGTCTCTTTGCTGTTGCAGAACCTCTTGTGACAGCGCTTTTTTGCCACGGCAATTTCGACGCAAACGGGGTTCACTGCACAGTCTCCTACCTCTACGCGCTTTTGCCGGCTCTTCCAGCTTGCGCCGCATCCCGTCTTTTCCTTGGGGCCTCTTTTGCGCGCGGATCGATCGTGTATGCGGCTATAGCCTCTCTTCTGGCCTTTCTTGCTGCTGCCACGCTTCTTGCTTTGGGGCTAGCGCCTGTTCTCTGCGCCACAGTGGGCTTTTTTGTGCAGGCTCTGCTTCTTGCTGCGCCTCTTATCTCACTTTTCCGCCCCTCGTATCGTTTTTTCTTGTACGCAAGCTTCTGCGCGCTCGCTGCTGGTTTCACGGCAAAAGTCGTCTTTCTCTTTCTTCCCTCAGTCAGCGTGAGTGTCGTATCTGGCGTTCTTGCCTGGCTTTTGGCCCTCGCCTGTCTTTCTCCCCGCGATTGTGCGCGCCTAAAGTCTCGAGTTTTGCGCGGACGGGCTTGACACGCTTCCCCAAATCAACGTACGCTTATTGCCCGCGCTCGTGTGCGTCATACGTACACGTATGAGCGCGGCACAGCTCCTAAAGATCCCAAGACAGATCGTAACACCATTCCTTCCGGGTACGACAGTGATGCACGCATTCTTTTTCCTCACACAACTTACCTTCGAGTCCACCTGACAGCGTGCGCAGGTGGACTGGATGTCGCACACCCGGAATTTGTTTTGTGAGGCAAAGGTTGCGGTCGCTCATGCACCCCCTTGGCTTACGTGCCAGAGTACCCGCCATATCTTGCCTCCAATACCTTCCTTCTTCCCCCTCCCTCTCTCCCATCCATTTCCGCCTGCGCTTCTCCTCTTGTTTTCCTCTTCCGTTGTCGTTTGCTGACGGAAGTCTTGTCGGCTGCGTGTGCAGCCAAAACCTTGTATTGAGGAGTTTTTGTATGCGGAATGCTTTTCTCTTCCTCACCCTTTTCGCTTTCCTTTTCTTTTCCGTGCAAGAGGCTTATACGGCCGAAAAAAAGTCCGGCACCGTGACCTTTTCTGTTGATCTCAAAACAAAACCGGATGCGAAGACCGCTCTTGTCTATTTGCCCTATCCTCTTTCGGACAACTACCAAGATATTACAGATATGCAGGTATCCGGCAATTTCTCAGAGCAGGGCGTATACCGCGATCCGAAGAGTGGCTCGTTCTATCTGAAAGCAAGCTGGAAGTCTCTTTCCGAAAAGCCGTCGCTTACCATGCGTTTCCATGTTGATTCCAAGTACACGAAGGGCAAAGCACTGCCTGACGGAGACAGTGTGATACCAGTTGATGTGCGGTCCAAGCTTCTTGCCAACGACTATTTGCCTGTGACGCATCCAGAGGTTGTGCGTTGCGCAAAAGAGGCAACAGCCAATGCCAAGACAATGCGCGACAAGGCCTATGGTGTCTATCTGTGGACGATTGATCACACCTTCCGCGATCCCGATGTGCGCGGCTGCGGACTTGGTGAAGCCATTAAGACATTGACTGAGGCACACGGCGGCGGGAAATGCGCTGATATAAGCTCTGTCTTTATCACAGTTGCTCGCGCAGCAGGGATACCTGCACGTGATGTGTACGGGCTGCGTATTAAGGGGACAAATGGTGCGATCACAGGCGATTTCCACTGCTGGGCTGAATTCTATCTTCCTGGGCACGGCTGGGTGATGGCCGATCCCGCGGATGTCCGCAAGGCCATGCTTGTTGAGAAGCTTGCTGAAAAATCCCCTAAGGCTCAGGAGTACACAAAGTTTTTCTGGAATGGCGACAATTTGTTCCGCATCGCGTTAAATCGTGGCGAACACGGCGTGGCTTTCCCTGGTATGAAGGGCGAGCCTGTTGGCTACTTCATGTATCCGTATGCCGAAGTGGACGGCAAAGCGCTTGACTATTTCGCTCCGTCAGACTTTGCCTTCTCTGTCCATTTCACCGCTGACTAAACGAGAGAATACAATGGCCGGCGAAAGAGATTTTCGCCGGCCCGAGGATAGTATGAAGAAAGAAGTCGATCGCTCACGCAGAACGCTTTTGACCGCGATTGTGGCCGGAGCAGCCCTTGCGCCCTTGGCAAAGGCCAATGCTCAAGAAGCCCACAAGTGGGGCATGATCGTTGATCTCAACCGTTGTTTTGGCTGCCAGTCCTGTACCCTTGCCTGCCGCAGTGCTTTGCCCCTGAAAGGGCTTTGGCGGACAAAGATTCTCGAAAAAGAAATTGGATTGCGTCCTACCTTTACGCCTATGCTCTGCCAGCAGTGCCCAATGCCGGACTGCCTTCCCGTATGCCCGGAAAATGCGCTTATCCGCGATGCTTCAGGCATTGTACGCGTCGTCTCTGAGCGCTGTGTGGGCTGCGGGCAGTGTGTGTCCGCGTGTCGGTATGGCATGATATCGCTCTTTGAGAAGAAAGCGTATAAGTGCGAACTTTGCACGGAGATCGAGATGGGCCCTCCGTGTGTGGAAAGCTGCGCAAGCCATGCGCGGCTTTTTGGTGATTTCTTGCATCCAACAGGGGACTTTGCCAAGGCTTTACAGGACCCAACCCTCGCCCCAATTGAGGGGAGTCCCAAAGAGGCTGTGATTTTTTATATTCCACTTGTGGAAGGAGGTGCCATATGCAAGACGGGCGACGCTCGTTTGTAAAGGCAGCTGGGGCTATGGCCTGCGGGGCCTTTCTTTCGTCCGAGGCCTGTTTTGCTGCGCAAAAGCCAGAGGAAGAATCCTCGCACGCTGTGTTCACAACCTGTCTTGGCTGCAATGCCAGATGCGGGGCGCGTGTCTTTGTTGGACGTGACGGCAAAGTGACCAGCATTTCTGGCAATCCCTATCACCCGTACTGCACAGGGGGAAAACCCCTTGATCCGGCAACGGATCCGAGAGTCGCCCAAAAAGAGCCCGCGCCTGTGTGCGGGAAAGCGCACTCAGCCTGCGAGTACGCTTTTGATCCGTATCGAATACGGCGTCCACTCAAACGCGTTGGAAAGCGCGGTGAGGGAAAGTTTGAGCCGATATCCTGGTCCGAACTCATTCGGGAAGTGTCAGAAGGCGGCCAGCTCTTTGCCTCACTTGGCGACACGCGCAAGTACCCAGGCTTTCGCGATCTTCTCTCTGATGATCCCATCGATCCCGCATCACCTGAGCTTGGAAGCAAGCGGAACGGCCTTGTTTTTATTGGCGGAAGAGATCAGGCAGGCTATCAGCATTTTTCAACGCGTTTTGTCCGCGATGCCATAGGGTCTGTGAATCGAATAAGCCACACGGATATTTGCGGCTTAGGCTTTCGCATGGGCAATTACGCGCTGACAAATGGCAAGGATGTTGAGCTGAAAGCGGATCCGATGCGCTGCGAGTACATGCTCATTTTTGGCGCCAATGTCTATGAGGCCCTGCAGCCTGGCATCAATTATTATGGGGCACTTCTGGCCGAGCGCCATGCAAAAAAAGAGCTGCACTTCACGGTTGTGGATCCTAGGGCGACCCACGCCGCGGCACATGCGGATCGCTGGTTGCCCATTATCCCTGGACAAGACGGCGCGCTCGCTCTTGCGATGATCCAGATCATTATCGAAAAGAAATGGTACAACGCGCCATACTTGACAGCGCACTGTCCTTCTCTTGCCGAAAAAAGAGGCATGCTTTCCTGTACAAATGCCTGTCATCTTGTGATCACTGAGCCTGGGCATCCTGACTATGGGAAATTTTTGCGACGCGGGCAGGTTGAAACATTGCCAGAGGGGAGCCGCGAGAGTCAGGATTGTATGGTGCAGGCACTCTCCTCAAAAGCCATTTCCCCATCAGGGCTTGGCGAAGAGGCCAGTCTCATGGCTGCACCGCGCGTCAGGCTGGCTCATGGGGGAATCGTTCAGACAGAAACTGCCTTTTCCCTTCTTGCAAAACAGGCCTGTGCGCACACGCTTGACGAGTATGCCGCATTGTGTGGCATTGCTTCCAAAGATATTATCGAGGTGACAAAAGAATTTACCGCGCACGGCACAAAGGCTGCTGTCTGCCAATACCATGGCTGCGGCAACTACGTGGGGGGCACGCAGGCCTCCTATGCCGTGGCTCTCTTAAATGTCCTAATAGGCAGCTGCAACGCGGAAGGCGGGTATCTGCATGCGGGGGGGAGCGCCGGCCCCTGGAATAAGGGCCTCTATGATTTAACGAAGGTTGCGGGAAAGCCCAAGGCGCATGGTGTCAAGATTTCCCGCGAGGGCGCCTCGTACGAACAGTCGTCTGAATACGCAGAAAAAAAACGGAAAACAGGGTCCGGCTATCCGGCGAAACGCCCCTGGTTTTCTTTTACGCGGGGTGGTTTGTGCGTCGAGGCCATGAATGGCATAGCCCAGAAATATCCGTATGCCTGTCAGATACTCTGCACATTTTTCTTTAATCCCGTCTATTCCATTCCCGGCGGAACGCGGTATATTGAAGCTCTTCAGGATCAAGATACCGTTCCACTGCACATCTCGATAGATATTTGCGTGAACGAATCCAATGTCTATGCTGATTACATTGTGCCGGATCTGACATGGCTTGAGGGAAAATACGCCTTTATGGGCCCCCACGCGCCGGCGTTGAAGTTTTCTACAGTGCGCATTCCGGCGATTGAGCCCTTGACCGGAAAGACGGACGACGGACGCGCGTTTAGCATGGAGACCTTCCTTATCGATGTCGCGGAGTATCTCAAGCTTCCAGGTTTCGGTGAGAAGGCCATACCGGATGCTCGCGGGGGCATGCACGCGCTGCACAGGGCAGAAGATTTTTATATGCGGGCCCTTGCGAATCTGGCCGCATCCGGCAAGTGCGCCAAAGCCTCTGCCGCTGACCGCGCATTGGTCGAGAAGAATGCACCCTTTGCGCGCTACAGAACATGCCTTACAGAGGACGAGTGGGCGGCTGTTTGCTCACTTGCCTTGCGCGGCGGTGTGTTCAATCAACCCTACGCATCCCTCTTTGCAGGGGGCTGGCACAAGTTCGGAATCAAACAGCTTGCGATCTATAATGAAAAACTTGCCATGAGCCGCAATTCCATTACAGGCGAGCGTTTCTGCGGTGTTCCCAAGCTCGCAGGTCAGTGCTGCGCGGATGGCTCAGCGCTTGCGGATGAGCAGGACTTTCCCTTCTACGCCGTGACCTATAAGATGCACGTTCATGCCCAGTCGCGGAGCATAAGTCATTCCATGGCCTTGGAACTCTTTCCCGAAAACGCCGTACACATCAATACAAAGGATGCTGAGCGCCTCTCTGTTGTTGAGGGAGACACGCTTCGCCTCTCATCGCGCGCTTGCCCTAAGGGAGTTACGGCAAAAGCCCATGTGACCGATCTCATTCGCCAGGGCTGTGTCGCGCTCTCCTTCCACTATGGGCACACACAGATGGGGGCGTCTCCCCTTACGGTGCAGGATGCGGGCACGGTCTTCCTTGGCGGGTCGGCGGTCACAAAGGGAGATTCCGTCCTTGCTGACCCAGCGCGGGCGCGCGGCGCGTCGTTTAACGCGCTTGGGCGTCTTGATGGAAGTCTTGGGAACACACCGCTTGTGGATCCCTTGGGCGGCATCCCCGATTTCAGCAGCACCCGTGTGGCGCTTCAAAAAATCTCATAGCTTTGCATGGAGCAGGTGGTTTCACCTGCTCTTTGCATCAGAAGCGCCGTAAAAACCCATCCTTAGATCCTTAGGGCACGGGGTTTTACAGCGCGTTTGGTACAGAGGAGGCAGCCCAGAGTATCGGAAGAGATACAGGATGTGCGGAACAAACAAGCAGAGTACAGAAAAAAGCCTACAGTACGTAATTAGAGTACGGAAAGGAACTTGTGCCCTGCCAAGCGAGTATTGAAAGGAGTTTGAGGGTTTATTGCAGCCAAGCGTATTTCTTGGAGCATGCGATACATCATTATGGCAAATTCAGTCCCCAGTTTTACAAAAATATGCAAGAGGTAATTTTTTATCCCGACAGCGTGAAGCGAGAATAGAAAAAAAGTCTAGACTGCAGAGAGATGATTTAATTTTTATAAAAAAATACGACAAAAATAGAATTGTTTCCTTTAAAATTGTGAGCGATTTTAAAAAATTTATTAGACTAGTTTTTTTATAAAATTGAATTTGATTTAGGAAAAAAAATCCCTACGCTAGTTTCCTAGTGTAGGGCTTGTGTCCGTGGGCGGTACCTCTTCGGATGAAGAAGCTTCCACGATCGGCACGAGTGGGGGAAAACCCACCCCCGGCAGCGACCGAATTTCTGCTCTTGACATACAAGATACCATGCGCCCAATCAACCAAGCTGTCTACCGCCAAAGCGAAAAATCTTCGGCAAGCTATGAGCCCGCCTTTGTCGCGACATTGGGCGATATCTTGGCCGAAAAGCATGATAGTGATTCGTCAAAAGGTATGGATCTCGCGGAATCTCAAGCGCAAGGTACTCTAGCACGATATAGCGACCTGTTCAGCCAAGTTTCCGATCATATCACCAAGATTGTACTCGGCGTCACAATGATTCGCCCCGAATAGGGAACTTCAAGCGTTTCGCTCTGGATGACGGGCGGAAAACCAGTATGCGGTCGAGTGTAAAGCTGACAATTGAGCGAGAAATCAAAGAGAACTTGGGAAAACGTAGGTCAGGTATCTCAGATTGTATGGCGAGGCAGCTTTCCATTACAGAGTCGCTCAACAATCTCCCCGACCCCGCCACGTATGTTGCTAAGACACTCTATGAACGGTTCGTCGCAGGAAAGTTCTCTCACTGAAGTTTGTCAGCATACTAGAGGCAAGCCAGAAGTTGCCACTTGGAGTTGAAAATACCTGACTCCCATTCGCAAAAATGTCAGTTTGTTTTTGGCTGGAGAATACTCCCACCGTCACTGGCTTCTGTCGAAAAACAAGGGAATGGCGTCTTTGAAAGTGCCTCTGATTCTGGTATACTGCGGTCAGAAAAAATTGCGCTTTTTGTCTTGGCTCCTTCCTCTCTTCTTAGGAAGCGTTTGTAGGCTTTTTCTACCAAAAACCAGAGGAGGCAGCCCAGATTATCGAAAGAGATACAGGAAGCGCGGAACAAACAAGCAGAGCAGGATAGCACGGCCACGCGTATCAACGAAGTCTTGTGCTTTTTTCATACTGCGTAACTCTTGTATTGCCTTGACGTACCGTCTTTTTGATTCGCTGTTGTACGCGCGCACGCAAAGACAACACAGTGTCACTGCGGCATAGACCATTTTGGCGGGCCGTGCCAGCTAAGTGTCGCAACCGATGCAATCCCCTAGTAAGCAAATGGAGATCTCGTATGTGTGCCCATCCTCGATGCGGATGTATTGCTGTGAGTGTGCTGTGCGCACTTTTTTTATGGGCTTCCGCAGCTTTAGCCTCTGATGTCCAGAAAGGTCAGGTCACTCTGCTCGATATCGGATCGGATTGTCTTCCCTGCGCTCTTCAGGATACGATTGTGCGCAGGGTTGAGAAGGCTTTTGGTGAAAGCGTGCGTTTTGTGTACATAGATATCGAAAAGAAACCTGAGATACAGGAAAAGTACGCTGTGAAAACAATACCAACCTTGATTTTCTTCAATAAAAATGGCGAGGAAGTGCAGAGAAATTCCGGCTATATGAAGGAATCAGCAATCAGGGAGCGTCTGACAAAGCTCATGGATACTGAATAATGCCTGAAGTATTAGAGAGTTTTTTGATCGCAATCAACGATCATATGCAGGGGGGCTTTTTGTCCGCGCAGATTGCCTGTTTTGTCTGGGGGCTTGTGAGTACGTTTCTGAGCCCTTGTCATATGGCCTCGATTCCCCTGCTTGTGAGCTACGCGGCTGGCCAGTCCATGACTGTCAGGCCAAAAGAGTGTGTCCGCTACGCATTACTTTTCAGTCTCGGGCTTTTTGTGTCGATTGCCTTGATCGGTTTTGTCTGTACGCTTTTGGGGAGCCTGCTTGGCGAGGTGCCGGCCATACTCTATGGACTGTTTGCCCTCCTGCTCATTGGAGTTGGGCTGCGCACACTCCTAAATAACGCATGCGCCATACCATATGCTCCGCTTTTCTCCCTTCCCTTGAGCGGCTATACGGGGGCTTTTGTTATCGGACTTGTGTACGGGCTCCTCTCCGGTGTCTGCACTTTTGGTTTTCTCGCGCCGATTCTGACTGTCCTCTTTATAGAGGGTGAGCTTGTGCGGGGGGTATGCATGAGCCTTGCCTTTGCAGCCGGTCACTGTCTGCCCATCGTTTTCTTGGGGAGCGGGGTGTCTTTTCTGGAAAACGTAGGATACAGGCGGGTTTCCAATCTTCTGAAACGCCTGGCCGGGCTTTTGATCGTCGGGATAGGTGGCTATTATCTGTACCTCGCCCTTGAGAAACTCTGAGCCTGAGTAGCCAGGGCTCGCGCTTTTCATTGGTGGGCGCATACGCGTATCACTTGGGAGGCGTCGGGCTTTTGCCGAAAGCGTATGAAAAAAGTTGCCCGTGCGTCAGATCATTGCTTTTTTAGTCTTTGCGCGCGTATCATGGCTTATTATGGCGCACACAGGCTTTTCCAGTTTTTTGTCGATCAGCGGCAATTTTGAGACCGGTGCTGCTGCTTGTCGATACAATAGTGACCGACAAAGCTCTCTTTGCTGTAAATTTAGGGGAGAGCCGCGAGGTACATGCGGGGACCGCGAGCCTTATACCAGACCGCATCATGATTTTCCCTGGACAGGTGATCTGCACAACTGGGTTCCCTTCGTGTTACAGGGAGAATCATTGTGATGCCCTTGTAGAGCTGCTATAATCTTGCCATGCCAAGGAGCCCGACGCCTGCAGAAGACACGTCGGGCTGGCGCAGCTACAAGAACTACATTTTTTGACCCCGACTCACGCACATGAGCCGGGGTCATCTAGTACATGGCGTCAGACGTCAGTCAATGCGTAGGAAAATGAATTTCCGCTGCGCCGTGCCGACGCATAGGCCAGGGGGAGTTGTGCAAAATGGTGTCTGGGATCGGGGTGTCTTTTCTTGAAAACGCAGGATAGAGGCGGCTTTCCGCCCTTTTAAAACGCCTGGCCGGACTCTTGGTTGCTGGGGCGGCTAGTATCTGTGCCTCGCCCTAGAGAAACTCGTAAGCAAGCCATATGTATCAAAAGAAACCTTGGACTGAGTAGCCAGGGTTCGCGCTTTTCATTGGTGGGCGTATAGCGTATCACTTGGGAGAGGAGGCGGCGATCCCGCAAGTCGGGCTTTTGCCGAAAACGTATGAAAAAAGTTTCCCACCGTCATATCATTGCTTTTTTAACCTGGATTGCTTTTCTTGTCTTAGTCTTTGCGTGCGTGTCATGGCGTATTCACACAGTTGAAGAGCGGACAAATTCCCTTGCGGAAGGCTTGGCGAGTCAGCTTTCCGAGCAGCTTTCCAGTTTTTTGTCGATCAGCGGTAATTTTGAGACCGGTCTCGTTGGTATGCTTGTCGATAAAATAGTGACCGACAAAGATCTCTTTGCTGTAAAAATCCTGAAAAATGACCGTCTTGTGTACGAGAGGCACAGTGGGCTATCGAGTGAGAAAACCGTTCAGGCGATATCGCGCGTTGTCAGCGGGGAAAAAACAATCGGCTCGGTTGAGGTGTATCTCGGCATCCGTTCTGAATTTCTACAGGCAGCCGCAACACAGGAAATGGTGGTCTTTGCATGTTTCTTTTTCTTTGGGACAGGCTGTCTTCTGCTGTATTTTGTTTCCTTGGGGGATTTGCCGTACTTTGTCGCTTTCTGCAAAGAGCAAGTGTCGCGCTTAAAGAAAAAAATCGCCGCGCTTAGGGGCGTGACTAATGTGATTGAGCCGACTCTTGCAGCGCAACCTGTCCGATCCGTCTCAATCAAGGGGGCTGATGAAAACTTTTTTATTACAGGCCGGCTTTTTCGCCACACCTTCCTTTTGGCACCTGATGTCATGTTGCGTTTTGTGGCTGAAAAGAATGCGGAGGGACTCATCCACCTCGCAAGTCTGTTTGAGAAATGCGCTCCCTGCCTTGGAGCCACGGATCTGCAGAAAAAGGCCATCCGTCTTCAGGAGGCAATTCTTTTTTCACCAGAGGAGGTATTCTGTTTGGAAGTTGAGGCGTGCATTCAATCACTGGAAAACGTTTTGGCCGATCTTGACGCCTAATCCAAGCTGTCTCCCTTGCCCTCTTTACGCTTCCGTGTAGCAAGCGCGCAATCCCCTCCGAAAGGTACAGCTCACTGGCGTGCGCTGATTTTCGATTGGACTGCAAGCGTCTGACAAGAGTCATGCGCCTCATAGTTTGCGTCGTACACTTGGCCGCGTGTCCTATTTTTCTGCCGTGCCGTTCAGGCTCTTGACCAGCAAGGGGGAGAGAGTTTTGGCGCTTCACCAAACGATACACACTCTCTGTGCAATACGGGCTGGATCGTCCGCATACTTAAGCGCATAGCTAGTGACTCTCTCTTTTGTCAAATAGACCAAATAAAGATGCATCCTAAAAACTCATTGCCTACCGCTACAAATTTCGTTGACTTTTTCTATAGACCAACTATATTTATTCTAGGCATATCCTGCAAGCCTACACACGTGTGCCAGAGTCCATCGTATGCTGCCGCTTTCTTTGGAGCATGTGAGCATTAGGCCGAACTGTCTCGCACTGTATGACATAAGAGCCTGACAGGTAGGAATCCCTTGGCAGAGGGATGTGTCCCAATCCTTGATTTTTCACTCTCCCGACACAGGGCAAATACCAGACTTGAGTACTGATTCCCGTTCGGAAAAATGTCAGTTTGTTTCTGGCTGGAGGATTGGCCACTAGGAGTTTTCCGTGCGCGCCGATGATCTAAACGATCTGGGCGTTCATTTTTGGCACACCAGGGCTCAATGCTGTGTATATCCGGCCGCATAGTGGTTTTTCCCACGAGAGACAAAAGAGAGCCACTTGGTCGGCGTCCTATGGGATAATTTCGTGTCGCTAGGAAGAATCATCGAGACGCGGAGTATAGCTGCATTCGCCGCATACTGGCTTTGCAGTCATTGAAACCTGTTTCTCCCCGCAATACGGCATTTTTGTCGAATACACGTGAACGTATTGCCGTCTTCTCTGATATGCTGCGGGGACCAGGGATTGTTGTATAGGACACAATCAAGCAATTGAAACGCATATACCCAGCTGCATATTGATTTTCCCTGGGCAACCTAAGGCAAGCGGCCTCAATTGGTCGGGACCCGCAGGGCTCACTGTGTCGAGGGAAGAATCATTGTGACGCCGAGTATACATCAGAGGTAATCGAGATAACCCGAGTGACACGGGCTTGTTTGTCGAATATTTTCGCTATACTCGGATGCACAATGCTTCTTTCCGCACTTGTCGTGTACATGGTTAGCCCTTGCGGAAAAAAAGTATGCAGCCCTGTATAAAAGGTACTATGCTATGGGATTCCTTTCGAGCTTAAAGAATTTCTTTGTCGGATCCGACGAGAAACGCGATTCGGACACAGCGAACGATGTGTCTGCCAAGGAAGCGCAGGAAAGCTCATTCCCCACTGGGAATGAAGGCAATGTTCCACAAGAGCCACTTCATGCGGAGACGTCTTCTGCTCACGCAGGCAAACAGTCCGGTGCGGATCGGGACAAAACGGCGTCCGAGGAGATTCCTTCTCAGGCTGAATCCGAAGACAGGAGAAAACCGAGAGACGAAGCGGATAAGGAGACCAAAGCTTTTGACAGCGCGGAGGCTCCGCTTTCTTCCGAGAAGCCTGTTCGCGAATCTCGCCTATCCGACACTGAAGGGCTTGGGAAAGATGATGCGGATAAAGGCCAGCCTGTTGCGCACAGCCCGGAGCTTGAAGCTCCCCTTAGCCCTCCTTCCGAAGCGGCGACTGCGGTACCCAAAAAAGCCCCATTCGGCAGGCGCTTTAGGCCTTTTGGCGAATCTGTAGCAAAAGGGCCTCAGAGAGAAAGTGGCATACAGGTCGTTGCAAGCGGAAGCCTACCTTCACAATCCAGCCCTTCGGAATCTCTCTTGGAATCTCATGGTGAAGTCAGATCTGGGCTTGCGGACCAGGGGGCTTTGCCGGGATCTGAGCTGCCCAAATCACCTGAGTCACTCAAGCCATCAGGTGCCGCGCTTGACAAGGATGTGCCGAATGAGGCCGTCCAAAAAGAAGCTGTGCAGGACGGAAAGACTGAGGCTGCAGAACCCTCTGTGTCTGAACCCAGTTCCTCAGAAGCAGGGAGTACATCACCGAGGCCAAGCGAATTGCTCACAGAGTCTCAAGGCGATGCGGCTCGCGAATCTTTGGACCAGGGGGCTTTGCCACGAGCAGATGCGCCCAAACAAGCTACGCTCTTTCAACCAGCGAAGCCACCCAAGCCATCTAAGCAAACCAGGCCATCTGAGCAACCAAGGCCATCCAAGCAATCTGATTTATCTGAGTCACCACAGCCAACTGAGCCATCTGAGCGAGCTACGTCACCCGAGTCACTCAAGCCATTAGGCGCCGTACCTGACAAGGATGTGCTGAATGAGGCCGTGCAAGACGGAAGGATTGAGGCCGCGGGACGCTCAGTGTCTGAACCACTTACGCCATCCGACGTCGCGCCTCATGAGGATGTGGCGAACCTGGCCGGCCAAAAAGAAGCTGTTACGCAAGAAGCCGCGCAGGACGGAAAGACTGAGGCCATAGAACCCTCTGTCTCTGAACCCAGTTTCCCAGAAGCAGGGAGTACATCACCGAGGCCAAGCGAAGTGCCCGCTGAGTCTCCAAGCGAAGCGGCTCGCGAATTTTTGGACCAAGGGGCTATGCCACGATCGGATGCTCCTAAACAAGCTACGCTCTTTCAACCAGCCAAGCCGTCTGAGCAACCAAGGCAATCTGATTTATCTGAGTCACCACAGCCAACTGAGCGAGCTACATCACCTGAACCACTTACGCCATCCGACGTCGCGCCTCATGACGATGTGCCGAATGCGGCCGTCCAAAAAGAAGCTGTTGCGCAAGAAGTCGTGCAGGACGGAAAGTCTGAGGCCGCAGGCCCTTCTGTGTCTGAACCCAGTTCCCCAGAAGCAGGGAGTACATCGCCGAGCGGCCCTGTCAGTGAAACGCCTAGCGAATTCCCCACTGAGTCTCCAAGCGAAGCGGCTCGCGAATCTTTCGATCAGGGGGCTATGCCACGATCGGATGCTCCTAAACAAGCTACGCTCTTTCAACCAGCCAAGCCATCTAAGCCGTCTAAGCAGTCTGAGCAACCAAGGCAATCTGAGAAACCAAGGCCATCCAAGCTATCTGATTTATCTGAGTCACCACAGCCAACTGAGCGAGCTTCATCACCCGAGCCACTCAAGCTATCCGACGTCGCGCCTCATGAAGATGTGTCGAACGAGGCCGTCCAAAAAGAAGCTGTTACGAAAGAAGCGGTGCAGGACGGAAAGATTGAGGCCATAGAACCCTCTGTGTCTGAACCCAGTTCCCCAGAAGCAGTGAGTACATCACCGAGCGGCCCTGTCAGTGAAACGCCAAGCGAATTGGTCGGAAGGACGGAGACTCTTGAATCTGAGGCATCGGAAAAGGCTGCGGAATCATTGCGTGCCTATCCGAGCGAAGTACGTAAAGAGCCGGGGGATCTGGCTCCGCCTACAGCAGAGCATCCTGAGTCTCGTAGTGTGGGGCGGCAGGCAGTCGGTGCTTCTGACGAAGACGGTACGCCCGCGTCAAAGAAATCTGGAAAAACGCGCGGCAAAAAACGGCGGGAAAAGCGGGAGAGGGAGGACAAAAAGCAAGAAAAGTCCAGTGTCCAGAGGGAGGGCATAGATGATGGTCAGGACAGCGTGTATAGAGCCGCGAAGGGAGATGTGGACGGAAAGAAAGAGTGTGTAGCGGCTGTACCAGAAGGACGGAGCAAGAAAAAAGAAAAGCAGAAAAAGAAGGAGAGAGTGGACGACACTCTCACGGATACGCCGCAAGAGAGCCCGAAAGAAATTGAAACGGTAGATTGGCAAGACGAACCGTCCAGTGTCCAGAGCGAGGGCATAGATGACGGTCAGGACAGCGTGTATAGAGCCGCGCAGGGAGATGTGGACGGAAAGAAAGAGAGCGTAGCGGCTGTACCAGAAGGACGGAGCAAGAAAAAAGAAAAGCAGAAAAAGAAGGAGAGAGTGGACGACACTCTCACGGATACACCGCAAGAGAGCCCGAAAGAAATTGAAACAGCAGATCGGCAAGACGAACCCAGTCAAGAAGAGGGGACTGGCAAAGGGCCTGAGAACATTGCGGATTTGGTCAAACCGCAGAAAGGTTTCTTGGCTGCCATCAAGCGTTTCTTCGGCCGGCCTCTTGGAAAAAAGCCGGATATTGAGCGCGATGCCTCGCAGGCGACAAGTGCCAAGGACGAAGAAGCCCTGATTGTTGCCCTGCGCGCTGCGGAGCCAAGGCTTTCCAGCTGGCTTTCTGTTGTGCTTGACGGTGTTGAGGAGGCTGGGGATGTTTTGTACGGGCGCATTCGCCTTCTTCTGCGCGCTTTAGACGCGCCCGCAGAGGATGTGGAGCGCTTTGTTCTCGACTTTGAAAAATGGGTCGAGAGCATGGAGTACAAATACGTCGAGGAATTCCGCTCAGAACTGCAGTACCGCCTTGCGCTTGCCCTCGAACTCGAGGACGAGGAGGACGAAAGGAACCGCCTCTTCCTTAAAATCCGCGAAGGCTTGACCAAGACGCGGGAGCATCTCTCAAAGCGGCTTGATGCACTGCTCGCCTCGCACGGCAATATCGATGACGCCTTCTGGGACCACTTGGAGGAACTGTTCATCACGGCTGACTTAGGCTATGAGGCGACGATAGAACTTGTCGAGCGTCTCAAGACAAGGGTCCGCAAGCAGGATATTAAGGACGTCCAGGCCGTGAAAGAACTTTTAAGAGAAGAATTTGAGGAGATTTTCCGCATACCGCCGCATATTGCGGCCTACACCCCGCCTGAAGTGGTTCTTATGGTTGGTGTCAACGGCGTTGGCAAGACAACGACAATTGGCAAACTCGCCTACCGCGAGCGCATGAAGGGCCGCTCGGTCTTGATTTGCGCTGCGGATACCTTCCGCGCCGCAGCCATAGAACAGCTCCAGGTCTGGGCTGAGCGCTCGGGGGCCATGTTTTATTCGAAGCAGCAGGGGAGCGATCCCGCCTCCGTCGCCTACGAGGCCATGGATATCGCAAAAAAGCAAAATATTGATCTTCTCTTTATTGATACGGCAGGCCGCCTGCAGACAAAGACGAATCTTATGGACGAACTGCATAAGATTCGCACAGTCATCGGCAAGCGCCACCCTGGAGCCCCGCACCGCACGGTTCTTGTGATCGACGCGACAACCGGCCAGAATGCGCTTTCGCAAGTAAAGCTCTTCAAAGACGCGAGCGGTGTCGACGAACTCATTGTGACCAAGCTGGATGGGACAGCAAAGGGCGGCTTCGCCATTGCCTTAGCCCTCCAGTACCACCTGCCCATCTCCTACATTGGTCTTGGTGAAAAACTGGGGGATTTGCGGCCCTTCGATGGGAAGGAGTTTGCAAACGGCCTGCTTGCGATCTGACGTATGCTCACGGCGGAACATCGCGCTTCCTCCGAGTTTGGCAAGGAAGATTTCACCCGTCGCGAGTACATTTGGAAAAACGGGAAAGGGGTGCCAAGAATTTTTCTTGACAGGGATAAGCCCTGGGACGTATAGTCCGCCTTCGTAAAGAATTCTCCTTTCCCGCTTTTTTTTCTCAAATCCCTGGACGGCAGGGAAGAGCAGATTGACTCTGTTCTATTGCATCCGGAACGCCAGTTCCGGGTTTGACATTCGCAGGCGTTACCAAATGCCGGAATTGTCGAGCCGTTCCAGCCCGCACAAGGTTCCCATGGCGACAAACGCCATACCCTGGGCTGTAAGGTGTGGATTGCCCTTTTGGTGACTCTGCGAGACCCTCCAAACCACCCCACCGGTTTATCTGCCGTGCGTCTTGCTCGGCACGTCTCCTTTTCTGTCCCCTGATCGCCAATCTCCCTAAGCATTCCACACAGAGAATATATATTGCAATTCGAAAAGTTGATTGCAGTGCCCACCCCGCACTGTGAGAGTATCTGGCGTGCCCACTGCCCCAGTCTTTTGCAATCAACCAGTAGAATCGTACTATGCAAAGTGACGCACAGCCACTCTTGTGTCGTGCGCTCTCCGTGACGTCGTGTCGGTACGGATTTTTTTTTGCAAACGGAGTAGGAATAATGACAACAGTAGGCAGCGAACGCATTCGCATTAAACTTAGGGCCTATGATTACCGTATCCTTGATAAAGCGGTCGGTGAAATCGTAGATACCGCTCGCAATACCGGTGCAGGTGTTGCAGGCCCAATTCCCTTGCCAACCAACATCCATAAATACACCATTCAGCGTTCCGTTCACGTGGACAAGAAATCGCGTGAGCAGTTTGAGATGCGTATCCACAAGCGCCTGATGGACATTCTTGAACCCACGCAGCAGACAGTCGATGCCTTAGGGAAACTTTCCCTGCCGGCAGGCGTGGACGTTGAGATCAAGCTTTAGAGAGGACAGTCATGGCTGAAAAAATGGGACTCTTGGGTCGTAAACTTGGGATGACCCGCATTTTTGCCGGAAACGGCGCGGCTGTGGCGGTCACGGTTATTCAGGCTGGTCCCTGTGCGGTCACGCAGGTGAAGACGAGCGAAAAAGACGGCTACAACGCCCTGCAGATCGGTTTTGAGAAGGCGACAAAAAAAAGAAGTATAAACAGGCCCAAAGAGGGGCATTTTAAAAAGGCTGGCACGGATATTTTCCGCCACCTCCGCGAAATCCGCCTTGTGGACGCTCCAGAGCAGAAAGCAGGAGACGAGCTGACAGTTGCGATGTTTGCCGCAGGCGATGTCATCAAAGTGACAGGAAAAAGCATAGGCAAAGGGTTTCAGGGCCGTATGCGCCGCTGGAATTTCGCCGGCTCAAAGGACAGTCACGGTTGCGAAAAAGTCCACCGTAACAATGGCTCGATCGGTAACAATACCTTCCCAGGCCACGTCTTCAAAGGACGCAAGATGGCCGGACATTGGGGGAACGAGACCGTTACGGAAGAGGGGTTGCGCATCGAAGGCGTGCGGCCCGAGGATAATGTTATTCTGGTCAGGGGTTCGGTGCCTGGCCCAAAAAATGGCCTTGTCTTTGTTCGCAAGCAGTAGGCAATAAAGGTGAAATCATGGCTACCGTAACTGTATACGATCAGAATAAACAGGAAAGCGGGGAAATCACGCTTGAGCCTGAAGTGTTTGAGGTTGCTGTCCGGCCAGAGATCCTTCATCTGGTTGTCCGGGCGCAGCTCGCGGCAAAACGCGCGGGAACCCACAATGCAAAGACACGCGCCTATGTTTCTGGGGGCGGATCCAAACCGTGGAAGCAGAAAGGGACAGGTCGGGCGCGCTCAGGATCGAATAGATCCCCTGTCTGGCGCGGCGGCGCTATCGTCTTCGGGCCAAGTCCCCGCGACTACAGCTTTAAGGTGAACAGCAAGGTGCGCGCCCTGGCTTTGCGCATGGCCTTATCGAGCCGTCTTGAATCCAAGGATCTCCTTGTCGTGAAGGACATTACCCTTCCTGAGGTGAAGACAAAGCATTTTGCAGGGGTTGTGCGGGCGCTTGAGCTGAAAAAAGCCCTTATCGTTCTCCCTGAGATGAACGACGATTTGGCCCGCTCTGCTCGCAATATTCCCGATATCAAGCTTCTTTGCGCATCCCAGCTGAATGTCGCCGACATTCTTAAGCATAAGACGCTTGTTCTGCTCGAAAAAGCCGTTGAGCCCATTGTGAAGCGCTTTGTCGGCGGGGAGGAGAAAGGTGAATAAGAGTTACGTTCTTGTGCGGCCGTTCATTTCCGAAAAGTCGACGGCGCTGCACGATGCCTATAACCGCTTTACGTTCGAGGTCCATCCGAACGCGAACAAGGCAGAAATCAAAGAGGCAATTGAGGAAACCTTCGACGTCACGGTCAAGTCGGTCAATGTCGTCCGTATGCGTTCTGTCAACCGGACACGCCAGGGCCGCACTGTCGGGCGCACCAAGTGCTTCAAGAAAGCGTATGTGACGCTGGCCGAAGGCGATAAAATCGAGTTCTTCGAGGGAGTGTGATCATGGCTGTTCGCAAATTAAAACCAACGTCAGCCGGGCGACGTTTTCAGACGGTCTCAGATTTTAAGGAGATCACACGCTCGGTGCCCGAAAAATCGCTGACTGTTGGTCTGCCGAAAAAAGCGGGTAGAAACAACAGAGGCCGCGTGACAAGCCGCCGCCGCGGAGGCGGTGTGAAGCGCCTCTACAGAATCATCGATTTTAAGCGCAATAAAGAGGGCATACAGGCGCGCGTTGCGCACATTGAGTACGATCCAAACCGCACAGCCCGCATAGCCCTTCTCCATTATGTTGACGGCGAGAAGCGCTATATTCTGGCTCCGGTCGGCTTAAAGCAGGGCGATGTGGTCATGAGCGGGGTTGATGCGCGTACAGGACTCTCCGCCGATATCAAACCCGGCAATGCTCTGCAGCTTTCCCGTATTCCCGTGGGTACCGTTTTGCACAATATAGAGCTTATTCCTGGGAAGGGCGGCCAGCTCTGCCGCTCTGCCGGATCCTACGCCCAGCTTGTGGCCAAGGAGGGCAAACTGGCTCTTCTGCGCCTGCCCTCCGGCGAGGTTCGTCGCGTTCTTGCGACCTGCATGGCAACTGTTGGTCAGGTGGGCAATGTGCAGCATGAGACAATTTCTCTTGGCAAGGCCGGCAGAAACCGCTGGCTTGGCCGTCGCCCGAAAGTGCGTGGCGTTGCCATGAACCCGATCGACCATCCGCTCGGCGGTGGTGAGGGCAGAAGCTCAGGTGGCCGTCATCCTGTGTCGCCGTGGGGTATTCCTGCCAAGGGCTACAAGACACGTGATCCCAATAAACCGTCGACGCGCATGATCATTAAACGCAGCGGTCAGAAGTAGGAGTAGGCGATGCCAAGATCATTGAAGAAAGGTCCCTTTGTCGACGATCATCTGATGAAGAAAGTTGTTGCGGCTGTGGACAGCGGTGACCGTCGCGTGTTGAAAACGTGGTCAAGGCGTTCGACCATTCTCCCTGAGATGGTGGGGCTCACGTTCGCGGTGCATAATGGAAAAAAATTTATTCCTGTCTTCGTAACGGAAAACATGGTCGGTCACAAACTTGGCGAATTTTCCCCAACCAGAACCTTCCATGGCCATTCTGCTGATTCCAAAGCGAAAGCAGGCAAAAAATAGGGTAATGGTATGGAAGCTAAAGCTGTCGCCAAATTTCAACGCGTGTCGCCCCGCAAAACGCGTCTTGTCGCCCGCAATGTTGTAGGCATGCACGTTGAAGCTGCCTTGAATGTACTCAAGTTTACGCCGAACAAACCTGCCGGCATCCTTTTGAACCTTGTCAGAAGCGCCTATGCGAACGCTACTTTCCAGAGCGAGGGTGTAGAGCTGGATGAGGACGCCCTCCGCATTAAGGAAATCATCGTGAACGATGGGCCTTCGTGGAAACGCTTTATGCCGCGCGCTCAGGGCAGAGCCACAAAAATTCACAAGCGTACAAGTCACATCACCGTCATACTCGCAGAAGAAGGGCAGGATTAGACTATGGGGCAGAAAGTACATCCGTTCGGCTTTAGGCTCGGCTACAATAAAAATTGGAAATCGCGCTGGTTCAGTGACAAGGAATATCCCGCCTTTGTTTACGAGGACAGCAGAATCCGCACGTATGTGAAGAAAAAACTGTATCAGGCGGGGCTTTCGCGCATAGAAATCGAGCGCGCCGGAGGGAAAGTTCGCCTCATCCTCTCGACAGCCCGTCCAGGCATCGTTATCGGCCGCAAGGGCGTTGAAATTGAAAAACTCCGCCAGGATCTTCTGAAGTCCTTCAATCGCGAGTTTTCGATAGAAGTCAATGAAATCAGACGTCCCGAAGTGGACGCGCAGCTTGTTGCCGAAAATATTGCGCAGCAGCTTGAGCGCCGCGTCGCTTTCCGCCGCGCCATGAAGCGCACAGTCTCTCTTGCCCGCAAGTCTGGAGGCGAGGGAATCAAGGTGACGTGTGCAGGCCGCCTCGCAGGCGCCGAAATCGCCCGCACAGAGTGGTACCGCGATGGCCGCGTGCCGCTGCAGACCTTGCGCGCGGACATAGATTACGGTTTTGCCGAGGCCCGTACGACCTACGGAGCGATCGGCATCAAGGTCTGGATCTACAAGGGCGAAATCCTTGACAAAGAGGTTGGACAATAATGCTTGCACCGAAAAAAGTGAAATTTCGCAAATGGCAGAAAGGCCGTTTGCGTGGACTTGCAACGCGGGGCGCAGAGTTGGCTTTTGGGGATATTGGTCTTAAGGCCATTCAGCACGGCCATCTCTCAAGCGAGCAGATCGAGGCCGCACGTATCGCAATGATGCGTCACATCCGCCGCGGCGGCAAGGTATGGATTCGTGTGTTTCCAGACAGACCTGTCACAGCGAAGCCTCTTGAAACCCGCCAGGGCTCTGGTAAGGGTGCCCCTGTCGGCTGGGCAGCTCCTGTGAAACCAGGCCGCATTCTCTATGAAATCCGCGGCGTTGAAGAGGATCTTGCGCGTGAGGCGCTCAGACTCGCCGCCCACAAGCTGCCTATTAAGACTATCATTGTGAAGAAGGAGGGCTTCTAATGGCCGAGACTTTTGACCGCTTTCCTTCTGCTGAACAGTTGCGCGAATTGTCGGTCGAGGAATTGAGTGGGAAGCTCGCTCAGATGCGCAAGGACTATGTGCTTGCCCGTTTTAAGCATGCCGCAGCGCAGCTCGAAAAAACAAGTGATCTGAAGAATTTCCGTCGGTCAATAGCCCGTATGGAAACCGTATTGCGCGAAATGAAGAGGGCGTAAGATGGAAAATCTTGAAAAGAAAAAAGGCCGGGTTTTGACCGGCTTCGTTGTGAGCGATAAAAACGACAAGACAATTGTTGTGCGCGTTGAGACGCTTGTTAAGCATCCTCTTTTGAAGAAATATGTTCGGCGCCGCAGCAAATTTACTGCCCACGATCCCGAGAATGCCTGTTCTGTAGGCGATAAAGTGAAAATCATGGAGTACCGCCCGATGTCGCGCAACAAACGCTGGCATCTGGTCTCCATCATCGAAAAAGCCATATAGGGTGTATTCATGATACAGGTCGAATCAACGCTGCAGGTCGCAGATAATTCAGGGGCGAAGCTCGTTGCCTGCATTAAGGTCCTTGGCGGCTCGCACCGCCGCTATGCCTCGGTCGGCGACATCATTGTGGTGTCCGTAAAAGACGCCATGCCCCACAGTAAGGTGAAGAAGGGTGACGTGATGAAGGCTGTTATCGTGCGCACAGCGAAAGAGGTGCGCCGCATGGATGGCAGCTACATCAAGTTCGACGGGAACGCGGCTGTCCTTCTGACCAACCAGGGCGAGCCTGTTGGCACACGTATCTTTGGGCCTGTGGCCCGCGAGCTGAGAGCGCAGAATTTTATGAAGATTATTTCTCTTGCGCCTGAGGTTCTGTAGACAGTCTGGACATTTATTATAAGCGGGTTTCCCGGTTGAATTCGGTTGAAGCCAGAGAGAATGGTATGAAATCGTTTCGTGTCCGTAAAAACGACAAAGTTATGGTTTGCACGGGGAAGGATGTCGGGAAAATAGGCAAGATCCTGCGCATCCTTAAGAAGAAAAACGCGGTCATTGTCGAGAAACTCAACATGGCGAAGCGGCACACAAAGAAAAACCAGTACTCAAACAATGAGAGCGGCATTGTCGAGAAGGAAATGCCTATCGATGTGTCGAATGTGATGGTTGTCTGCGGCGTGTGCGGCAAGCCCACCCGTGTGGGATATCGGTATGTAGAATCGGGCGGCGAGAAGAAAAAGGTCCGTTTTTGCAAAAAATGCAACGAAGCCATGGAATAGGGTGAGAGAATGACACGCCTTGAAAAAATCTATAAAGAGAAGGTTGCGCCGGTACTCCAGAAAGAGTTCAAATACACATCTCCCATGCAGCTTCCCGGCATTGAGAAGATCTCCTTAAACATTGGCCTGGGCGCCTTGAAGGAGAACAACAAGGCCGTTGAGGAAGCAGTGCAGGAACTCACAGCAATTGCCGGCCAGAAGGCTGTCGTGACCAGAGCGCAGAAATCCATCGCCGCATTCAAGGTTCGCGAGGGCATGCCAATCGGCTGCCGCGTGACCCTGCGCAAGGATCGGATGTGGGATTTTTTGGACAAGCTCATGAATTTTGCCCTGCCCCGAGTGCGTGATTTTCGCGGTATTCCTGATCGGGGTTTTGACGGGCGCGGAAACTTCACGCTCGGTATCAAGGAACACACCATCTTTCCAGAGCTTGAAGTCGATCGCGTAGAGAATCCGAAAGGTATGAACATTACGATTGTGACGACGGCGTCAACTGATAAGGAGGGCAAATTCCTCCTCGATCAGCTCGGCATGCCGTTCCGCAAATAGGAGAGAGCCATGTCGCGTACCGCCCTCGAAGTGAAAGCAAAAAGAAAAGCGAAATTCAGCACACGGGCCTACAATCGCTGCCCCATTTGCGGCCGTCCCCATGCCTTTATGCGCCAGTTCGGCATTTGCCGTATCTGTTTTAGGAACATGGCGCTGCGCGGCGAGCTGCCAGGGGTGAGAAAATCAAGCTGGTAGGTTTTGGCTCTTTTTGTGGGAAGTGGCTGCATTGGGCAGCAAACCCCGCACATAAAACTGCAGGAGCAATTGATGTTGACAGATCCCATCGCGGATATGCTGACCCGTATCCGGAATGCGCACTCCGCCCTCCACAAGGACGTGAAAGTGCCGAAGTCACGGATTAAGGTCGCCCTGGCCAACATTCTCAAAGATGAAGGCTACGTTGACAACGTTGAAGTGGGAGACTCGGAGATCGCAATCACACTGAAATACGATCACGGTCGCCCTGTTATATCCGGTTTAAAGCGCATCAGCACTCCCGGCCGTCGCGTCTACGTGAACTCCAGGCAGATTCCGAAGGTGCAGAACGGACTTGGCATTTGCATTTTGTCCACATCAAGTGGTGTGATGGACGGACATTCCGCCAGTGAGAAGAATATTGGCGGAGAACTTCTGTGCGAAATCTGGTAGGCGGTGCATCATGTCAAGAATAGGAAAACTTCCGATCGCTATTCCGAAAGGGGTGGAGGTCACGATCGGGACTGAGCAGATTGAGATCAAGGGTCCCAACGGAGTTCTGACAACACCGCTTTGCCCTCTTTTAACCTACACACATGCCGACAATGTGCTCACCCTTGCGACAAAGGATGACTCACGCGAGGCAAACGCCCAGCATGGCCTGCGCAGAACGTTGATCGCGAACGCTGTCGAGGGAGTCACAAAGGGCTTCTCCAAGGCGCTTGAGGTTGTGGGTGTTGGCTTTCGTGTCGCCGTGAAAGGCAATATGATCGAACTCTTTGTCGGTTTTTCGCATCCCGTGCTTGTCGATTTGCCCGAGGGGATTAAGGCCAAGGTTGACGGTCAGATTCTGACCCTTTCTGGCTGTGATAAGTGCAAGGTCGGTGAGATGGCCGCTAGGATTCGGCGTATCCGCGAGCCCGAACCCTACAAGGGCAAGGGTATCAAGTATGTCACCGAGACAATCCGCCGCAAGGTTGGCAAATCCGGCGGCAAGAAGTAGGGGTGCGCGATGAAAACGAGTAAGAATGAGAATCGTAAGCACCGCAAGATCAGGATCCGCAAGAAGATTTCCGGTACAGCGGAGCGTCCCCGTCTTGTGGTCTTCCGTTCAAATATGCATATCTATGCCCAGCTTATAGACGACACAGAGGGGAAGAGCCTCGCGGCTGCCTCGACACTCGCTCTCTCCAGAGCTGAGGCCGGCCTGCACTGCAATAAAGACGGGGCTACGCGTGTGGGCAAGGAAATCGCCCGTATGGCAAAGGAAAAAAATATTTCAAAAGTGGTCTTTGATCGCAACGGGTATCTCTATCACGGGCGCGTCAAGGCTGTAGCTGACGGTGCGCGTGAGGGAGGCTTGGAGTTCTGATATGCGGCAAGAGAATGCGAATACGAATAGCGAAGTTCAGCAAAATGAGCTTGGAGAAATCGAAAAGATTGTTTCGCTGAACCGTGTGGCTAAGGTCGTGAAAGGTGGCCGTCGCTTCAGCTTCAGTGCCCTTGTTGTGGTTGGTGACGGAAAAGGCGGCGTGGGCTTTGGTCTTGGGAAGGCGCAGGAAGTGCCCGAGGCCTTGCGCAAGGCGACAGAGCGCGCCCGCAAAAACCGCGTGCATATTCCCCTTCTTGAGGGAACTCTTCCCTACGAGGTCTTAGGCCGCTTTGGAGCGGGACGGGTGATGTTAAAGCCTGCTTCCAAGGGAACAGGGATCATCGCTGGCGGTGCTGTGCGCGCAGTCATGGAAGCGGTTGGTGTGCGCGACGTGCTTGCGAAGGCCATTGGAACGAATAATCCGCACAATGTTTTGCGTGCGACGCTTCAGGGGCTTATGTCGCTGCGCAGTGCCGAAATGGTTTCTGCCCTGAGGGGTAAAACACTGGAAGCACCGAGGAAGTGAGATGGCAGAGATCAAGGTGAAGCTGGTCCGTTCCCGTATAGGGAAGACCCCGATTCAGAGAAAAATGCTCGATTCACTGGGTTTAAAGCGCAGAGAGAGCGTGAAAACCTTTACCGATACACCGGCAATCCGCGGGATCATCAAGAAATTGGCCAATATTGTCGCCATAGTCGAGTGAGATAAGCGCACTTGCCTTTTTGCCAGGAGTTATCAGTATGCAATTGCACGATCTGAAACCCTTTCCCGAAGAGCGCAAAACCCGCCGCAGGGTTGGGCGCGGCGGAGGCTCGGGCCTTGGCGGCACGAGTGGAAAGGGGCATAAGGGACAGAACGCCCGCTCAGGCGGCGGTGTTCGTCCTGGATTTGAAGGCGGCCAGATGCCGCTTGCCCGCCGTCTTCCAAAGCACGGCTTCAAAAACGCCTATTTCAAGACCGTCTACGCGGTTGTCAACTTAGACCAGCTTTTGAGCGCCTTTGAGGGGCAGAATACCATAACCCTTGAGGATATCTACAAGCGCGGTTTGGTCGCAAAGGGAGAGCCTGTCAAGATTCTCTCGCGCGGCGAAGTGACGCGGGCTGTGACGGTCGAGGCATCGCGCTTTAGTGCGAAAGCGCGCGAGAAGATCTGTGCTGCAGGCGGATCTGTCAAAGAATTTGAGCCAAAAAAGGAAGCCGGGTCGGAGTAGAGCCTGGTGTCGTGGGAGGGCAGGAAGCGTCCGAGAGATCGGGACAGAACGGGCGATCCGCCCGAACCCGGAAATCGTAAACAATTCCGAAACGAGCAGTTCATGGCAACAGTACCACCGCAACTCGGCGCAGGTCAGATGGACTTAGCGAAACGTCTTGGCTGGACATTATTTATTCTCTGCTGCTACCGCATTGGTGTGCATGTGCCTATTCCAGGCGTCGATGCAGCCGCTATTGCCTCTTTCTTTGAGAGCATGTCGGGAACGCTTTTTGGCCTCTTCGACATGTTTTCTGGCGGAGGCTTAAGCAACGTTTCTGTCTTTGCCCTAGGCGTCATGCCCTACATATCGGCATCCATTATCATGCAGCTTATGCAGGTTGTCAGTCCGACGATCAAGCGGATCTCGAAGGAGGAAGGCCAGGCTGGCCGACGAAAGATCACGCAGTGGACACGGTATCTGACAGTCTTTATTACTCTTGTGCAGGGACTTGGAATCGCCGTCGGTCTGGAGAATATGACCAGTCCCGGCGGTGCTTCTGTTGTCCTCGATCCCGGCTGGCAATTTAGACTGGTCACCATGATGACCTTTACGGCCGGATCGGTTCTGGTCATGTGGCTTGGCGAGCAGATAACTGAACGCGGCATTGGAAATGGCATATCTCTGATTATCTTCTGCGGCATAGTTGTGGGAATACCGCGCGCGATAATCCAGTCCTATGCGCTCATTCAGGCCGGTGACATGAGTATCTTCATGGCAGTTCTGATTGTGGTCTTTATGGCCGTCGTGACTG
This sequence comes from Desulfovibrionaceae bacterium, assembly GCA_017454105.1. Lineage (GTDB taxonomy): Bacteria > Desulfobacterota > Desulfovibrionia > Desulfovibrionales > Desulfovibrionaceae > Desulfovibrio. Next base: position 7,103 of record JAFTDR010000239.1, on the reverse strand, counting down.
TCGCAATCGTCTTCATGGAATCTGCCCAGCGCAGAATTCCCATAAGCTATGCAAAACGCCAGGTCGGACGAAAGCTTTATGCCGCACAAAACTCTCATCTCCCCCTGCGTTTAAACACAGCAGGTGTCATTCCTCCCATTTTTGCGTCCTCCCTGCTCCTTTTTCCGGCAACAATAGGCCAGTTTGCGAGCAATGAGTATATCAAGAGCATCGCGGACTTCTTTGCGCCGCAGAGCCTGCTCTACAATATTTGCTATGTCGCACTGATGGTCTTTTTCTGCTATTTCTACACGGCGATTATTTTTGACCCGAAGGATATAGCGGAAAATCTTAAGAAATCGGGAGCTTTTGTTCCTGGAATCCGTCCGGGAGAGAAAACGCAGGAGTATATTGACGGCGTCCTCTCGAGGCTCACGTTCTCGGGAAGTATATATATATCGATTGTCTGCCTTATGCCGATGCTCCTCATAAGCAAGTTTAACGTGCCCTTTTATTTCGGCGGAACGAGTTTGTTGATTCTTGTGGGCGTTGCTATGGATTTCATGAACCGCATAGAATCGTATCACATTTCGTCACAGTATCAGAGCATGATGCAAAAAGCGAAGAAGAGCGGCAGAATCTGACAGGAATTTCCGGTTGCGGCTTGTCCGCAGCCGGATTTTAAGCGGATTGGGCTTAGCGTAAGCAGGTGCGGGGGCGTCTTGTACTGTTCGCAATCGATCGACGCCAAATGCGCTGTGCTTAGAGTGTGTCCACGCTGGAGAGTCTGATGAAAAAATACCATGGTGCTTTTATCAAGAATGAGCGGGAAATAGGTTGCCTGCGGGAAGCAGACAGAATGGTCGCCAATATTCTGGATGCGGTCGGCGACATTGTCCGGCCTGGCCTTAAAACAAGAGAGATCAACGAACTCGCTCTTGATATGTGCAGTGATTACAAGGTGAAGCCCGCCTTTTTGGGATACAATGGCTTCCCTTTTGCTGTGTGCACCTCTGTGAATGAGGTGGTCGTCCATGGTTTTCCCTCTGAGACGGAACTCAAGGAGGGAGATATTGTCAGTGTGGACATGGGGGTTGAGTTTCAGGGTTTTGTCGGCGATGCGGCGCGCACCTATCCGGTTGGCACTGTAAGCGACGAGGCGCGCGAGCTTATGCGCGTAACCGAAGAGAGCCTGTATGTCGGCATAGACCAGGCCCGCGTTGGCAATGACGTCTACTCAATCGGAGCGGCGATACAGGCGTATGTCGAGAAAAGAGGCTTTGGTGTTGTCAGGAAATTTGTCGGCCACGGGGTCGGCTCGCGCATGCATGAGAAACCCGAGGTCCCCAATTTCAAACCCGCAGTTACTGGGCTTACTTTGCAGAGCGGCATGGTTATAGCCATCGAGCCCATGGTGACGCAGGGCTCCTATGAAGTGGAAATTTTGGACGACGGCTGGACCGCGGTCACAGCAGACGGCTTGCTTGCAGCGCACTTTGAGCACAGCATCGCCATAACCCCGCACGGTCCCCGTATACTCAGCATATCCGACAGAGGGCTTCCTGAGCGCTTCGCTTCTTACGCCTAGGGTACTGATTTCGCTTGACAAAATCTTTACGAGCTGTCTAGTATAGTCGCTCTGTGTAGGATATCGCTGTTGATAGAGTTTAATGTCCCGGAACTATCTCGTCGTCTGCCGGTTGTTCTGGGTGGAGTTATACGTATGAAAGTAAGACCTTCCGTGAAAAAGATATGCCCCAAGTGTAAAGTGATACGGCGCAAGGGCGTTCTTCGTGTTATTTGTGAAAACCCTCGGCATAAGCAGCGCCAGGGCTAGGAGAAGTGTTGTGGCGAGAATAGCAGGTGTTGATTTGCCGCGTGGCAAACGAGTGGACATCGCCCTGACGTATATCTACGGCATTGGGCGCACAACGGCACTCAAGATTCTGAGTACGACCGGCATAGACTGGCAGCGGAACATTGACGATCTCTCCGCTGACGAGGTGAACGAAGTCCGTAAGGAGCTTGAGCAGAATTACAAGGTCGAGGGCGATTTGCGCCGCGATGTTTCAAGCAGCATTAAGCGGCTTATGGACATCGGCTGCTACAGAGGCCTTCGCCACCGCCGTGGCCTTCCTGTTCGTGGTCAGCGTACACATACAAATGCCCACACCCGGAAAGGGCCAAGGCACGGTCTTGTCGGTAAAAAGAAATAGGTAGGTTCAGATCATGGCCACAGCCACAAATAAGACAGTCAAGAAAAAAGAAAAGAAGAACGTGCCCGTTGGTATCGCGCATATCCTGGCGTCCTTTAATAACACCATCGTCACCTTCAGTGATACGCGGGGCAATGCCATTTCCTGGGCTTCCTCAGGGCAGAGCGGTTTTAAGGGCTCGCGCAAGTCGACGCCTTTTGCCGCCCAGGTCGCAGCCGAAACGGCCGCCCATAAAGCGCAGGAAAGCGGCATGCGCACTGTCGGCGTCTATGTCAAGGGCCCTGGGACTGGTCGTGAGGCCGCCATGCGCGCGATCGCGCAGGCAGGTTTTAAGGTCGCGTTTATCCGCGATATCACCCCAATCCCTCACAATGGCTGCCGTCCGCCGAAACGACGCCGCGTCTAGTGATATTTTACGAGGATATCTTGTATGGCAAAATATACCGATGCAAAGTGCAGACAGTGCCGTCGTGAGGGCTGTAAGCTGTATTTGAAGGGCGATCGCTGCTTTACCGAGAAATGTTCGCAAGATAAGCATCCTTTTCCGCCAGGACAGCACGGACACGCGCGCAAGAAGGTGAGTGAATACGCAATCCAGCTGCGTGAAAAGCAGAAGACAAAACGCGCCTACGGCCTACTTGAAAAGCAGTTCCGCGGCTATTTCACCAGGGCCGAGATGCAGAAAGGTGTCACAGGCACCAATCTGCTCATTCTTCTTGAGCGCCGCCTTGACAATGTGATCTATCGTCTGGGTTTTGCGAATTCCCGCAATCAGGCTCGCCAGCTTGTGCGCCATGGCATTTTCACCTTGAACGGCAAGGGAGTGAATATTCCCTCCCTCCAGGTTCGTGTCGGCGACACAATTGAGGTTCCTGAGGCCAAAAGGACAATTCCTGTCTTGGCCCAGGCCCAGGAAGTCATAGCGAGACGCGGTTGCCCCGCTTGGCTTGAGGCCGACGGCTCAGCATTCAAGGGTGTTGTCAAAGCTTTGCCCGAGCGCTCCGATATTCAATTCCAGGTCAATGAGCAGCTGATCGTCGAACTTTATTCGAAATAAGCAGGTGGGGCATGCTAACAAGACAGGGTGAACGCCTTATTAATTCCCGAAACTGGTCTGAGCTTGTTAAGCCCGAAAAAATCATTCGTGATGAAGAGTGCCAGGCAAGTTCGATGCACGGGCGCTTTGTCTGCGAGCCTCTCGAGAGGGGATACGGGACAACGATAGGCAATGCTCTCAGGAGAGTGCTTCTGTCTTCCCTCCAAGGTGCTGCTTTTGTATCTGTTAAGATTTCAGGTGTTCAGCATGAGTTCACCACAATTGCTGGTGTGAAAGAGGACGTAACTGACATAGTCCTGAACATCAAGCAGGTGCGCATGGCCATGGACACCGATGAGCCGCAGCGGCTTACCTTGCATAAGGAAACCCGGGGGAAAATAACGGCGGGTGACATTGTTACCAATCATCATGTGATGATTCTCAATCCTGAGCTGCACATTGCCACCATGACCGAAGATAAACCGCTCGATTTCGAGTTTGAGGTGCGGATGGGGAAGGGCTACCTTCCCGCAGATATGCACGAAGGCATTGACGATGAGATTGGCCTCATTAAGCTTGATTCGAGTTTTTCCCCTATTCGCAAGGTTGCTTATACGGTCGAGCAGGCCCGTGTTGGTCAGATGACCAACTACGACCGCCTTATCTTAGAAGTTTGGACAGACGGCTCAGTGACCCCTGAGGATGCCATAGCCTACAGTGCCAAGATCATCAAGGATCAGATTGCCGTTTTCATCAATTTTGACGATCAAGTTTCTGGTGCATCAGTAAATGGTTCAAACGTTGACGGCGATATCAATGAATGTCTGTTTAAGGACATAACCGACCTTGAACTCTCCGTTCGAGCGACGAATTGCCTGCACGGCGCCAATATCACCCTTGTCGGCGAGTTGGTGCAGCGCACAGAAGCTGAAATGCTCAAGACCAAGAATTTCGGACGCAAGTCCTTAGATGAGATCAAAAGCGTTTTGGTTTCCATGGGCCTTGATTTCGGCATGAAAGTTGACGGTTTTGAAAAGAAATACCAGGAATGGAAGAGGATGCAGCAAAATGAGGCACAATAACGCCGGGCGTAAATTTTCCCGTACGCCCTCACATAGAAAAGTATTGATGCAGAATCTGACAAAGGCTTTGCTGCTCAATGGTAAGATCAAGACTACGCTGATGAAGGCCAAGGACTTGCGTCGCGTCGTTGAACCCATTATCACGCAGGCCAGGCGGAATGATCTGCACTCGCGCAGACTGGCGTACAAGTATTTGAACGATCACCGTTTGGTCGCCTACTTGTTTGACGTGGTCGCCCCGGCCTTTAAAGGTGTGCCAGGCGGCTACACGCGTGTTTTGAAGCTTCCTATGCCTAGGAAGGGCGACAATGCGCCCATGGCTTTGATTGAGTTTGTGAAGCCATTGGAAGAAAAGTTCAAACCGCGTCTTGCTCCTGAAAAAGAAGCGGAGTAGACGGTCTATTTTTTGAATTCCAAGCGGCGTACACGCTGCCCGAAAGGCGCACCTCATTTTTCTCTTCGTATGGCTGTTCAGCCTGTGGTGAATGGTGAGACTTGGGGGAATAGCGGCTTGGTTTACTGCAATTCCCCCCATGGGGATTTGCGCGTCCAAGCTACCCTCTCTGGCAGTCAAGTTCCGCTTATAATTCCCCGACTGTATGCGGGGTACGATGTGTGTTTAAGGGAGGGTCAACCTCCCTTTTTTTGTTTTTCTGGCCGGCAAAGGTGGAGTCCTTATGAAAGAGTACGAAAAATCGCATAAATTGGATCATGTCTGCTATGACATACGCGGACCGATCATGGAAGAAGCGCAGAAGATGATTCGCGGCGGGGAGGATATTTTGAAACTGAATATCGGCAATCCCGCCTATTTCGGTTTCCGCTGTCCGGATCACATCGTGGATGTGATGGCGCGGTCTCTTCCCGATACTGAAGGCTATTCAGACAGCAAGGGCCGGGTCAGCGCGCGCGAAGCGATTGTCAAGTACTGCGAAGAAAAAAAAATCCCCAATGTCGGCCTAGACGATGTCTACACCGGCAATGGGGTGAGTGAACTCATTTCTTTGTGCATGCAGGGTCTTTTGAATGACGGCGATGAAGTGCTTGTCCCCTCGCCGGACTATCCATTGTGGACCGCCTCTGTGACGCTTGCTGGCGGCGTGGCTGTGCATTATGTGTGCGATGAGGCGTCAAACTGGTATCCCGATGTCGCTGACATCAGGGCCAAGGTGACGGATAAGACCAAGGGCATTGTGGTGATCAATCCGAACAATCCGACCGGTGCCCTGTATCCAAAAGAGATTTTGGAGCAGATTGTCGAGATCGCCCGCGAACACGATCTCATTCTTTTTGCCGATGAGATTTATGACAGACTTGTGCTTGACGGCAAGGAACATGTCGCACTCGCCTCGCTTGCGCCGGATCTGTTTACTGTCTGCTTAAATGGCCTATCCAAGTCGCACCTTGCCGCAGGCTATCGCTGTGGCTGGATGTGCCTTGCTGGGAACAAGACAAACTGCAAAGGCTATATTGAGGGTTTAAATCTCCTCTCGGCCATGCGTCTCTGTTCAAATGTTCCGGCCCAGTCAATCATAGCAAAAGCGCTGGCCTCACGTGAAGAGACGGACGAGCTCTTGCGCCCAGGCGGAAGGGTCTATGAACAGCGGGAATGTGTGTATTCTATGATTAACGATATCCCCGGTCTCTCAGCTGTGAAACCTGAGGCCGCCTTCTATATCTTCCCTAAGATGGATATCAAAAAGTTCGGGATAACGGACGACGAGCAGTTTGCCCTTGATTTGCTGAAACAGGCTAAAATCCTGATAACCCACGGTGCCGGTTTCCACTGGGGAGCCCCCGATCACTTCAGAATCGTCTATCTCCCCGATGTCAGCATTCTCACAAGTGCTTGCAAGAGGATCGCCACGTTCTTTAGTACCTACAAGCAGTCGTCCTGATTTTGTGCGTTCTTCGAAGGGGCGGTTAGCAGATTTTCATAAGAGATGCAAACAGGGATGTACTTTCCCTATGTACACCGAATAAACAAAAAACTCCAATTAGGAGAGAGTACCTTCCAAGCTCGTTTTAGAGATACAATAGAGGCAAGCGTTGATACTCGTTGCGCTACTTGGGAACAAGAGAAACGAATTGATGTGCTTGAAAAATTTTGGCGTGACCTATTTGCTACGATTTTGTTTTACGGTTTTGTGGGGCAAAGAAGAGGGCGTTTTTGGTTTTCCTCAATCTGCTCCACAGTGAATTGCGTACCCTGTGAAGCTTCCCCCAGTGTCTCTCGCCTTTTTCTCCCTTTGAGCGGCGGAATGTCCAAATTGTCCGCGAGACTCGTCCTTCGGATCTCGTCGACGTGGGCTTTGGGCAAGCGAGAAGTGCGAATGCTCTCCCTCCCGTATTTTGATCCGAGAGAAGGCATTCGCCCTCGCTTTGCCTCTAATCGGAGAAGTCACGACTTACGTGACTTCGGCCTAAACGCTCCAATCGGTCTCCACGCTTTTCAAGAGGTGGGCGGAATTCTTATACAGGCTTGGAATAGCGCAATGCCGTTAACTCGGCGTCAGGATGCTATTCTCAAAAAACGGCTCTCAAGACCTTGAGTGCGCTGCACAGGCTTGCAAACTGATGAGATGCTATGCCATTACACCGCAAGATACGCCTGTTTGAGCTTGACTTTGCGCTCTCTGGCAGATTATACTTAGAGCCTATCCACGAATAAGGAATTGACCTATGCAGCCTGGCCCTGCACTTCAGATATGAGTTTGCGCTCAGCCGCCTGCTGGAGGAGTGTCTCGCCCAGGGTTGCGTATTTTGAGAGGTCAATATCCCGCGTCCGCT
>JAFTDR010000238.1 GCA_017454105.1 Desulfovibrionaceae bacterium | reverse complement strand
TTTCCCGGCCACCATCGACTCCTTATCCATTGACCTCATGGGTGCCTGGGGCAAGGGCATGCGCGTGGACAAACGCCCGGACAGGGGGGTGCTCAAGCGCGTGCAGATAGCGGATCACAGACAGTGGCTGCGCGTGTCGGGCATAGCCCGCGAATCGGCGGACAAGCTCGAGGCCAAGGTGGAATACGCTCCCACGCTCAAAGCCTTGCGCATTGTCTTTACAAAACAGCAATAGGACAAACGCAGCATGGCAGGTTTGCGGTTTTTGGAACGGCTGCGGCAGATGCAGAAGGATCCGGAACGCCGTCTGGCGGCGTCTCCGGAGGAGGTGCTGCAATCCGTCACCAACTATGTGGGAAAGATTCTGAATACGCGCAAGGGCAGCACCGTGCTGGACGCGGATTTCGGCATCCCCGATTTCACCAGCGCCGGCCTGGCCTTTTCCAAGGAAGACATGCCGCAGGTGGAGCAGGAAATCAGCGCCTTCATCGAACGCTGTGAACCACGGCTGCAGCATGTGGAGGTACGCTTCACGCCGGACAGCGGCGCTCCCCTGCAAATGGTGTTCTCACTCAACGCGGAACTGCGCTGCGCGGGGGAGGAGATTTTCCCCGTGCATCTTGTCACGCGGGTGGACCCCCTCGGCAAGGTGACGGTATCCCAATGACGCGACCACCCCGATTTCGCTCCAAAATGGAGTCGAAAGGACTGGGGGGCGAGTTCGGGAGGTCGCAAAATGACTGCCGATTTTTACCCAGGCATGACGGTGCGTAGAATTGCGCCCCGCAGCAAGGCGCGGCCAATTCCTCGTTTCTGAATCAAGGTATCCACTGCGAGGCGGGCCAGCAGCATGACGGGAATGGGATCAGGCATATTGCGGCGAATCCTGCCCGGCACGAGCACGTGGCTAACACTCCCCACAGCCAGTGAATAGTAGCCGACCACATCATTGCCGCACGTAATCACATAGGTCCGGCTGGCGCCGCCGGCTTCGTTCTTGAGGGCGCGGTTCTTGAGCCAGGCATCAAGAGCCGGTTCGCCACAGTGGAACAGCCCGCAATTATGGCCTTCTTCCAGATGGCAGGGCGCTGCAATGGGCATGCTACTTGTCCCAGGGCGCGGGCGTGTTCAGCAAACGAACCAGCGCGGGCGCAGGAGTGACAGGAGCATCCAGCACCGCCGTAAAGGCCTCCCACTGTTCTGCGGTAAGCTGATAATGCGTCTTTTCCGCCAGCACGTCCTCTGCGTGCCGCACGGCCAAATCCAGAATGAAGGCCGTGCGCGACTTGTCCACCAGCTGGGCGGCACTGTCAATAATCGCCTTCTGTGCGGCGGGAATGCGTACATTTTGGCTTTTTTTTGAGAGGGGAACTTATCGCCTGGTGGGGGAAAAATAACATCTATAATTTCAGCATAATATGAAAAAACCATCTGCTAACACTTGCGGCCAGTGACAAATTAGGCTATTAGAACTAGAAGATATTTTTCCGCTAGATAGTACACAATAAGGCGAGTCCGCTATAGGTTTTTCTTTTATATTTCAGCTTGTTATATTATTGTTTTGGCGCGTCTTCGAAAAGTTGTCTCCGCCATTCCACACAACGCTGCAGCCTGCACGGAAGTCAGCTCCCCACGGGCATAGAGGCGAAGTGCCTTGTCGAATCCTTTCGGCAAGGGTCTCGGACGCCTGCCAAATCGAACGCCACGGGCCTTTGCGGCAGCTATGCCCTCTGCCTGTCTGCGCCGGATATTCTCACGCTCATTCTGAGCTACAAAGGAAAGAACTTGCAGCACCAAATCTGCAATAAAGGTTCCCAGCAGATCCTTGTCACGAGTTGTATCCAGCAAGGGCATATCAAAAACCCGAATGTCCACGCGTTTTTCCCGTGTTAGAATTCGCCATTGTTCCTGTATGTCAGCATAATTTCGACCTAAGCGATCTATACTTGATACACAAAGCCGGTCTCCTGGTTGAAGGAGTTCAACAAGTGCTTTATATTGAGGACGTTCAAAATTTTTTCCTGATAATTTATCAATAAAAATATGCTCTCGGTTTATACCATTGGAATTCATGATCGCCATTTGTCTGGCTTCATTTTGGTCGTGACTTGAAACCCTTACATATCCATAATCTGTGCCCATACGTTACCTCCGTATTAACGATGACCTTTTTATAACTATGAGATTTTATTCTATTTACATTATATTTTCAAATGTATATTCTGATTATACAAATACATTTCTGTTTTTTGTATTTCTCTTTCCTCAACAGCATATAATTGTTCAATAATTTCACGATATCTCCAACATTCAGCTTGTTCAACCATGCCATTTGAACGTAACCAATGTTCAAATGAAATTTTTGTACTAGAATGAATATGGGATGTATGATAGCTGCAAAGTATATGAAGTTCTTCTTCATGCCTTCGCTTGAGGCATCGACTAACGATATTGAGCAAGCGAAGACCGTATTTTGCCAAACGGTAACGTAGGTATCGCATTTCTTCCTTATGCCGTGCTTTCATATTGCGCATCTGCGTTGTAAACTCTTTTCGCAGATCCACTGCATTCCCCACTCTCACTAGCTCTGCCTTGCGCTGTGACTGGTATTCCATCCATTCCCGGTGATTCACGGCACTCACGGGTTCAACCTCTTCTTCCGAAGTAGATGCTTCGACAGGCGGCGGCTCATATGTTCCAAGTCGTTTGATGAGATTTTTCAAACTGAAGGCCCTGCTGACAGAAGACGCCTTGACTGTCTCATTGCCGACAAAAACCACGGCACCAGACCCCTTCTTCTCAAAACGCAAATTGACAGACGCAAGGCGACGGTGAAGTTCCTCCCATGTCGAGGCTTCCGCCATGATGGCAGCGCCACGCTCCTGCGCAATGCGCAACGCGGATTTTTCTCCTGTGGCATTTTCAAAATCCCGTGCTTTTTGTCCCACCCGAAGCGCTGTGCCATCTTCCCATTTATTTGCGTCCCGCCGTCGTAAAATGTTGCCATTTGGGCTAACAATGAACATGGGGTGTTTTTCAGTTTCCCAGCCCTGCCGATTCTCGATAAATGCAATAGCCTTATGTGCAGCCTCAATATCAAAACCGTTGAAAGGCAACACGACTTTCCTCGTGATTTCATTCATACGGTTGACAGCAATATGAAGGTGATAATTGTGCGTGTTTTTATGCAAAGCGTAGATGACCTGATGCCCTGATAGTTCCAATCCTTCCAGAAACATATCCACTACTTCGTCTATCTGTTCCGGTGTTGGTATTTCACCCTCCTGCCATGAAAGTATCCAGTGTGCCACGGGCATCTTGCTGTGTACGCTTTCCTCTGCAAGAGCAATCATTTCTGCCCGCTGACCAGAATGAGTTTCGCCAAGAAAATTTTTGCCTCCGGCATAGGCTATTTTTTCTTCAGGATGTGTGCAGTGCGGAGTACGGATATAGTCCACCAAATCGGCAATCTGACGTGCCTTGGTTTTGTTGGTTCGCCTTGTGTTAATTTTCTTCACTATCATGGGTCTTTTTCCCAAGAACGGCGATAGTCCTTGCCAACAAGCGCAAGGTTTCTTCCTGCTGCTTAATGATTCCGGTCGGCGCTCCTGCTTCACGGAGTACCGAGAAATTGTGCTTGAGCAAGCCGCCGATCCGTCGCAACTCTCGTATGGTCGTGGCGTCCGTCTGGGCAATGAGTGGCCTGCCGCCATCGAGCTTTCGCCGCACATACTCAGAAGTGGATAGGCCGGCCATATCCGCCGTTGCCGTCCATCGTTGCCATTCCTCTTCAGTAGCGCGAACCGTCACCCATCTTCGAGCGGCAGTGCGCCCCCTGTCCTTGCTGTCGTTATTGCCTTTCATGTCTTCCGCCTTTGGGGATGCGAGAAGGCCAAAGCCGCCGAGCATCCGGGGGTTCCAGGGGGCTTGCCCCCTGGCAGGATGGGGGTTGGGCGTAGCACAACCCCCATCCTGCCACGACAAACCCACCCCGTATACTGGTAAAAAGTATTATTTTTTTACCTCACACCTCAAAAGCAGTAGGCTATGCAAAAATGGAGAATTCTATGAAAGACAAAAATCAGCTTAGTTCCGAACAAATTTCTGCTGCAAAGACTATCCTCAAGAACTTGCCTTTGAAAAAAAGCAAGGATGTAAAATACCAGTCAGCCATGCGCTTGAAGAAAGACTTTCAAAGAACAAAAGAAAAAGGCTACACGCCCAAGGAAATTGGCAAATTCCTCAAAGAGGCAGGCATAAACATCCCGACCTATATCATTGCTTCTGTTTTGCGAGAGATGAAAATTTCTGAGGAAAAAACTGCACTCACTGAGGCTTCAGATTCCCAGGGGGGTATCGATCAAAATAAAAAAAGTATAGTGCTCCCCTGAAATCAAATCACCTGCCGTATTTTTTCATGGTAAGCAGCTTTATATCCCGAAGACTGAGGCGAACGACTGGTATTATCATCCTTGACGTCAACGGTAGCCATAAACTACTTTTCAGCGGATGAAAAACGGTATTCCTACAGACACTCTTATTGCTGCTGTGCGCACCATGCTTCAAGCACGATTTTCTCTGAAACAGATCGCTGCCTCTCTTGGTATTTCAATGCGTGAGGCCATGCGGCTGATAGGCAAGGCCGGACAGGATAAACTGTAAGGAAGACAGGAGCATGCGCATTTATCAGGCTGGCCCACTATTCACAGAAGCAGAGGTCCTTTGGCACCGAGCCTTCAGAGACAAACTCGCAGCTGCCAATATCCGTGTGCTATGGCCTGGGGAGTTCTTCACGCAGCAGGAAATAAACAATTGGGGAAAAAACGCTTGCAAAAACATCATGGAGAGAGATCGCAAGGCTATTGATGCATGCGATGCTGTGGTGGCCCTATTAGATGGTACTCAAGTGGATGACGGCACAGCTTGGGAAATCGGATACGCGTATGCCAAAGGCATCCCCGTCATCGGCATCAGAACGGATTTTCGCAAAAGTGGAGACACGCAGCATTCCTGTGTTAATGCCATGATCGAGGGCAGCTGTTTAGCTATTGTCAAAGATGCCGAGTCTGTGCTGGATATCCTGAAGAATAAGCTGAATGTCTAAATACCAGTACTATATAATCGAACACTCCAGGATATCCGCAACAGGGATAGCCGTACCATCTTTCATGGTGAGGATGTTCTTTACTTCATCAATTTTAACGGCGTAGCCAGTCAGCGTGGCATAACTTCCACCGTCTTTTCTGGGATCGGGTATAAAATAGGTAATGACGCCTTCGACATTCCCTTCAAGCATACGCTGCAAATTTCGAGAAATATCCTCTTTGGCTTGCTCGTCTAGCTCTATACGCTCCATCGTTACCCGTGCTGTCTCCTCAATGGCATTTCCATGCCCTGTCAGTGCGGCAAATGGCGAAAACTGAGCAGCACGTTCCATCATGGACATCTGCGGGTGCTTCGTTGAAACGTGGTGCGGGAGGTTTATGATATCGTCATATTTGCCCGTCATGTCTGATGGCCCCCGATACGCTGATTTCTGTCTTTGCTCGTAGCACCCTCTTGGATTCCTGTCATGATATTGTATTTCATGAGTTTCTGCGAGGTATCTTGCCGTCTACTCGAGCAAGATCGTGAAAAAATTCCAGAAACCATAGAGGACTCCAATCCTGTTCAGGAAGTGTGGAACTTCCTCCCTCGGCGTATACATGGATTGATTCACCAGATGCATAGGCAATATTCAGATCCAATAACTCGCCCACTGCAGAATCCCATTTCTCGTGCCCATTGAGCTTTGCAATGCCTCTGGCTTCAATGAGCTCCTGCAATCGTAGGAGTGATGCGCTGTCAACCTTTGCCTGAAAATGCACATCTGTCGCATCGCAGTGCATTTCCATTTCTGCGGCTTTATCGGTTTTCCTAAGTGAAAAGCGCCAAACTCCCTGCGGATACGGCTGCTCAACATCGGGGATGAAATAGCCATTTTCAGAGTGGCCTACTTCGTCATTCCAGGCACAACGCAGAGAGAAGCTTACAATATCTCTGGAAACAGTATGCTTGGGGGCGTCATGATGAGAACAGTCATTGATGCCTCCGTCTATATCTTGGTCATTGTCATTTATTGGCATGTTCTGCATCCGGTTTAACAATATTTCAGACCAGAACATCCTTTGAGGCTATACTGGTCAGAAAATGCGTTTTGTTGTTTTTATGAGAAAAAGATACCGAGACAAAATTGGAGAGGCAAGCGCCCCTTTACCCTTGTGCTCACAGTCTCCTACAAGTATTCTGAATCTTATTAAGCAGCTGAGGTATATTATGTCTGAACGAAGCGCATTTGTTTCTTCAATATTTACATGGCTTTTATCCCATTACGGAAAATCGCCCGCATGCATAGCAACTCTTATAGGGATACTGTCTCTTGTACAACCCCCTGATGTCTGCGCCAGGGATATCAATCTGGCTGAAGCATTAACGACCATACAGAAACAGGAAGCAGGCTTGCGCATTGTCGATGTGCGCACTCGAGGCGAATACGAGGAAGGTCACCTGCCCGGTGCCATTAATATGAATATTGCTGATCCGAACTTTCCCATCATGTTACAGGAGCTTGATAAGAGTGCCCCGGTCCTTATCTATTGCCGTACAGGGCGTCGGTCAGGAATTGCGGTTAACATTTTGGAGGGGATGGGATTTGCACATGTCCTGCACATGAAGGATGGCTGGATAGCCTGGGTGAAATCAAACCTGCCGATTGAGCGTGAATAATGATAATTATCACGACATAATAGAGAACTGAGAGTCTTTTTTATCCATTATTGCCCTCTTGATTCATACATAAAGAAGAGAAGATTACGCAGAATCATGTGCTGTCGATTCGCCATCAACGAAACTGTCATCACTTGGCTCAATCAATTTCAGCCTGACGAGCAGCTTTGTATCCTCGGAGATATCAGCCCAACGAATGTTGCACCTGTTCTTGTTGCTGGACGGGAAGGTCCCCATGTTACACACATGACATGGGGTTTTACACGACAGGGCAAGCAATTAGTGATTAACGCTCGTAGCGAAACTGTATGGGAAAAGCCATTATTTCGTGAAGATATGGCTAGACATCGTTGCGTGCTGCCTGGGGCATGGTTCTATGAATGGGACCGGCAGAAACAAAGAAACACATTTACTGCTGCAGACGGAAGTATTCTGTTCCTCGCCGGACTGTTCAATAAAGTCGGTCAGTTCGTTATCTTGACCACCGCAGCTGATGAAATTATGCGCCCCGTCCATGACAGAATGCCAGTATGCATTCAAAAGGATAAAATCCACGACTGGCTATTCGATGACAACCAGGCTGCGCAGCACGTCCTGAAGCAAAATGAGTTGTTGAAGCGGATACAGCCGATCCAGCAATGTAGTTTATGGGGCTAGTGCAATAAACTTTAGTTAAGCTAATCATGACTCTCTTGCCAATTATCGTATCTATACTGCTGCATCTTACAAAACCATTATTGGCACTGATTCATTATATTTTATACTTTTACTTTCCTACTATTGTATATAATACTTGCAGATAACATATTTTTGCTATATTTTATATTATTATTTATCTCAATATTCGATAAGGAGAATACATCTCTATGGATGAATATCTCAAACAAGCAATTGAACTTGCTCGTGCCCAGGCTTCTGTACGTGTTATGTCTGAAGAAGATATCGCCAAATTTGTAGCTACCCTAGCTGCTAAACTTCGCGGTCTTACTGACAGTGATACAGTAGTTTCAGAGACAACAGCTTCTGCACTTTCCGCAGAAGAAGTCAAAAGGTCTATTAAAGAGAAATCTGTTACCTGCCTTGAATGTGGTAAATCTTTTAAGATCCTGTCAAAAAGACACCTTTCGCTACATGGTCTTACTTCTGAAGAATACCGTAATAAGTATGGGATAAAAAAAGGTACCGCATTGGTCTGCAAGGCCCTTGTACGTGAGAGAAGAAAGAAGATGGAAACTATGCAACTGTGGGAAAAAAGAAGGAAAATGAAAGGTATGCACAAATAAGACAAAGAAAATATGCCGAGTATACACTAAGGGACGCCATGCTTATGCTAGCGTCCCTTTTACTGTTATTTTTGTGATAAATGTATGCACGAGCACTAATGCCAACATATGTGGCCAAATACAGCATTTCTCGGCATCCTTGGGGTGAGCTCCGAACTTCTGGATGTCATTTGCTTACTCCCTGATGAGAGAAAACTATCTCACTAGGAGAAATTTTTATAAAAATGGCATACGAATTTATAACAGAGCTCATACAACAAGTCTGTTATAATGGGCATACCAAATTTTTAATAAATTTGCAGTTATCAACTATAATTTCGACAAAAAATCGGCATTATTCTGACGACAAAAATCGGGGTGTTGGGAACAAGATAAAAAGCGTGATGAAGATCTACACATACACATAATCTGAACAAAATATTTGAGATATGCTGCAAGAGAATTTTATACCTCTTGTTATGTATAGGTATTTGAATAAACTACATTTTTTGTTTCATGCACGTTTTTTTCTCCACTGACAAAACTGGCATCATGGACACAATTATTCTTACTGGTACACAGGTACTTAACGCACCGAAGTCCCCATCGAATAACGCTTTGAAAACTATTCGTCTTTCCTCTACCGCTGGTACGGCATTTTGCATCTTCAAAAGCACACGCACCCATCAAGGAAAATACTGAGATCAATCAAAAGGAAAACACGCTTTGCATTCTTTACAGTAACAAATCCGGGTATTCCTCACACGGCCTTTGGCCCGTTTTTCCGGCTGCGTCCAGCAGCCGCCCTTACTGCCATTGACAGTGGCTGTAAAGCCTTTACTGACATGCCGAAAAAGATGTCTGTAAAGGCTTTACGGACATCAAATCAAACGTGGCAGTAAAGGCTTTACAGACATATACAGCAAAAAATAGCTGTAAAGGCTTTACAGACATCTCGAAAAAAGTGGCTGTAAAGGCTTTACTGACACCGTAAATAACATGTCTGTAAAGGCTTTACAGACATATCAAAAATGATGGCTGTAAAGGCTTTACTGACATAAAATCGGACACATGGCTGTAAAGGCTTTACTGACACATTGGCAAAAAGTGTCTGTAAAGGCTTTACAGACACGTCGAAAAAGATGGCTGTAAAGGCTTTACAGACATGTCAAAAAAAATGGCAGTAAGGTAGGGAATACCCTCACTGCCTTTCTCAAAAGTGGCAGCCCCAAAAATTGGCATGCAGGCATACTTCTGTACTCCAAAAATCTGCGTTCATGGGGCTGTTTGATGAAAAATCGGCATGCAGGTTTGCCAGCCGTTAGGGGCATTTAGTGGGGGGTCCAAAGTTTGCCTTCGGAGGGGCTGCCATGATTTTGTGTGGGGACACCTCAAAGAGAAAACCGATAACGCAATTTTGGTGGGATGCCAGCAGAAGGTGTATGCTGATTTTTCGTTGGAATGCCCTCATGCGGGTTCATTTTTATCATTCATATTTCATGCACAAGCTGATTTTTTGT
>JAFTDR010000237.1 GCA_017454105.1 Desulfovibrionaceae bacterium | reverse complement strand
TTTCTTATCCCGGTCTTCGGCTAAAACAACAGACTCGACCCTGACATTGCATATATTTCGAGGCTGAATTACGCGGCCTACTCGCTTACTACGACATAATGCTACTTTGCCAAGGCTCCATAGCACTATACCGCTCGAGGCTTCGCACATGAACATTACTGCCATGCACGCTCGGTTTGTTTCTAATTAGGCGGCTCACCTAACTAGGAGGTTGTTGCAACCACATGAGACATACGCCCTCGTGGCGCACTAAATCTATTATTAATGATGCTATAGAAATAAATAAAAATTTAATTGCAACCTTTACTGGTGGTGAACCTACATTAAATAATGACACGTTTATACTTGCTGAATACTGCAAAAAGCGCAGTATAAAAACAATGTTGCTGACCAATGGAACTTTAATAGATGAAAATAATGCTGACACTATAGCTAGAAACTTTGATAGTATTAGAATTTCAATAGAAGGATCATCTGAAGAAATTCATGATACAATCCGAGGAAAAGGCTCGCTTAAACAGGCACTAAAAGGAGTAAATCTTTTAAAAAAGGCAGGAAACGAGCCATTTATTGCAATGACAATCAACAAAATAAACATGCATGATGTAATAAATATGGTAAAAATATATGGGAATAGACTTCATTTTCAACCCATATACAATGTCGGAAGAGCGAAACATTCTGATATTGGAATTGAAGGCGAAGAATATTTTAATATCATGAACAATATTGATGGAGTGAGACCATACGCTTTTCTGCAAGAACATTTAATTAAAATGAAAAATCGTGGTTGCACAAAATGCGCAATAGGAGAAGGAGAAATAAGTGTTTCATGTAATGGCGATGTATTTCCATGCCATATGCTTCACGTAGATAAGTTTTATTGTGGCAATATAAAGAATCAATCATTTAACTCTATATACAGGAGGTCAGAAACATTAAAAATGATTAGAAGTATGTCAGTATATAGCGGGAGGGGATGTAAAGAATGTCCAGTAAAGCCGCTATGTGCAGGTGGCTGTTGGGCAAGATCGTATTTTGAAAATGGTGATTTAAATGTCAACGACAGTTTTTGTGATTATGAATTGTTATCTTTTAAAAAAGGCCTATTTGATTACTAATCTCTTTTTCTCTTCATCATATGCGGAGGTGTATTATGGATGAAACGAGAAGAAAATTTTTTAAATATGGTTTTATAGCAGCTGCCGCTGCTATAACAACTTTGGCCCCTGTAAAAGTTGTCACAAACTCAGGATTTAGTATTAAAGAACAAAATATTTTACGTGTTGAAGAATCACAAGCATTTGCCACTTGCGGCATTGGAGTAAATTGCTCTGGAGGTGGTGGAGAATGCGGTCTTAATCCTGGCACATGCGGTGGTGGCGGTGGACGCTGCGCAGCCCTGCTTAACTGTGGCGGGAGTTAAGATTTATTAGACGTACATTCCAGTTAACCAAGTTAGCTACACCGATAAAAGCCGCATCCCTTTTTGATCTTTTTATTACAATTCGAGAAGTTGTTTGCAATGCGTGGCGATCCCGCACTGTGAGAGTATCTGGACTCTCTGCCATAAACTCCCCCAGTCTATTGCAATCAAGCAGTAGAAGCGTAATACTTAAAGTGATGCTTTGTAGCTCAATAGATCGAATGCTCTATAAACGTCCTAAAGGGTTTGAAAATCCGCATAGATTGGGCTTTGTATCTATTTGACCCCGAGTTAAGTGCCTGGAATTGAAGTTACTATATAAATTCTTGGCATCATAAATATCTACTTTCATTATCAAGAGAGGTATTTGTAGCTAAACAGGTCAGCTATAAGTTGGCATTAAATTCTACAAATCTGTAGCTAGACAAAGTTCTGGAAATTCTACTCCATTCAAGATATCAATCAAATAATAGGCCATCTTTCTAAGATCGCCTTTCCTTTTTTATCCTAATATCACTATTTATTGATAAATTTCAATATGTATATTTTTGTTTTTTACTTAGAATTCTGTGACACCATAAAAAATACACTGTTTTTCTCATGTTTTCTGGTTACACCCTGCTTCCGCAAATTTTTGGGACTTCGAGAGGTTTCGTGGGGTAGAAAGCCATGGGAGGCGACAGCATTCCCTGCTAATTCCTCTTGCTCTCCTCGCAACGGAAAACGTGTCTTCAATACATCCATTCTGGATCTCGATTAGGGTGTTTCCAGTTTCGACGAGACCATGCCTATAAACTGATATCGCGGTCCCTCCACAATATACCAATGAGACAGGCAGAAACAGCAGACGCCGTATCAAGCACAGCGTGCGCTTGTAAGACCAACGCCGACCGCAGCATTGACCATTTGGCGGTCCTACAGACCGGGTCAACCAAAGGTGCGGGATTAACTGCCCTAGGTTGCGCAGAAACGCACCGATAGTCAGGCCCATAGAGTCGTTCCCAACGACACGCAGAGACATCTACTCAAATCCATAGTGGTTTTCTGATGATACTCACAGTAAAGCCCCTCAATGTATCGTATTGGAATTAAAGATATTTGTGCAGCCCTGGACACCATGTACGAATCCTAAGACATGAGATAGATGTCAAAAACCTTGGTATTCTCCATGCTGTACGCGTCAGCAACTATACTGCGGTCAGAAAAAAATTGACATTAGGATTGCAGCCTTTTTTTCTACTCTCTCAGCTATGTCAGAGTACACGTAAGCTAAGGCATACTCTTACAAAGTAAAACTTTTTTTCTACCCAGAGTATACATCCTGCAAGCGCTGCGCGTCCTTAGAAATAGCTCTTGAATTCTTGCGCTACTCTGAACGCAATACCTTAAAAATTCCTCATGAGGGCGATTCTTTGCCCATGGTCTCCCAAGCAGAAAAAAAGAAGACAGTGTGTATGCGTCTTGTTGTCTGTAAGGCTGCAAGCGCACTTGGGCCATTGGACGCTGACCGCCGTTTTTTACGCGCGTCGCGTACACTACGCCTCCACACTCAAGCGTGTTCTCAAGGCAGGCAAATCGGTCATCAACTCTGAAGCCTCAAGGAAGAACTATCTACGGCTTGACTTTACATGGTGATAAAGCGAAAAACACGTATGCCGCCTGTGCCGCAGCCACGCTGCAAACATAAGGCGCACCCGAAGGAACAGTTCTTTGGCTCAAACGCCTCCTTTGTCTCCCCAGACGAAGCGTGCGGCTCACACTTCGGGAAAAGCAGAGCGATATTCTGCGCATTTGCGCTCTTCTTGTGAGCATCCACGTCCGTTGCACACACTGGCTTTGCAGCGTAGAGCGCTGTGTTTGTTTTTTGAAAAACAGTACAAGAAGATGCGGCGGCATACTGATTTTCCCCCTACCAACCACTGACGAGACTCCCCAATTGTGCGGTCGAGTCTACAGAGTTACAAGAGGCCGACAATCTTTCACAAGGAGCAGCGTTTCACATTCCAAAGGCCGGAATTTGCACGCTGAACAGCCGATGAACAAAAAATCTCTCGCCACCCTGTGTGGCACATGCCTGCTTCTGCTCTCGCTGACAGCCCCCCCTGCTTTTGCGAGACCGCCCAAGACACCCCCTATCCAGGAGAAAGAAAGCACAGAACTCTGGACCGGCTCTATCTTAACCTCGACCTTCCGCTGCGGCTTCTGCTTCACACAAAGCGGTAAGGCGCGAGGCGTGCTCCTCCTTAAGACCGCTTTTGGCCAGATTGACGAATACCATCTCTACGGCAGCATGAAAAACGGCCACCTTGATGTCAGACACAGTTCTGGGCACCATGTCACAGGCCATATTGTTGACAAGAAGCACGTCAAGGGATCAATACAGCTCGGAAGTGGCAGGAAATTTTCCTTTTCTGGAAAACGCGAGACAAATGTCCGTCTTGTCCCAGAAGACTGCGCCCCTCTGCCCGAGTAAGACCATCTCCTTTTCCTCTATGCTCTTGACATGCCACCCAAAAAACTTGAGATGCCCGCGTATCGGACAAAAGTCCAGACAAGCAGATACTCCCGAAACTTTGGCTTAGGGCTCTGCCTGTACCAGGGAAAAAACAGGTTCTTTCTGGTATGTCAAGGCTTGCCGGATCCTTGCAGAATCCGGCAATAAGGGTATCCCCATGCATATTCTTCTCTACTGTATGGCAAGTGTCGTCCTTGTCATCCTCTTTCTCTTGCATGTGGCCGGCGTGCGGCTTATCCGCATGCAAAAGCAGGAACTGAATGACCTCAACAATGCATCCGTCTCATGGCCAAAAGTCGCCCTCATCATCCCTGTTGCTGGATCGGATCCGAGAATTCCCGACGCTCTAGGCTCGCTGCTCACGCAGGACTACCCCGCTCTCTACCCTATCCTTGTCACGGAAACGGCCAGTGAACCGGCTGCCCACACAATCAACGCGCTCAAAGCTCGGTACCCCAAGATTATTCACATTGTGGCGGGCCATGCGGGTCTATGCGGACAAAAAAACCACAATCTTCTCGCAGGTGTCCGCGCCGCAAAGGCAATCTCCCCTGACTGCTATGTCTTCTGCGACAGCACACACAGAGCGCGGCCTGACTTTCTTAAGTACATGGTCGCACCCATTGCCGCGGGAAAAGCGGTGTTCACGACAGGGTACCACCAGATTGTTCCAAAAGACACAACGCTCATCTCCCAGGCCTATGCGGCAAGCGTCCTATTTATGCGGCTTCTCCAGGCGGTCTCCGTCTTCACGCAGCCTTGGGGCGGTGCCATGGCCATAGAGCGCAAGGCGTTCGAGCAGCTTGAAATCGCTGAAACATGGAGCAAAACAGTTGTGGATGACTGCGCTCTTGTCCCCCTGCTCGCACAAAAGAAATGCCGCGTGCAGCTTGTGGCAAACGCCCTCCTCACAACGCACGTAGAAAACCACGACAAAGCAGTCTGGGAAGCCTGGATGGAGCGGCAAATTCTCTTCCCCCGTTTCTGCGTTCCGATCCAATGGTGGCTTCTGGGCCTTATGCTCATCTTTTTCTTCATCCCCCCGATCATCTGGATTGAGGACATAGGCATAACTGTTTCCCGCGGCGACTACACTCTTCTTCTGGCTCCCATACTCTGGTGCGCTCTTCTGGGAGCGCTCGTTGCGGGCCTAAGGCGCTTTCTTGTAAGCCCACCCACGATCACACTCTGGTTTAAAGCCTTCTTCCGCGCCCTTCTCACCTTTGGCCAGGTCTATACCGGAACAATCGGTGCCCACACAATCCGCTGGCACGGAAAGGAATATCGCGTAGGACGAGGCGGAATTGTCACAGAAAAACACACAAAACCCCAGGGGTAGCCATGCCAAATCCTCACGCGCACATCCTTGAGGGAATCCGCAGGGCCCTGCCCATACTGCTCGGCTATCTTCCTGTGGGCTTTGCCTTCGGCGTTCTCGCGGTAAAAAACGGAATTTCAGGAGAACTTGCCATCGTCATGTCTCTTCTCATGTATTCCGGCACAGGCCAGCTTATATGCGCCGGCATGTGGGGACAGGGAAGCAGCGTTCTCTCAATTGTCGCGGCAGTTGCCATCGTCAATCTCCGCTACCTGCTCTTATCGGCGGCCCAGGCTCCCTGGATGAATGGTCTTCCAAGAATCCAGCGCTTCCTTCTCGGTATGGGACTTACGGATGAAACCTTTGCCGTCCACATCACAGCCTTTCTCCATGGCTGGCAAAGAAATCTGACAACACTCTTTGTCACAAACCATGTGGCCCAGATCGGCTGGGTCGGCGGCACGGTTCTCGGCGCCTTCTGCGGGGATCTCATTCAGGACATCCGCCCTTTCGGACTCGACTACGCGCTGACAGCCATGTTTCTGGCTCTGCTTGTCCTTCAGTGCATAAGCCCGCTGCATACGTGTATAGCCGTCATAACACTCCTCCTCTCAGTTACTCTGAAAGTATGCGGAATGACACAGTGGAACATTGCTGTTGCAACCATAGTCGGTGCCAGCATAGGAGCCATACTCCTCACCCGAAAGGAAAACCATGACAACTGACCTCATGCTCTGCCTTGCCGGCTGCCTCATTGCGACCGTACTCCCAAAGATTCTTCCCCTCACCTTCCTCAACGGTGAGCATCTCCCCCCTCTCTTCAAAAAATGGCTGGACTGCATTCCTGTGGCTGTGATGGCGGCTCTTGTCGGATCGGAGGTCTTTTTCTACAATAATACCTTTAACGTCAGCCCGACAAACCTCTACCTCACGGTATCAATACCGCTTGTCTTTCTTGCCTGGTACACAAAAAGCTACTTCATAACAATAGCTGTGGGCCTCGGCCTTGTCATAGCGGCACGGGCCTTCGGCCTCGCTGCCTAAAGCACGCAGGTACCAATAGGTGTATACGGGGCCCCCGTATACACCTATTGGCTCACGCAAAGAGCGGACCTACCCGAAAATCAATCATCAGGCTGGTTTGTCTTTGGTGTACTATTTTGTAATTCCTTGCTTGTTTTTAAAAAAGAGGTACAGTTATGCACAACTAAATAATTGTATGGAACTGTATGTATCGGCTCACTGGATGTGTCTTGCAACCCACCACGGCCTCATCCACAGTAGGCTAACGTCGCGCAGGCTGTCTTTGTCGACAAGGACAGAGCTGAAGGCTACGCAGAACTGTTGCCCCATGAGCGGACATAGGTATAGACAATTTAGTTGATAAAAAACTATCGCAAATAAAAGTATGTTTTGGAATAATCAAATCTGAACTTTATAGTATAAATGAATTAAAAAAATTCGAAAAATTTTTGTGTAATTCCTAAAAAACTAATATTTCAGTAGACATTGAAAAAGAGCGATGTTTGGTTAAAATAAAAGCATAATTTCTTCTTTATTGTGCTCAATAGAAAATTTTTTAAAAAATATCATAAACTCTGCTCTGCCAAAAAAGTAACTTGAATTTATAAACAGAGAAACATAATAGTATTGTATACGTTCCATGGTAATCTTATTTAAACATGCTTATAGATCAAAGCATGGCGCTGTTGAAACTGTAGATTCATTGCGATGAAATCTTCTGTGTCAGTCCGAACAAGAAAGGGCTAAAGATTGTTATAAAAAACGAATAAAAAATTAGGATTGTTATATTATGTTTGAAAAATTTAAAAAATTTTTTAAAATAAATTCTCTAAATAATAAAAATGAAGAATACAAAACATTACTTGATGTAGTAGATAAAAGATATAATTTAGATGAAGGAATTTTTGCAAATATTAATAATGATATTCACGATTTAGATATATATAAATATAGTAAAAATATAGCAATGTCTTACGCCTACGCGAGAAGAACAGCTGCAGCTGGATTATTTTTACAAGGTATATTTCAAGAAGATGATTATATTCGTGCATCAAAAATTTTTAAAATGCTCCAGATTAAGACGTATTTTTATAATCCAAAAGATCCTAGAAATGTTTATTTTCAAGAAAAATGTTCTTTAGAAGCTGAAGAATTTTTAATGTCTTACGATAAACGTTTAAAAAAAGATATTGTAAAATTATTAACCACTATCGTTGAACTACACACTAATCGTGACCAATTAAATAAAATTTATAACTACGATGAATTAATTCGTTTTTTGTACTATTTTTATGAAAATCAAAAGGATAAATTAGATTTGTAAAGGTGTTTACATGGAATTAATTGAAATAGTAAAAAGAGAATCAAAATCAAGAGATATATTTGTGAGTATAAATAATGATCTATCAAAATCAATAACTAATTATGATTATCCATTAAATATATTATATTCATATGCTCTATCAAAAAAATTTGCTGCATCAGGATTGTTTTTGGAGGGATATTTCTCAAAAGAAGACCTGGATATTGTTTCTAAAATTTTAGAAAGATTTAAAAACTTAATTCCTCAAGAATCTTTCGCAGAAACTAAAGAGATATACGAAAAGGAGGCAATTAATTATTTAAAACAATATGATAAAAACATATGTATAGATTCCGTCAAATGCTTAATAGTTATTTCTTATACATGTAAGGATGGGAAAGAGAATATTAAATTTAAAAACTACAATAATATAATGAATTATGTTAATATACTTATTCCTAACAAAAAAACTGAGATAAAAATTGCAAGAAAATATAAGATAAAAAGAATATGTATACTCTTGTTTATTATATTTAGCCTTTTATTAATCAATTATCTAACTAATACAAAATTAAATACAGACGATTTCAGTCAAAAAATTAAAATTATTGACTCTTAAAGCTATAAAAAGGAAGGTGCAATATGTTTAAATTTTTAAAGAATCTTTTTAAGAGAAATGATATAAATCAAGAAGATATAATAAAGCCTGTAGACTATAACGAAGCTTCCTACAAAGTTAATACTCCTACTAATAGAACGTCTAGTGAAAACGGAGCACTGGCTATTTTAGATCAATATGACTTTGAAGATGCTTGTCTTATTTATTATCAATATATAAATCAACATATTAGCGCAGATAATGAATATGAATACTATATGAAAATTAAACAGTTCGTCAGAGAGGAATTTGATGCTGCTCACATGGTTGAAGGATATCCTAGGAATTTTGTAGAGCAAACATGTAAAGAAGGAGAAGCGTGGTATAAGGGTGCTATGACAGAAGATAGTGATTATAAAATTGATGGAGTCAATGGACCACAACAGATATTGCTAGGCATTATTTATTATTTAATGCAGCATAATGACAAACTAGCTGTTAAAATTAGATGTGAAATTACAAAAATATTTTACGAAGATCTTGAGATATATATGGAAACTCAAAATAGAAACGTTGTTGGTGCAAAAAGCAATGTCAGTCAGTATATCTTTAATAGGAGGAGACGATTTGAAAGATTAAAAGTAATAATGAATGATTATTAATTTTAAGTTAAAACCTTCGCAGTTTTTTGACTATTGAAAAAAGCATATAAGTATACTCGCGACGGAAAAGGTTGTACGCTTTCATTATAATCTACAGCGGTATTTCACACTTCCTTCACGGTTGGGACTGCAGATTTCGCCCGTCGCGAGTATATACTGCGGCTAGATATAAACTTGCCACTTGGAGTTGAACACACAAGATTCAAGAGCTGACCCCATTGCGCAAAAATGTCAGTTTGCTTCCGGATAGAGTATACTTCATCTCTTGTCGTGTACGGAGTCAACTGGGTAGACGAGTGACTATGGTACTTTCTCTGCTGTATACAGGCGTTCGACAGCTAAGCCAACCAATGAAGAATGAACGTAGAAGACCTGTTTTGCGCTAGCGAAAACTCGAAAAAAAGAAAGCGACTTTTCTGTTCGTATCCGCTCACTCGTGCATAGCACAATGCGCCTTGCATCCCACCTTCGGCATATCTCTCCCGCCGTAGTACGGCCTTTGTCGACACTATACAGTTTGAAGAGCTACGCGCGATGTTTGGGCTCCGTCGACCCATGAGCGGATACGGCCTTTGTGGATCGCCATAAGTTCTTCTTCTCAAAATATAAGAAGGAATTGTCGCAATAAATGAGTACTCATCGTTACCATTGGTATAAGTACTTCCTTCTCTCTTGCGTATGACTATGCATTTTCTTTTTCCATTTTTTTCTCTTTATTACTCTTAAAAAGGTATCCGCTCACGGGTCAACGGCTAAACGTAGTAGGAGGGACTTTACTATAGTTCTTTAGATCGTATCAATTGGATATTCCGATCAATGGCGACAAAGTCTGCATTCTGCCGCTAGAGAGACAACTGAAGAGCTGACTAAAGCGCCATTCTACTGTAAACCCGTGAGCGGATACTTAAAAAGTAAAACTTTGCCCAGAGTATAGCTCGCGGAGCCGCATGCTTCTGATCGTACAACTCAAAAAAAAGCCAGTTTAGCTACAAGTGGTCCTAGAGGATGGACAACCCGCATTTGGCTTTTCGTCGCTGTAGCTAATTTCATACCGGGAAATTGCGATCATATATTTGCCCGTCAAAAAATATCTTCTGACTGGTCTCCTCATACTCTTTCGCGTCTACGTGTGTGCCTCAAGCGATACGCGCGGACACGACACCAGCTCCCCTTCCTTTCCTGTACCGAGTTACGGCTTTTCAGACCTTGCCGCTCTTAATCCACTCTGTCCACTCACGCCCTTAAGAGAAAGCAATCTGCCTCCGCCCGCAGCTCATCCCTTGCGTCTATGGCAGGGTTATGGCAGAGCCCTCGACGAATTCTGGCTCTGTCAATACAACCTTTCGCGTTGAGCGATGAAGCAAATAGCCGCTCTCAAGTGGCGCCTTCTTGTACTCGTCCGCCCATTCAGGCTTGCGCCATAGGCAAGAACAAACTATAGTCAGCGACGCAATGATGCTTCCTGTGCCCCGTACTTGGCTCTCCTTTGGCTTGCGTGGGAAAACCATTATCCTGCCAGGTATCACTCTTTCGAGGCAAAAGAAGACATATTCCAGGCACTGCTCGCCAGAGAGTGCGATCCCTCGTCGTGTACACGCTGCAACGGGTGTTTCATATTTTCAAATCGCACTATTGTCGACAGATACAGTATTCTGCTGCTCGAAAGATACGTGGAGAGTCGTCTGCTAGACGCGTTCTACCGTACCACCGCAAGCTAAGAGCCTGTATTCATTATACTCCAGCCATAAGCGAACTGACATGTTTACGAACGCGAGTCAGCGCTGGGTCGCTCTTTTCAACTGAAAGTGGCAACTTTTTTTTCTGACCGCAGTATAGCAAGAGACCCTTCTTCTTTTGTCCATGAATCGCTTCGAGATGGAAGCCAATTTACGGCAAGGAAACCTGACGCAGGTCTCGCTTTCTTTTGCGTCCCATCCCAGATATGGACGAAACGCAGCGTGCGGATAGACTCGACCGCGTACTGGTTTTCCCCACGATACCAAATGGAGCCAGTACGGGGAGAATCTTTAATCTGCCGAGTATCTCTCTCTTTTTTTTCCTTTCATCTATGGAATGTACCCGTACACAAGCCAGAAAAAAGTGACTTGTATTGGCGTAGCGAAATACACGCGTATCTTGTACCAAGATGTATACTTGGCGTCACAATGATTCTTCCCGCGAAGGGAGTTAGCCCTGTGGGTGCCGACTAATTGAGGTCGCTTTCTCCAGGGAAAATCATTAGGCAGCTCGATATATCTTGACGATGTAGGTGTCTCCCCTCCATCTTGTATGCACGGGCTTTGAGAAGTCGGTACTACACTCAAACAAGAAAAAAAATGACACTTTTTCTAAAGTAAGTCAGCACTGATTCTGGTATTTTTAACTCCATGTGGCAAGTTTTTTTCTGAGCGAGATGTATGAGCTTCCCAGAACAAGGGAACTGTATACCCGCACGAGCGTTGCAGAGAAACAAAAAAATGCCTGTATGAGGCACAATTATGCACAGAAGAACTTTTTTACTTGCTCTCGGCTCAGTATCTGCTGCAGCCATCTTCGGTCACCCTGTCTTTGCCGCCGATTCACGGATTCTTGTGGCCTTCTTTTCCGCCACAGGCACGACAAAGGAGATCGCCAAAACCATTGCCCAAGCGGTCAAAGGGAATCTGTACGAAATTACGCCGGAAAAGGCCTATACGAAGGCAGATCTCGACTGGCACGACAAAAAAAGCAGATCATCTCTCGAAATGGCGGATTCACAAACCCGTCCCAAAATTGCTCAGGCACTTCCCGACATCCGCAACTATGACGTCGTTTTCCTGGGCTATCCCATCTGGTGGGGAATTGCCCCACGAATTCTGCAGACCTTTGTTGAAGCTACCGATCTTACAGGGAAAATCGTCATTCCTTTTTGCACCTCTGGGGGGAGCCCCTTTGATAACAGCGCGGATCTCCTCATAAAGGGAGCACCAAGGGCTCAATGGAAAAACGGAAGGCGTTTTATGCCAGGTGTGAGTCCATCGGAAATATCATCGTGGGTGCGACAGCTCGGAGTGGTGTTCTAAATAATCGCCTCATGCAGGCATACATAAAGGAGAACGACATGCAACAACGAAATCTACGAAATCTGACCGTATCGGCCATAGGACTTGGGTGCATGGGCTTCAGCCACGGCTATGGTGCTACTCCAACAGAGGAAGAATCCATACGCCTGATCCGCAAGGCCTATGACGATTTTGGCTGCACCCTGTTTGACACGGCAGAGGTCTACGCAAACTATGAAAACGAAATCCTTGTGGGCAAAGCTCTTAGGCCTATCCGGGACAAGGTGATCCTTTGTACGAAGTTCATGCCTGAAAAGTTTCTGCCGGGTCAGGAGATACCAGAAGGCAAGACCAGCCGTCGAGGACTGCGCAACGCGCTCGAAGCATCGCTCAAGCGTCTGCAGACCGACTACGTGGACCTATATTACGAACACCGCGTGCCGCAAGGCAAGGATGTGGGGGAAGTGGCTGAGTGGATGGGGGAACTCATTTCCGAGGGCAAGATACGTGCCTGGGGCGTTTCCGAAGCGACTCCCGCACAGATACGCCGGGCTCATACAGTGACCCCGCTTTCTGCAGTGCAAAGTGAGTACTCCCTCATGGAGCGGCGCGTGGAAGCGGAGGTTCTGCCCCTCTGCAAAGAGCTGTCTATCGGCTTTGTGGCCTATTCCCCCATGGCCAGTGGTTTTTTAAGCGGGAAATATAGCAGCGCCGATACCTTTACAGGCGACGATGTTCGCCGTGTCATCACCCGCTTCGACAAAAAGAACATAGACGCAAACCAGCCTCTCCTCGACCTGCTCCATGCCTATGCCAAGGACAAGGGGGCAACGCCAGCACAGATCTCACTTGCCTGGATGCTACATAAGTACGACAATATCGTTCCTATCCCCGGCATGCGCCGCGATGAGCGCATGACAGAAAACTTTGGTGCCGTGGATGTTACCTTGACCGATACTGAAATGCAGAAGCTTGAAGAGGAACTGTCCCACATCGCAATCCATGGAGACCGCAAGGACAGTGACATTCAGAAGCTCGGGACAGTAGAAACAGTAGCAACGCATTAATACTCTCAATTTCTCGGCAAGAAATATAGCTACAGAGACGAAAAGCCTAATGTACGCGGTTTTTCCATCCTGTAGGACCATTTGTAGCTCAACAGATCCGTTTGAGCCAAAAGGCTTTTTGAGTTGAAAGATCAGAAGGACTGCGGCTCTCCTCCATGCGGCTATACTCGTGACGGAAAAGATCTTCCGCTTTCGTCCTCGTTACCGGCGGAACCTCGCACTTCCTCTGATGTGGGAAATGAAGAATTCACCCGTCGCGAGTATACCTTGTCTCTCGCGGGAATTTACGGTATACTGCTGACAAAAATAAACTTGTCATTTTTGGGCAATAAATCCGTATATACCACGAACAAAAGCCCACAGCATGGTCACTTTTTTCCTGCGTAAGTATACTGTGTCGCATAAATCGGCGCGCGTTCCTGGCCGCAGTCAACGATGCGGCACAAGCCAAAGGGGCAAATGTGGAATACGCCTTGTATCCTTCGTTCGGGTTCTCTACTGACTGCAGATGGTCTTTGTCGGCAACGATACGATTTGAATCGTTATGCCGCGAAATAAGACCCGCAGACTCAAAATGATACAAAAAATAAGCAATGTAGTATTGCTGACGGGGACCCCCCAGACCTTGGCCAATAATCCAAGGGAACAGAAGACAAACAGCTTTCGCCAGGCAAAAGAGTCTTTCCTTCACCTCATTTGCTATACTCGAACTCACACAAGATTCCTCCCGCGACACGAAGTGAGCCCTGTGGTGCCGACCAATTGAGGTCGCTTTTCTTCGGTTGTCCTCGGTATATCTCAAGCAAAATCAGTGACTTGGCTTGCCAGAACGGTCTCTGTCGTCCGGCACCTATACTGCAGCAATAACGTTGTAACCATTTTGGCTACAAAGGTTCCGCTCACAGATGTATAGAGGAATGCGCCTTGCCTCCAACTCTCGGTTTATCTCTCTCCGACGGTTGCATGCGATCTTTGTTGGCAATAATACGATTTGCATAGCTATGACGTGAAACGAGCCCCCTATGCGTCAGGATACCCTCAGTTCCTCGTGCAGGATGTACGCTCAAGACGAAAAAGATCGTCCGCTTTCGTCTGGTTAACGGTGGAACCGCGCACTTCCCCCTTGGTTGGGAAAGAAGATTTCACCCGTCGCGGGTATAGTCGTTCGGCTTGGTAGCCACGAAAACTTCACCAGCATCAAGATCAACTGCTGCGAGAGTGGCGAGTGAGGAACCGTTAAAAAATACGTTGTGCAACTTTGAGCTGGAACTGATGTCAGCCAGACCTGATAAGCCAGTTACGCTCTGGCCAGTCCAAACGTCTCGGATACCCATTAGCTCAAGGCAATATGGAAAGCCGCGAGGGCGTACATTCACGAATCTGCAGTCTTACCGTCACAAACAAGTCCCTCGTCTACCGCGTGCAGCAACATACCAATTATGGGATAGTATTGCGAGATACGCCAGTCTCAGCTTGCAATGCTGTAATACTGACATAGGACAAAAGCATAACAATACCACTTAGAAAAATGCGTGTTTGGTCTTCTAACGATACTTGGGTCATGTTCACAGCGAAATCTATCATGAATTCAAAAAAAAATGAGGCATCAAAACAATCTCTTTATCTTAGGTTTTAACAAAAATTGCCATTTTAAACTTCTAAAAATATCGTAAAATATTCCAAGATATTCGTGTAAGAAAAATCGTCCATTTTTTTGCAATTTGCACAATGTATTTCTGAGCAGTGTACGCGGTAAAGATTACGATGAACTCCATATATGCAAACAGAGCCTTCCGCCCTTGAGCGACGAGAGGCTCTGTTCGTTTTGGTGTAGAAAGTTAAGGAATCTGTTGCATTGATCGGGCAGATTTGCTATTGTCTTGGCCAATAGAAGCCTGAGATGCCGATGGTATCCCAGACAGTGCGTATCTTGCATATCCTGCCGTTGCGACGTACTTGATCGCTGGAGCAGGAATGAGCGAATCGTCCAACTCGAGGTATCCGCTCACGAGGGGACAGTGAAATGCGCCTTTCAGCCGACTCTCAAGCTGTCTCTCTAACGGAAGAATGCGGATTATTTGACAATGGATCTATTGGAAGATGTACAAACACCACAGAGAACTGTCGACCCGTGAGCGGATACCTGCGGTCAGAAAAAAATTCCTCGTGTACGAATTACAATACTATCGTTCAATCCCTGCGAGTTGAAGCTGAAAACTTCCCGATACAATGCATCTTGGCTTATGTCAGTACCTCCGTGCGAAAAGGAAGCAAGACTGCCTCGAAAACTGTAAGGCGCCTGATTCTTTGTGGCTCGAGAGCTTGAGCGATAGCCAATCCGTACGCGCGGAAAAGCTGCCACTTGGAGTTAAAAAAACCAGACTCAGTGTAGTTTCCGCTTACAAAAAATGTCAGTTTATTTCTAGTTTGAGTATATATAATAAATTTATTAACAAGGAAGATGCATTTTTAAAAATTTTATCTATACACAAAAACATAAATTTATATATGGGACTTAAAATGGAAAAAAAAGCTGCCTGGTAAATTGTTTACAATTGGTTATTCAGGATTTGACACAAAACACTTTATAGATATATTAAATGACTTCAATATAAATGTAATAATAGATGTTAGAAGCTCGCCATACTCATCAAGATTTTCGGAATACAATTTAGATAATATGGAACACTTAGTATCTAGCAAAAAAAATTGAAAACAAGGAAAGGCTTATTACTTAAATTTGAAAGACAATTTTGGCGCTAGACAAACAAATCCAAAATATTATATTGCTGAAGGATATCTTGATTTTGAAAAATTTAGGCAGTCTACATCCTTTCTAGAGGGCTGCAAAAGAGTCCATAATGGGTTAACTTGAATTCCCGCCCACCGTGTTATCTACATGGCTCCAGA
>JAFTDR010000236.1 GCA_017454105.1 Desulfovibrionaceae bacterium | reverse complement strand
TGCGGCTTGATTCACGATTCCTAGCTGTGTCCCCGACTGCATATTCTTTTTTGGCGACACCAAAGGAGAATACACTCGGCAAACCACACTCCCTCGGAGTGCTTGAACTCGAAAAACGGAAAAACCCTAAAATGCACAGGCGGAAAAACTTCCCGATGGCGTCACCGATGGACCGTCCTCCAAGGCCCCCGGTCATGCTGCCAATAACGCCGCCGATGGCCGTACCAATGCCTGGGCAGATTATGGTACCCAAGGCAGCTCCACCTACCGTACCCCCGACTGTTCCAACAGTTCGTTTGCCAAACTCTGCGCCGCTTATTTTGCCGCAAGCAAGATCGAAGGCGTCTTTGCCCACTTCCACCAAGCCAAAGGCCGTAGCCGTGGCGGCATTTGAGCCAGCGAGGCATTTGAGGCTCGTACTTCCGACCTGTCTGGCCAGGGCTTTGCCGCCTTCCTTAAGAGTTAACGCGGCTGCGGTATCACAGGCGACAGTTGCCGCGTACTCGCCAACGGAAATTTCTCCGTCCTGCACCTTGGAGAAATTGCTAATCGCGGATTCTGCACAGCTGACGGTGGCATCAATGGCCGCACTTGAGGCAGCGTAATCGCCAATGTCTTTGAAATTATTCAAGACGGTTTTTGAGTCCCGCGCGGAGACACCGGCGTTGTCAGCGATTCTGCCCGTGCGTTTGCTTGAGATGCCGGTTGAATGCATGGTTTTGTCGCCCGAGTTTTGGTCGCATCATAGGCCTGTTTTGTCTCGGAGGTCCCCATGAGCTTGGTCGAGTGGTATTTGCCCGAGCGCACCTGGGAGAGCGTTTTATCGACGCCGGCCTTGCTGGTGCAGTCCTTGAGCTGGTAACGACCGGTCACCTGGCACTGGCTATACCGTGGGCAGTGGGATTCTTGGAGAGTTGAGTGACATTGCCGCGAATAAGACCGTCGGCACCCAAATTCTGTTGATCGCGGAAGAGCAGTTCGTGGACAATGCCCTTGATTTGGGGGGTATTGCCAGCCCGAGCCAGAGCTTCCTGTCCGATGGCGTCATTGTACAACTCGCAGCCTGCAAAGACGGTGTTGAGTGCTTTTTGGGAACGATCAGCCATGAGCGACCTCCAGGATTTAGGTGCAATTCGGAGCCAGGGATGAACTTGTACGCAGAGGGTGGGAGAAAAGCGTGGCTCTCTTTGTTTTCCCTCGCAGTATGTTCCCCAACCTTGCGTGACACATTGGGTTTAGCGTGCGATGCGACGTGCGATCCAGAGGAGTAGTAGGCTCATAGCGCTGTCTCCGTGTGTACTTTTTGGTGCAGGGTCGGGGGGCTCCTTCTTTGTCCCTGCCCCTTTGTGGCGTTTCGGCCATTCGCCGTACGTGGACACAAGAACTTGTTGGGGCCAGGTGGGAGAAAAACGTGGCTTTTTGGAGAGAAAAGGTGACCAAGTCCACCTTTTTCTTTTTCATAAGCCACCAAAAAGCTGAGAGGGAAGTCCGTCTCAAGAGGTGACGCTCACGGGGAATGCGTACAAAGAGATCAGGAAGGGTGTGCGATAGGGTGGGGACAGAATGTGCGACCGTAAATCGCCAGAATCAGCGACGATCGTCTTGTGGAGGAAGGGGAGGTATACTGCGGTCAGAAAAAAAATTGCCACAATGGAATTGAAAATACCAGACTTGATTGCTGACCCCGTTCGCAAAAAGGTCAGTTTGTTTCTGGATAGTTATACATAGAAATAGTAAATATTTTCTTGAAAAATTTTCCGCGTGCACGGATTACAATACTATCGTTCAACAGTGGACGCTGAACTTCTCGTGACGCGGACCTTCATCTGCCTCTGTAGTCAGTGACTGCAAAAGGGAAGCAAGAATGCCAAGAGCAAGTGAAAAGCCTGGTTCTTTGGGGCTCCCGAGCTTGACCGATAGAATCTTAATCCGTACACGCGGAAAATTTTGGAAGCATTGTACAAGAAAGCTTTAGAGAACGGACTCACCGCTACGGATTATTCTATGTGCAAGGTTTGCGGATTCACCCATGAAGACCCCTGTGCTTCCTGTACCGTATGCGGCGCTGGTGCAACGGCCTTCTTTAAGGTAGATCTGTCCCCACTTGAGATGCACTCCGGCATCGCTTTCCATAGGGCAGCCCTTTCTGGGCTGTCCCATAAAAATGGCGGGTACTTATGTTAGAACAACAGCAGATTCAGGATCAGCTTTGGACCAGTGATTACCTGAAAATTCTGATGACCAATTTCACCGCCTCGTTCGCATTTTATCTCGTCACCCCTCTGCTGCCCATTTTTTTGAGTTCGACCTTTTCCGCCCCCAAGGACACTATAGGACTGGCACTCTCCGGCTATGCCGTCACGGCCATTCTCTCGCGCCCCGTGGCCGGATGGATGGTGGACACGTTGCCTCGCCAACGCGTGCTCTTGGCATGCATATTCTTCAACGTTCTTTTCTTTGGCAGCTACATCTTTGCCGGATCATTGACCTTCTTCGTCATCATGCGCACAATCCACGGCAGCCCCTTTGGTGCCTTCACCGTCGCCAACAACACAGCTGTCATTGACGTGCTTAAACCAGACAGGCGCAATGAAGGCATAGGCTTTTACGGCTTAAGCAACAATATCGCCATGGCCGTTGCCCCAACGGTGGGCATTTACACCTACACCGCGCTGCAGGATTTTGACGTCCTGTTCCTCATGGCCCTGCTCATTGCTGCGGTGGGTTTTGCCATAGCCTGCACGGTACGCATGCGCCCGCACGCCCCTCCGCCGCAACAAAGGAAGATATGTCTGGGCAATTTTGTGCTTCTCAAAGGCTGGCTCATTGGCGGCAATATGATTTTTTTTGGCTGTTGCTACGGAGCCTTAAGCAATTATCTCGCCATTTACGGCAAGGAATCTCTGGGCATCACCGGTGGCACGGGGATATATTTTCTTCTTTTGGCCATGGGACTTGTGCTTTCCAGGCTGGTAGGAAACAGACACTTGCGCCAAGGCAAATTTATTCGGCATGCCCTGTGGGGCATCCTTGCCTCCACATGCGGCTACACGATCTTTGTTGTCAGTTCAGGATCTCTGGGGTATTATGGTTCTGCGCTACTGATAGGCCTTGGCAACGGACACCTCTGGCCAGCATTTCAAAACATGATGCTCGGTGTAGCCCAGAACTATGAACATGGCACGGCCATGTCGACCATACTGTCCTCGTGGAGCCTGGGCATAGGATGTGGCATATTTGGCGGTGGCTTCCTTGTGGAATATTGCGGCTATGCCTTTATGTTTCAGACCGTGGCCATCCTGCACGCAGTCGGCTTGCTCCTGTTTGTCACGGCAACGCGCCCGTTTTTTCACAGGCAAAGCCGTGCCCACCCCTAAAACGACGTAAATCGCTACCCGACATATACTCGCGACGGATGAAATCTTCCTTCCCAAGCTTGGAGGAAGTGCCAGGTTTCGCCGTTCGTGTTTTCCGTCGCGAGTGGCAATACTATCGTTCAATCCCTACAGTGGAAGCCCAAAGCACAGCGACAGAGCAGCTCCGTGCGAAAAGGAACAAGGATGCCTCCGAACTGTAAAACGCTTGAAAAGCCTGAATCTTTGTGGCTCGAGAGCTTGAGCGATAGTGTGCCAATCTGTACATGCGGAAAAATCTGATTTCTGAACAAAATTGTAAATCGAACTCTTAAGTGAGTACATAGTTCAAAAAATAAATTTCTATCATAAGCTCTTCATCCCTTTATGACTAAAATTGAGCAATTTACAAAATTTTAGAGAAACCCTCGATTCTGCCTAGGCTTCCTCTACCAAAACAGCCAGCTAAGTGTTAAACCTTTTAGTCATACGTATGACTAAAGTATGACTAAAAGGGAGAAATGGAG
>JAFTDR010000020.1 GCA_017454105.1 Desulfovibrionaceae bacterium | reverse complement strand
CCTCCTGGCTTTGGCCCGAGACCCGCACCACCTCCTGGCTTTGGCCACAGACCTCCGCCACCTCCTGGCTATGGCCCGAGACCCGCACCGCCTCCTGGCTTTGGCCCGAGACCCGCACCACCTCCTGGCTTTGGCCACAGACCTCCGCCACCTCCTGGCTATGGCCCGAGACCCGCACCGCCTCCTGGCTATGGCCCGAGACCCGCACCGCCTCCTGGCTTTGGCCCGAGACCCGCACCACCTCCTGGTAACTGGTAGCAGCAGGCAAGCTCTCAACATTTTCCCAAAGCCACACGCATGAAGCAAAAAGAGCCCCATCGTTCAGATAGGGCTCTTTTTGCTTAAGGGGCTATTGCACTGTGCGTATATAGGAAAGCAGCTCTGCAAGACGCATGGGACGAGCCACCGAATAGCCCTGGTAGCAGGTGCATGGCAATTCGTTCACAATCCGTTCCATGAACTCGTTTTCAACTCCCTTAAAACAGACAAAGGTCTCATGGCTCAAGGCAACACGGCTCAAGAGAACAAGATCGGATCGGGCGACTTTTGAGGACAGGCTTTTGTTTAAGAGGGAGGAGTCAAACTTGACGAGATTGACCTTCAGTTCCTGGAGCAGTTCAAGAGAACTGTAGCCTGTACCGAAATCGTCAAAGCAGACACGCACCCCCATTTCATTCAAAAGCGCAACGCAATGCTTGATCTTGGCAAAAGGGAGAGTCCTGCACTGACCTGAAAACTCAAGACAGAGTTGTTTCGCCGGAAAACCGGTCTGCGCCAAAAGGGATGTCAACGAGTTCAAAAAGAAGGTATCGCGTATCTGCGGGACAGCCAAGTTGACACCTATGATGAAATTCGGATTCTCCCGCAGAATCTTCAGGCCTTCCTGCATTGTCTCCCTAAGAATCCAGATGCCAAGCTCCTCAAAAGCGAAATCCTGAAGCAGGACCGGCATAAAGGTTCCTGTCGGAAGCGTTATCCCGTCCTTCTCCCAGCGCAAAAGCGCCTCAAAGCCTAGAATGTCCCCTTCCTTTTTACGCACAACCGGCTGGTAGACAATATAAAAGTGGTTGCACTCGTTAATCATGCTGCGCCTAACTTCCTCAATGACACCAAGGTTCGCTCTGACTTCATTCTTCTTTTCGGAATTAAAAGCCACAAGCTCGCCGTCCTGGTGATAGAGCGAATCGCGGTAGGCGCTTTTCACCGCATCGTAGATGATCGGTTCGGAAAGCGTAAAATCATTGACAAGGAAGAGGCCGGCGCTTGCCGAAAGTGTCTGGCGTCCCTCGCCGATTGTTATGCCCAGACGGAGTCTATTGACAATGCGCTGGTAGAGATTGGTCATCCCCTCCTCGTCCAGTTCCGTACTCATGACAGCAAAACGCTTTCCCTCTGTACGGTAGACGCCGCCATGGCCTCCGAGGGCTTCCTGAATGATCCAGGCCACCTGCTGTAAAACAAGATTGCCGAGTGAGTATGTGTAGTTTCTGTTGATCGCGCCAAGCTCGTTTATGCCGAACATCAAAAGCGAACAGGGCTTTTTATTGGCTAATATCGTGGCCAGATCGCGGAAAAGCGCGTCCTTATTGCTTAAAATGGTGTTCGTATCCGTAAACTCAAGACGCCCCTCATTGACAATCCGTCCGCCAACAAGACTGACCGCACCGTCTCTGTCGCGGATGACGGATCCAATAAGGCGGAAGATCGTGTAACTGCCGTCCCAGACCTTGCAGCGGAAAGTCATATCATAGGAGAGATTCTTGCCTGAGAAGAGGCTGTTCATAATCTTGTGGTAGCGGGAGCGCTCTTCTGGGTGGACAATGGTGTTCCCCCAAAAATCCGAGCCTGACGGAATATATTCTCCTGGAAGATTGAAAACACGCACAGCCCCGAGTGAAAAACGGGCACAATTGCCCAGCACATCGTAGAGCATGATCAAATTGTCTTCCGAAAGCATGGAGAAGGCGGAAAAAGTATCGTCCAAGACCTCCCGACGGCTCATTTTGATTTCTCCTTGTCATACTTGCCAATGAGCTGGCTCAGCGTTTCCTGCAGACGGGCGGGATCAACGGGTTTTGTCAGATGGGCGTTCATGCCGGCGCGCAGCGAAAGCTGGACATCCTCATCAAAAGCATTGGCCGTCATAGCGATTATCGGAACTATCTTGGCGTCCTGTGTATCGAGTTCCCGGATATTTTTCGCAGCCGTAAGACCATCCATAACAGGCATACGCACATCCATGAGAATCGCGTCGTAGGTGTAGGGCGGATGCCCCGCAAAGGCCTCGACCGCAAGCGCGCCATTTTCCACGTGATCAACGCTTATTTCCATGCTGTCGAGCAGTTCGCAGATTATTTCCGCATTGATCGCCACATCCTCGGCAAGAAGAATACGCCGCCCTGCGATGTCGGCCGAGGCGATCTCTTCCTGATCGCCATCATGCTGGCTATGGCAGGTTTTCAAGGCGTCAAGGAGACGCGAGGCGATCAAGGGCTTCTGCACAATGCCGTTTACGCCTGCCTCCCTGGCCGCATCCTCAATCTCCTCTGTGCTGTAGGCAGTCAAGAGAATGCAGACCTCGTCTGAGACCGCATGGATTTCCTTTGCGACCTCAATGCCGTCTTTCTCCGGCATGCTCATATCAAGCAGAATGACCGTAAAGGGATCGCGCCGTGCCTCATGCATGCGCATGGATTGAAGAGCCTCACTGCCTGTGCGGCTAAATTCGCAGGCAAGACCAAGCTCCTCAAAAACAGATTTGTCATGCTCATCGGAGACAGGATCATCGCCGACCACAAGGATCTTAAGTTCTGTTAGGTTAAACGAGCGCGCCTTCTGCGCATCGGCATCAGCCACCTCGCGCAGGCTGACATTGACTGTAAACTGTGTGCCCTTGCCCTTCTCGGACGCAACGGAGATATCGCCGCCAAGGAGGGTCACGATATTCTTCGTGATGGCAAGTCCAAGACCGGATCCGCCATATTTTGTTGTATTGCTCGCATCTTCCTGGGTAAAGGGCTCAAAGATCTTCGGCAGATAGCTCTCGTCCATGCCGATCCCTGTGTCCGCAATGATAAAGCGGACAATGGCCCGTCCCTCGTAGGAGGAAATCTGCTCAACCATGAGCGATATGGAGCCGCCTTCATTGGTGAATTTGACGGAATTGCCGAGGATATTGATCAAAACCTGGCGGAGTTTTGTGTCGTCACCAATATAGTACTGGCCAATTGGCTCCTTGATATGGCACGTGTACTTGAGCCCCTTCTCGCGGCATTGGCCGTCAAGCACAGTGTTCACAAGCTCGAGAAATTTTCTGAAGGAGAACTGCTCGTTTTTTAGGACCATGCGCCCGCTCTCAATACGGCTCATGTCCAAAATGTCATTGATAAGCGACAAAAGGTAACGGGCGCTTGAGCCGATCTTCGTGATATAGTCGCGGTTGTGCGCTGAGAGATCCTTCTCCCTAAGCGCCAAGGTGCCAAGGCCGATTATGGCATTCATCGGCGTGCGGATCTCGTGGCTCATGCGCGACAAAAAGCTTGTCTTCGCAACACTCGCCTGCTGGGCCTCCTTTAAGGCCATCTGCAGCTGGGAATTGATCTCAATCTGTCTGCGCTGGATATCGGTTGTGTCGCTTTTTAGGATAATGCAAAACTTGTCGGAATTGTCGACTGTGTAGAAGTCAAATCGCTTGTACCAGACCGCGCCATCGACAAAAACCGGGATATTGACGATATAGGGATCGTCCTGCTCAAGCTCACGGAATACGGTTTTTTCGGAGAGCGCGTTGAGCATCTCGGTGCGCTCTTCCTTAGTTCCCTGCAAGACAGGAGCCACCTGGGAGGTGAGATAGGCCTGGTAATTTCCCTGCATTGCAAGAGGAAAGATCGAGCCCTTCTTGATGCGGCTCGGATTGCCGATGACAACGCCAAAGGTGCCGTCAGAAAGCCAGGCAACCATGTCAAACTGCTGCGAAAGGGTCCTATTGATGAGGGTATCGACAACCTTCCTGTGGTTCGCGTCCCTTTCCGCAAGAAAGGCTATGATATCGCCTGTCAGGGGATGGCGGATAGTATTCGAACTGTAGGTGACAAAGCGGCACTGCAAATCGGGACGGCGCGAATAGACGGTCATCTTGACGCGCGTTGTGCCCTTTAAATAGTCGACAAGCAATTCGTCTGGATCAAAACGCTCGACGAAGGCCGCCCTGTCCTCTGGAGAAACAAGCGTGTCCGAGCGCTTCTTTAAGAAAACCGAGTAGGGTGTAATGAGCGAGTCGCTTCCGTAGAGATCGCGGCCCTGCATATCCTCGATTGCATCCTTCGTCAAATTGATACGGAAAAGACCCAGAGTCGCGTCGTCTGCGCGATAAAAATTGTTCCCAAGATTTGTGTACGCGCTTTTGAGTCTCTGCTCGTACTCCTTCAATGTTGTGATATTGAAAAAAGTGCAGTACACAAGCGGGGCGTCAAAATCAGTGAGAAAGGAAAAATGGATGTCGCACCAGAGGATATTCCCTTTCAGTGTTTTAATCCGGGCAACAAGATTGGATCCGCCCTCCTCGTTGATTCTGCGGCGAAGCATGCGGCGGAAAAAGATACGGTCTTCCTGATGGGAGATTCCAGCAAAGCCGTTTTTGTCCAAAAGGTTCTGCACCTCGTCAAGCGATCCCTCAAGCAGGGCCGCGAACTTCTCCGAGACAAAAAGAACATCGGTCGAGCCATCATTATTTTGGCGAAGGAGAAGCGCAGACTCCCGAAGTGCCCGCAGATTGCGTATAAGAAAATTTTGTGAGAATTCAGTCTGGGTGGTTATCTGGGCATTCATGCCCTCCCCCTTTCGTCTGTACTGTCCATTAATTCCTCAGTCCATTACTCAAAAAAAACGGCATTCTGACAGAAGGCCCCCCATCAAAAGCCCCATGGAGACGCCGATTTGCCCCGACTCCACAAAGCCTGTAAGTAGCCGGCACACTTGTCCCCCGAATACAAATCATACAAAAGACGCCCACAAAGCGGCGCAGAGAGCCGACATATGCGCCGGAAAGCGAGAGGAGATATGCGATTGTTATTTTCTTCAAAAGAAGAGTGGTCGCTTTGTTTTGTGACCATGGTCTGGGGCATGACATTTCTTGTCATCCGCTTTGCCATGCAGGAATGCGGTCCCTTTTTTTTTGTCGGCGTGCGCTTCGGCTTTGCTGCGCTCATCCTGGCGGCTTTTTCCTATGCACATCTTGCGGAACTTACAAAAACAGAGCTTCTCGCGGGTATCCTGCTCGGCATCATCGTCTATCTTGGCTTCGGACTGCAGACAGCCGGTCTTGTGAGCATATCGGCCGCCAAATCAGCCTTTCTGACCGCATTCTATATTCCGCTCGTCCCTCTCTTCGAAGTACTTTTTTTGCGGAAAAAAGTAAGCGCGCCAATCCTTCTTGGAATGGCGCTCTCTTTTCCTGGGGTTTTACTCATATCCTGGGACGATTCCATGGGTTTCTTTTTTGGGATCGGAGAACTGGAAACCATTGTATGCGCCATTGTCTTTGCCTGGGAAATCATCGTAATCGGCATGGTTGCAGGCAAGTGCGATCCAAAACGCCTGGTGACAGTCGAGGTCATTGTGACCTCGCTTCTCGCCTTCGCGACGGTACCCCTTATCGGCGAGCCTGTGCGGCCTATGTCAGGTCTGCTCCTTGCAAGCGCGGCAGGTCTCGGCCTGGTCTCAGCCGGAATGCAGAGCATTCTTGCCTGGGCACAGAAAAACGTTGCGCCGTCGCGGGCAACGCTTATCTACGCCGGAGAACCCGTGTGGGCCGGTCTCTTCAGTTTTCTTGCTGGTGAAGAAATCTCCCTCTCCGTGCTTGCGGGCTCAATCCTGGTCATTTGCGGCGTGCTTGTGTCCAACAAGAGCTGACAGGCGCGGTGTATACTCGTCCCAGGGGCTCGTCAAGACATCCTCAAATTGTCTGTGTTGTGCCATGTTCAGATGTCTTTTGCGGACTGCGGGCTCTTCCGCACAATCAGATTGTACGCTTATCCACAATGCGCTTCGCCTTCCCTTCCGACCGTTCAATGGAATGCGGCTCAAGCAGACGCACGCGGGTTGTGACGCCAAGGAATTCCTTGACCTTCTTCTGGATACGCTGTTCAAGACGCTGGAGATGGCGAATCTCGTCGCAAAAGAGCTGGGCATCGACTTCAACGCAAATTTCCAGGGTATCGAGATTGTCCTTACGGTCAATGACGAGCTGATAGTTCGGGGTGAGGCCCTCATTCTCCATAATGATCGTCTCAATCTGCTGCGGAAAGACATTCACGCCGCGGATAATGAGCATATCGTCTGTGCGGCCCGACAGACGGGCTATGCGCCTATGGGTCCGGCCACAGCAGCAGGGGGTCGGATTGATGAAAGTGAGATCGCGTGTGCGGTAGCGAATAAGCGGGGTGCCCTCCTTGGTTAAGGTCGTAATGACAAGTTCCCCTGTTTCCCCAAGAGGCAGCTGCTCACCTGTGACGGGATCGATGATTTCTGGAAGGAAATGGTCCTCCCACAAATGCAGCCCGTCCTTGGCATCGACACATTCCATCGCAACCCCTGGTCCCATGATTTCGGACAGGCCGTAGATATTTAAGGCATCGATGCCCATCTTCTGCTCCATGTCATGGCGCATGGCCTCACTCCAAGGCTCCGCGCCAAAGCAGCCGATACGCAGAGGAAGCTCGCGGAAATCAATGCCCTCCTCGCGCGCAGACTCCCAAAGATGCAGCGCATAGCTTGGTGTACAGCAGAGGACGGTTGCCCCGAAATCCCGCATAAGATAGGTCTGACGGCGCGTTGCGCCACCAGAAGCCGGAACAACGGTCGCCCCGATGCGCTCAGCTCCGCCGTGGGCGCCAAGCCCCCCGGTAAAGAGCCCGTAGCCATAGGCTATATGCACAATGTCTCTGCGCGTCACTCCCGCTGCCGTGAGACTCCTCGCCGCCATATCGGCCCAATTGTCCAAATCGCGCTGCGTGTAGCCTAGGACAACGGCTTTGCCCGTTGTGCCGCTTGAGGCCTGCAGGCGGACAATATTGTCCTTCGGAACGGCGAAAAGACCATAGGGATAATGATCGCGGAGATCCTGCTTCTCTGTAAAGGGGAGAAGAGCCAGGTCCTGTAAGCTTCTGATATTCTCCGGTTTGATGCCGATTTCATCGAAGCGTTTTTTGTAAAAGGGGACGTTGGCATAGACACGCGCGCACACATCCTGCAAGCGCCTCAATTGCAACGCTTCTAGTTCTTCCCGCGGAAGAGTTTCCTGTAGTATGTTGAAGAGCACGTAAAGCCTCCTCGTCGTTGAGATCACACCGGCAGAATGGGGAAGAAGATCGCTCCTCTTCCCCGAAACAGTTTTTTTTACGGTATTGTCTGTCTATCGTCAACGATAGACTACTTCCAAAGGATCTCCGCCGAAATATCTGCGACGCGCGCGCAGCCTGTCAGAAGCATGGCCTGCGTCAGTTCCTGACGTATTGTCTGGCAGAACGCGCGGACGCCTTCCATTTCCCCGCCAACAGCGGCAACGCTCACGGGCCTACCGATCAGAACCACATCCGCACCGAGGGCGAGCATTTTCACAACATCGCAGCCTGTGCGCACACCGCCGTCAACAGCAATAGAAATGCGGCGGCGAACCCGCGCGGCAATAGCCGGCAGAACAGCCGCTGTGCCTGGGCAGTGATCGAGAATTCGTCCGCCGTGATTTGAGACGACAATCG
Source organism: Desulfovibrionaceae bacterium (assembly GCA_017454105.1). Classification (GTDB taxonomy): domain Bacteria; phylum Desulfobacterota; class Desulfovibrionia; order Desulfovibrionales; family Desulfovibrionaceae; genus Desulfovibrio. The sequence continues at coordinate 5,107 of JAFTDR010000020.1, read as the reverse complement.
CGTCAGCCCCAGCCTCTATGGCTTTCTCGGCGTCAGATGGCGTCATAATCCCCTTGACAATAAAGGGTTTTTTCTTCGCGTGGACAGAGTCAATAACGCGCTGTAAGGTTGCCGGGGCCATGGGAGTCACAGGACGGCCCATCTTGCGCAAGGTCACAAGGCCCGCCGCATCGACATCCATGCCGATTGCCGGCGGATCACAGGCGAGAACGCGCTCTATCTTTTCGTCCAGTTCCTTTCCTTCCCAGGGCTTGATAAATGGTATACCCTTATGCCGGGCAAGCGAGGCGCAGGCGGCATCAATAATAAAGGCCGGAACGCCGTCTCCTGTACAGCCGATTGACCCTTCGGCTTCAAAGCCGCCAAGCACGGACTCAATATAGGTCTCTTCACTGAAGCCAGGCGACATATTAAACTGTGCGCCGCCAATGGGGGCCGCGATGACCGGGAAGGAAAGCGGAATGCCGAGGAAGCTTGTCGCCGTGTCAGGGGCTGTCACACCGTGCAGGGCGGTCATATTGAGCGTTACGGCAGCTAAAGCCGACATATTGTTATGAAACGAGGCGGCTGTGCCGAGTCCGCCCATGCCCGGCACCTCGCCGATACAGGCCTTCCCATTACACACAGGACAGACGCGGCAGAAGCCCTTCATCAGCTCACGGGCTTTATCTTTATATGTGTTCGCCATATACAACTCCTTTGTATGAGATTGGCTCATACGACACAGTATACTTAAAGGAGGATCCCATGATTCGTCGCAATAAGGACGTAGCCACAACGGAAGCCTGTATGTTCGGCGGCCCAGGCCTGCTCCACGCGCACAAAATTCTCGAACCCGACGCGTTCGCAGGGAAAGGTCGTCTCTTCAACCACTGCGTGCTCCATCCAGGCGAAGGAATCGGTGAGCATCCGCACAACAATGAATTCGAGGTCTACTACATTCTTAAGGGCACAGGCCTCTACTCGGACAATGGGACAGAGACAACGGTCGAGGCAGGTGATGTCACGGTGTGCTCTTCAGGTGAGAAGCACGGGCTTAAAAACACAGGCAGTGAGGATCTTGTCTTTATAGCACTCATCCTCTTTTCCTAATTGCCCGCTCCCTCACAGTCGGCACAGGCCGGACTTTTGAAGCCGATAAGCGGGCAGTTCTTGCAGATGTCACCACCTGGAAAATAATCGCCGGGTCTTGTGAGCGTTCCTGTCCCGTTTTTCTCGACCCTCTCTTTGAGCCTCTGGGCTAATTCTGCTATGCGGGAGCCAGGAATAAAGACATAGACCTCGCCGCGCTCGGTCTTTCCGGCATTATAGGATCCAGAACAGGGCGTTGAGAAATTAAACTTCTGCTGCTGATAGGACCAGACCGATCCGCCGCAGGCCGCAGAACTCATCATAAGCTGTGTTTCAAGCGGATGGGTGTCGGAGACGGCCATATAGTCGAGAGCCAAATGGTACGCCTGAATGCTGTCGCAGTACAAATGAACAACGTCCGGCTCAAAAGGGGTCTGTCCGAGGGGGCCCACACCAAGAGCCAAAACTTCTCCTGGATTCATTCTCGGCTTTGAGCGCAAAAAACGCTCAGCCTGCTCACGATCGCGGGTGTATTTGCACTGGGAACGAATCTCATTGTCGTCAATCTCCCGCCAACCAAAGGAGACCTTTGCGTTTGAACACGCAAGGGTCTCCGCCGTGCCTAGGACCGTCTTTCCCTGCATGCGCGCAGCTGTCTCCCACTGGCAAAACGTCAGAGGCTTGATAGGTGTGACATAGGAAACCCCATTTTTGAAACGGGTAAGTTGCTCCTCATTTTTCAAAAATGTGACGGCAATAGGATGGTGGTAGAGACGCAGCTCGTTCATTAAGAGTGTTTCTATTTCGCCAAAGGTCATATGTCCTCACTTTTTTTGGAGTATAGGCAAGCTTGTAGCAGAAAAACCCAAGCCTTCAAAGGATATTGTTGTGGACAACACAGAGGAGAAAGCGAGACTTCGTAGCCTATTGCGCACACGCTCGCAAAGCCGCGATCAAGAAGCCTGCGCGCAGGGATCGGCCGCAATCTCAAAACACATCATGGCGACAGACTCCTGGCAGCGTGCGTGTACAATCGCGCTCTACGCGTCTATACAGGGAGAAGTCGAAACAAAGGCTCTTCTTAACAAGGCCTTGCGCGAGGGGAAAAGGGTCTCTCTGCCCCGGGTACTCGGCAAAGGAAAAATGGTCTTCTGCCCAATCAGTGCGGAAACACTGCTCACTCGAGGCCCCTTCGGTATACCTGAGCCGCCCTCTACAGATACCATACCGGGCAATAGCCTCCCCGATCTCATCCTTGTGCCAGGACTTGCTTTTGACCGTCTGGGCTACCGTCTGGGCTATGGCGGCGGCTACTACGACCGCTTCCTCGCAAGCGTTGGGCTATGCGAGCGCATTGGGCTCACCTTTGCGGACAATCTTGTGGCCAAACTGCCCCATGATCCCTGGGATGAGCGGATGACGAGTCTGTGTACAGAAGACGGTATCATCCCTATTTGACCGACAGATACAACGGGATTCACAATGAGTGTTTCGCTTTTTTTCGCTTTTCCAGGTGTTCCGCATGTCAAAGCGGTCTTTCTCCAGAGGGACACTGTGTCAGACAGCCCGTATGCTGGCGGCAATATCTCCTATGAGGTCGGCGACGATCCCCTGCGTGTCACAGAGGAGCGCGAAACAATCCTCGCGCGCCATGCTGCCGACGGACTGCGTATACTCACCGATGTCCATCAGGTACACGGGGACAGACTCCTCTTCGATCCACAAGCCCAATGTTCTTGTGAGGACTGCGACGGGCTTGCGACGCGCCAAAAAGGCCAGGGACTGCTCATCAAGACAGCCGACTGCCAGCCAGTTCTTCTGACCGACCGCGCAGGCAGCGCGGTCCTTGCGCTGCATATCGGCTGGCGCGGCAACAGAAACGGCTTTATCGAGTCGGCCATCGCCGCTTTCTGCACACGCTATGCGCTCAAAGCCTGCGATCTGCTGGCTGTACGCGGTCCAAGTCTTGGGCCGGCCAAAGCGGAATTCATACACTTTGACTTAGAATGGGGCCCAGAATTTGCGCCGTGGTTCGACAGAAAAAGCCAGTGCATGGATCTGTGGGCCATAACACGCTGGCAGCTTACGAGAGCTGGGCTTCCAGAAAAGAGCATCTTCGGCCTCGATCTGTGTACAGAGAGCAATCCGTCCTTCTTCTCCTTTAGGAGGAAAAAAGTCTGCGGCCGCCAAGGCGGACTTATCTGGATCGCCTAAAAGCGCGCATCCATTGGCACAGACATGAAATACTCTCGATTTCCGGCCTGCATTGCGACCCTTATTCTTCTTCTCTGGGCACTTTCCCTTTTCGCCTCCTGCTTCTTCGGGGCGTGTGCTTTGGACTCAGCGGATATTGTCCGCGTTTTTCTCTCTTCCGACGAGGCCATAGACCAGAGCATACGCCAGATCGTCCTCATGCTCCGCCTGCCCCGGGCCCTTCTCGCAGCACTGTGCGGAGGGAGTCTTGCCGTTGCCGGTGTCGCTCTGCAGGGCGTTCTGCGCAATCCCTTAGCCGATCCCTACACGCTTGGCATAAGCCAGGGGGCAGCCTGCGGCGCAAGTCTTGTTCTCATCGGCAATCTGGCCCTCTGGATTCCCTGGGCGGCTTTTGCCGGGGCGATGCTCGCAACCTTCGCAACACTGTGGCTTGGACAAGGCCAAGGACGGCCGGTTGCGGCAGGCGTTCTGCTTGCCGGAATAGCTGTCTCCACCTTTTTTGGCTCTCTTGTCGCCTTAATCAAGGCCTTAAACGAGGAGTCTGTGACCAGCATCGTCTTTTGGATTATGGGCTCACTGCAGGGACGAAGCTGGGAGAGTTTGCCAATCATCCTTGTCTGCCTCATCCCCGCATCTCTTGTTCTCGCCCTTGAGTGGCGGGCCCTTGACGTTCTCGCCTTAGGCGACGACCAAGCCCTCGGAATGGGGGTTTCCATACACTGGGTTAGGATACGCATCCTTCTTGCCGCAGGACTTCTCACAGCGGCCTGTGTCGCTGTTGCTGGCGTCATCGGCTTTGTGGGTCTTGTTGTCCCCCATATTCTCCGACTGCTCTTCGGCATGCGCCACGCAGTTCTGATCATCGCTGCTTTTTTTGCCGGGGGCATTCTCCTCCTCTGGGCTGATGTCCTTGCCCGCACAGTCCTCTCTGACGGTCAGGAAGTGCCTGTCGGCGTTGTGACAGCCTTTATTGGCGGCCCCTTTTTTGCCATGCTGCTTAAGCGGAAAAATATCTGACAAGCATGGCCATCGGCCAGCACTGGCATGCTCATTGCATAGTATAGAGCATAAGGAAAAAATGCCGCGGCATGCAAGAGAGAAACACAGTGTATTGGCTAAGCGCGTGCCGCGAGAAAAAAAATGAGGTGTATCAAAAACGGTCAACTCTCTGCTCCGTGGCCCATTGTCTTAATGAGGAACAACTGAACAGACAAAAAAAGCGGGGTGCGCCAAAAACAGCCACAAAAAAACCATTGGGCAGTTTGTGTTGTTTGGGAAACGCGAACAGACGACATTCTGCGGAGGTTACAGTCAAAGATACCTTCAAAAAGACAGTGAGACAATACGAAAGGACGACAAAAAAAACCTCAAAGCAAAAGCAGGTGATTGCCAAAAACACTGCAAAACAAGCGTCCTTCAATTGCGAAGAGAAAGGGTTGCGCAAAGCAGCCCTTTTTTTTTGCCTGCCGCAAAAAGGCAGGAAGTATACTGCGGGCAGAAAAACGTTGCCACGTACAGTTCAAAAATACCGAGACGTGAGTGCTGACTCCCGTTCGCAAAACTGTCACTTTGTTTCTGGCTTATACTGTGGTCAGGTCAAAATTGACATTTTTTGTGTCGAAGAGGTCCGACAGGTGTCTCATCTTTGCCGAAGCACACGCAAGCTGAGACCTACTCGTACAACCTAAACTCTTCATTTCTGCGTGACTCAAGTAGGATAAGAATGGTATTTCAAATATAAAACTCTGATTATAGCGGACATTGCTCGATGTAGACCGCCACAGAGTGGATATGCTTTCGAGTCACACGTGAGTCACATGTG
>JAFTDR010000235.1 GCA_017454105.1 Desulfovibrionaceae bacterium | reverse complement strand
TTTCAGGAATCAAAGCCGCAACAAGGGGCCAAATGGCATTCAGGATGAGCATGTATTCGCGAAAAAGCTGCCAAGTCGTCATTGAGTGCCTCCCTTTGTTGAGGCACATATACGGAAAAATCGAGAAAAAGTCTAAGCCTGTCCATCTTGTCCCTTATTCGTGGATAGGCTCTTAATATCCCGCGCAAGCTTCCCGCATCGTACACGTTCAGAGCGCGCGGCTACGCTGCGGGCTATGGCCTAAGCGCTCTGTGACGTTCAGGCGGCTTACGCTTTGACTAGCTCACTTTCACCAAGCAAGACTTGAATGCACCTCGCGCAAAGCAAAGCTTGTGGCTTCACTGCGCGCTGCGAGGTTTTCGACGGCCTCCCGTTTTCATGGCAGTGCAAGTTCACCTTGAAGTTTCCAAGAGATTTGGCATCGCCTATCAACCGAAGGACTCGTACTGCCTTTTCTAAGTCTGTGTGAAAAAACAATTGTCGAGAATGTTCTGTGTACAATGGACACACAAACTACTGGTTTTCCGAAATACGTGTGCATCTTTTGCCCGCAATTATCCTAACGAAGTAGGAGTACCTCCTCCATCTTTTTACACACGGACATAGAAAATTTACTACAAGAAGACGTTGCGCGAATACAAGACTGATTGTCTGTCAAAAAATTGTCCCTAGAGAGATGGGGCTTATCGCCCAAGCATCCCCCATAGCGTATGGCACCTATTTTGCAATATAAGGAGTAGAACCAAGGATAAAGAACGCGCGGATTTTCTGAGAGTACGCGACAGGCCTAGGCTATCTATCGCCACAGTGCCCGATTGCACGATGCAGAGGACACGCGCTTATTGGAGTGTATGGTGCGAGGAGGAGACCATGTCAGAATCGTCGATGATTATAAGCCCGCCAAACGCCGAAACAGACAGACAGCCCATGAGGGCTCAAGGGCAAACGCCACGGCGCGCCAATGCTTTTGCGCAGGTCATGGCCGCCCAGACGACGGCAAATATCCCGGCGGCTGGGCGGAACTTCGTTCTGGCAGGCCGCAGCCCAAGCGATCTCATGCGCATGCAGACATTTAACAGCTTCCAGACAAATCAGCAGGACGCACGCTCCTTAAACGGCTCCACACTTGAACTTGCAAGAAGCATGGCCCAATCCCGTCATATTCAGGCCATAGCGGGGACTGAGGCGTTTATCAATCACGGTATGAACCAGCCAGTCCTCGGCGATTTCATACGGGGCAGTAAAAAACACGCCCAAAGACGCCGCAAGAAAGGAGTACGAGGTATTGGATCTGGGGGTATAGGTAAGCTCTCGGCGCAATTTGAATCAGGAGAGGACGGTATTTCAGCGATTGGCTACGACGGCACTGGCGGCACAAGCTATGGCAAATACCAGATAGCCTCAAAAGTCGGCACCATGACCGATTTCCTCAAATTCCTCGACACTGAAGCGCCGGACATCGCAAAGCGCTTACGCAACTCAGGCCCTGCCAATACCGGAAGCCGCCACGGCGCCATGCCCGATATGTGGCGCAAAATCGCAGAAGAACAGCCGGAGCGCTTCGAACGTCTCCAGGAATCCTTTGCCACAGAAAGCCACTACAAGCCGGCCTTGGCCAATATCTTGAAAAACACGGGCCTTGAGGAGGACAGCCTCTCAGCTGCCATGCGCGAAGTTATCTGGAGTACAGCGATACAGCATGGGCCAACAGGCGCCTCACGCATCTTTAGCCGCGCAGACGGGATGAGCGGCAAGAGTTCCGATCCGAACTATGAGCGCAAAATGATCTCCAATGTCTACAAAATCCGCGCAGGCCAGTTTGGCTCCTCAACTCCAGCAATCCGCGCCTCAGTGCAGAACCGCTTCAAAAAAGAAGAGGTTCTTGCCCTCTCCATGCTGGACAATGACACATCCGCATAGGCTCAAATCCCGTGGCAATCGACTGCTTGCTCATCAATCTGACCCGTTTTGGCGACATTCTTCAAAGTCAGGCCTTAATTCACGATCTCTCGCGCATGGGTTTGCGCACAGGCCTTCTCTGCCAGGAGAACTTCGCAAAAACAGGCATGCTTCTCGATGGCCTCTCAGGCATCTGGGCTCTCCCAGGAGCAGGTCTGCTCAAAGCCGTTGACACGGCATGGCACGATGCCGTAGGCCGCATCCGCGCCTTTTCCGAAGAGATACGTGCGGAAGGCGCGCGGATTGTGCTCAATATAACCCCTCTTCCTGCAGCGCGTCTTTTAGCAAACCTGGTCTCAAATGGAACGAGGGAAGGAACAATTGTTGGCTTCGGCATTGATAACGAAGGCTTCGGCACCAACAACGGCCCCTGGTCGACCTTCCTCTGCGCCCAAAGCCTGTGCCGCGAAAACGCCGTGTTCAACGTGATAGACCTTTTCCGCAGGATGGCGGCTCCCTTAGGACAATGCCCGACAAAGCATGCTGATATACGCTGCAAGAAGGCAAAGAGGGAGGATATGGAGCGCGCGGAGTCTATCCTCTCCCAAGTCGAAGGCAATCACAAGGAGCCAATCAAGGGCTTTGTGGCTTTCCAGCTTGGCGCAAGCTCGACTCTACGGCAGTGGCCGACAGAATTTTTTGCTGCCTTAGGCGACAAGCTCTGGGAGGAGGCAGGTCTCTGCCCGGTCCTAACCGGAGCCAAGAGCGAACTTGCACTGCAAACGCACTACGCCGAAATGAGCCATAGTCCCTATGTCTCAGCCATAGGCAAGACAGATCTCGGTGTTCTTTCGGCACTGCTCGAAAAAATGCGCCTTCTCGTCTCAAATGACACAGGAACGCTCCATTTAGCGAGCGCCCTTGAGACCAAGAGTGTGAGCTTCTTTCTCGCAACAGCGCAGCCCTGGGACACAGGACCAGCTCTTCCCGGCTGCCTCTGTCTTGAGCCGGACATCGCATGCCACCCCTGCGCCTTCCGCAAAGTCTGCGAAAACAAGAATGCCTGCCAGCGATCCATACGGCCAGAGCCTGTTGCACGCGTGATTCTCTCCTGGATTTTTGGCGCGTCATGGGAAGAAAGTCTAGAAAGCGCGCCCAATCTCGAGGCCCGCGCCTGGGAGACAGGGAGAGATGCGCAGGGCTTTGCCCAAGTCCAGGAAATCGGCAGACATAGCAATACGGACAGAGGGAAATGGTGCCGCCTGCAGCGGGCCTTCTGGAGTCATCTTCTTGACCGGCCAAACGACTGTGCAATCGACGCGCACCCTGCGACCCTCTCCTTCGCGGACACATTGCGCAATGAGCTTGACCATGCCTCTCTTATCCTGCGGGCCCTTGAGGAGCAATTTATTCTGCTCGGAAAAAGCAGCAGTGCCGGAACACTTTTTTTGCGCAACTGCGACCGCCTGCAAACGCATCTTCTGACAAGTCGCTATCTCCGAAGTTTCGGCCACTATTGGCAGGAAAGCCGCCATATACTGAGCCGCAGCCTGCCTGAACTTGGAGACGGTATCCGGAATTTCAGGACGCATCTTGACTCTCTCGCCAGACTGCTCATGTCTGGCACGGAACATGCATAATAGAAAGTACACCAATACATTGGGAATTTTTTTACCACGATAGGGGGAAGGAACTATGATTATTATCGACGGACAGAAGTCAGAGAAGTCCATTGCCACGTTTGCCAACCTTGAACAAATTCTCACAAGCGTGATGCAGGAAAAGTCTATGGAAAACCGCATCATTACCGACGTGTATGTGAACAATGAAATTTTCTCGGAAATTTATCCGCATCAGGCGGAGGATCTGGCAAGCGACAGCATTACATCCCTTGAAATTCGCTCCGTCCCGTCAAGCCAGATGGCTCTTGACATAGCCGGCGAAATGAGCAAGGTGGCCCGGATGATGGAAAGCGGCGGGAAGAATGTGGCCCGTCTTTTCCGCGAAAACAAAGAAAGCGACGCTCTTGAGCTTCTCCAAGATCTCCTCGATGTTGTTCGCGATTTCCTCGCGATGATCGGCGATCTGCGCGAACGCTACTTAAACGGCAGCAACGACGAATTCCGCACAAAGACCCTTGAGCTTTCCGATCTTTTGACTGAGATGACCGAAATTCTTGAAAGCGAAGACTGGGTCCTGCTCTCCGATCTGCTTGAGTACGAATTCGCCCCGCAGTGCGAAACGTGGAAGGAGATTACACAGTCTCTGCACAAAGAACTCATGGACCGTTTTGGCCAGTAAACAACAATGGAATATCACGCCTTACGCCTTCTTGACGAAGCAATGAGCCTTGCGCAACAGGCCTTAAAAAAAGTGCAGGAAAAAAAAACCGAGGAAGCTCAGCGGCTCGCACTAGAGTGGGAAAAACTTGTGAACGAGGCCTTTTACAACCACTACGAGCCTGCAATTCGCAAGGAATTTATCCAACGTCTTGATGAGATCTTGAAAATCCAGCGGCAGACCATAGCGATTGCCACAGAGGAACTCGAAAGTGTACGGGCCGACATGCAGCTTTCGAAGAAAGAACAAGGCCGAATGAAAGGCTATCGTGCGGCAGTAATCCAGGCACGCCGCTAAAAGATATCCAAAACCCCGCTCAAAGGAGCGGGGTTTTTTTATTCAGCGTGCATGGCACGGCGGACAGCGGCCACCTTGGCTGGGATGTCCTTTGCGCCGACAAACTCTGAAACAAGAGCGCAGCAGGTCGCCCCAGCCTGAACAACCTTGGCAATGGAGTCCTCCTTGATACCGCCGATTGCGACAAAGGGAATTGTGATATTGCGGCTGACCCAAGAAAGATAGGATAAGCCGACAGGAGCAACCACATCCTCCTTTGTTTTGGTCGCAAAGATTGGCCCGACACCGATATAGTCCGCGCCCTGGGACTGGGCTGTCACGGCCTGCTCTGGGGAATGGGTGGACACACCGATAAACAGTCTGCCACGGGCAAGCTCGCGCACATCGCGGATTGAGAGATCCTCCTGGCCGATATGCACGCCGTCCGCCTCGGACAAGAGAGCGAGATCGACAAAGTCGTCGACAATGAAGCAGGCGCCGGCCTCGCGGGTTAACTGACGCAAAAGGCGGCATTCCTCAAGCATTTTGCGCATCTTCATATGTTTTTCACGGTACTGCACAATGCGGATGCCAGCAGAAAGAAGAGCGCCGACCACATCATGAATGGGTCTTCCAAGGGAAAGCCTCGAATCGGTGATAGCGTAGAGATCGGTCTCATTGGGAAGAATTTTTGGCATTGTCACCTCCAAAGCGCATGCGCACTCTAAATATGTGAGGCAAAAATACGCCGAATGCAGCTCACAAGAAGTCTGTGGGGGGCAAAGGATGTCGTGATAAGTTTTGGGAGGCGAAAGTGAGTGACATGCCACGCTTCGGGGGACTCCAATGGAAAAAAAAGGCGCCTGGGCTCCGTATAGTCCAAAGCTTGACATTGCCGCGCCTTACGTTGCACTAAAGCGCATGAAAGAGGAACGGATGCCTGATCAACGCCCAAAATCCCGGTAAGAACGTGGTCAAGCGCCTCCGCGCTCGCACTTGCCCCAATGAGTCCAAGAGGGTACAGCCGACCACCGCTCGGTCCGACACAATCCATGGCAACAGTGCCGTCTGCGAGCGCGGCCACAGGCGGAAGGAGATCAAAAAGGGCTGCAATATAGGCGGCAAAAAAAGGACGGCTTGCCCCATAGAGCGTGTGGACAACGGCCTTATGCAGACCAGGAATGCAGCCAAAGCAATTTTTGACCGCAAGCGAGAGCAGCATCTGGCGATGCACCTTGATGCGCGGAACTGAGAGGATGCGATCGCAGGTAAGCGCGCGTTCTGCAATTGGGATGCGCACGCATCTATCCTGGACATTTGCGCGCATCCAGACGGTTCTGCCAAGAGAGGAGAGCGTAAGCCCAATCTTCGCTAATTCTTGGCTAAGCCCAATCGCTTGGGCCACACCTTTTGCCGTGCCAAAACCCGGCGAATCGGCCACATACACAGTGGCCCCCAAATCTTTAAGCCAAGCGCAGGCAGCTGCGACAACAAGCGGATCGCTGCACGCAAGACTGTCGGCAAGAAGAAGGTTTGGCTTAACGAGAACGGTCATTCCTCGCTCAATACCCAGTTCCGCCTTGTCGAGTACTGTTCCTACACGCTCAAAGGCATTCGTATCAGGCAACGTCAAATGGTCCAAGGCCACAGCAATTGACGATGATTGTCTGTCCATCCCTCACCTACATCCCATAGAGTGACAAAAGGAAGCGTATGCGTACAACTGTCTCCCGGTATTTCTTTGTCTTTATCCACTGCCTTCTTCTCGCGGCAGCGCTTGGCCTTGCAAGTACGGCCCAAGCAGAACCGAGCGATCAAAAAAGTCCTGAGATAGCCGGGAAAGAAGCCGCTCCTGGCATTCAAGACAGACACAAGCATGTGCTTGATATGCTGAAAAAGGTCTCAACGGTCTTCGCGGATCTTGAGGAAAAAAGAAGACTGGCCGCTCCTTGGCGCAAAAAATGGGAAGAATCGCAGGACAGAATCAAGACAATACAGGAGCGCGCCAACAAACTCGCGAATGATTTTGAAAACAAGCGGGAGCTTCTCCGCTATGTCGCCCAGGCTGAGCAGAATTTCAGCCATCTTCTGCCGAGCTTAAACCAGTATAAGCAGTGGGCCGCTCTTATGGAAGCGATCACAAATCGCATGAATCTTATACAACAGGATCTCAACCGAGAACTTGGCCCGCTCTACGCAAACCACGCGCAGACAAACAAACTGCACGAATCAATCCTCTCGCTTTCCTCCTTCACGGTCAATCTGAAACGCGACAATAACGAATACCGTCTCTACCTGAAAGAGCTCCAGGATACAGAGAAACTGCTCGTCCGCATCCTTGACCAGCAAAATAACGATCTGGCCCAAGCAAATCATCTGAAAACAGAGATTCAAAAGACCATGAATGAGGTGGAGGAGAAACTGCCGGAACTGTGGAAAAACTATTATCTTCAGAAGCCCTTGACCTGGCTTGACGCGAGTGCCTGGACCAATTTGCCCCGTCAAATGGATATCATGATAAGCGGTCTCCAGATGCGCCGCTCCCTGGAACTGCCTAGTGACGCCAATGGCTGGCGGAAGACAATTCTTCGCGCAGTCATAAGTTGCGTTTTTTTTGCTATAGCACTCATAGTACTTAGGCGTCAAAGCTGGCTGCCGACAGACACAAATCCGACAATCGACCATCTCTTCAGAGTCAGTCTGCCACTCATCTGCTTCGGACTTGCTCTCCTTATCGCCTCCTTTTACCAGGGCAGCAGCGGCTACCGTCTTTTTAGGGCCGTCGGCAATATCATCATGATTCTCGGCCAAATCAACCTTGCCTGGGATCTGCGCCTTCTCTCTTCGCCAACTACCAAAAGACAGACGTCACCGGTTCTTAGGCTCTTCCCCTTAACCTGTATCGCCTATACTCTTCTCTACCTTCCCCTGCTGCCTATTGTCCTACTCATACTCTGGCTTTCATGCCTAATCGCCATCCTTATCTGGAGACGCTTCTGGCCAGAACTCTCCATTGGAGAACTCCGTCTTGAACAGAATATCAGAAGTTTTGACGGCCTTGTTCTGTGGATCTGCCTGCTTCTCACAGTATGCGGCCTGCCGATTTTCAGCATGATTGTCTACCTCTGCTGCGTCTCAATTTCCATTGCCTTGCAGCTCTGTCTCGGCGGAATAGACCGCTTTAACTACTTAAACGAGAATCAACCGCAGGAAGGCGTCAAAGCCATACTGTCCAATATTATAGTCTCCCTCACAGCCCCGATCATCATCCTGGGCACTGTCTCAAGTGTTCTTCTCTGGCTGGCAACACTTCCAGGCGGCATGGCGCTCATGGATGAATACCTCTTCAAAAACGTCTCCATCGGTTCAGCCGAGTTCAACTTCATCCACATTCTTATCATTATCAGTGCCTTTTTTCTCACAAAGGCAATCAGTGTTTCTGGCTCCCGCTATCTCTCGAAGATTATTGTCAGCCAGAAAAGCACAGTTGACGCAACGCTTGTAACTCCTGCGCAAACAGCCTTTACCTACGCGATTTGGATTATCTTCGCCCTCTTTGTCATGCATATTCTGGACATTGATCTCAAAAACGCCGCCATGGTCGCAACCGGTCTCTCAGTCGGTATCGGCATGGGCCTGCAGAGCATTGTCAACAACTTCTTCTCAGGCCTCCTGCTTATTTTTGGCCGCATGCTCCAAGTCGGCGATGTCATTGAAGTCGGCGGCATATCGGGACGGGTCACCAAGATTAGTGTGCGCGATACCCTCATCCGCACCTACGACAATGCCTATATCTATGTTCCCAATTCTGAATTCATTTCCGGCCATCTCGTCAACTGGTCCCGCAATGACTCAACCGTTCGCTCCAACGTCACAGTCGGCGTTGCCTATGGGAGCGACACAGATAAGGTCATAAAGATCCTCCAGAATATCGTCTCAAAGCAAGAGAAAGTCCTGCGCTATCCAGAACCCTCCGTCGTCTTCAAGGAATTTGGCGACAGCGCCCTTCTCTTCTCGGTCTTCTTCTGGGTCAACAAGTTCGACGACAAAATAAGCACATCCACTGCCGTGAGACTTCAAATCAACAGGGAATTTGCGAAAAACAATATTGAGATAGCTTTCCCGCAGATTGACGTCCATATGAAGGAGAATACAAAGAAAAAATCCACCAGACGAAGCAGACTCGGAGCATCAGCCAGGAGGGCGCTTGCGCAAGGCAGAAAGAAGCAAGCGGACAAAAACAGCGACTACCGGGACGATGACACTATATAAATATATACAAAGCTGCTCATTATGGGCAGCTTTCATTTTTTTCAAAAATGCCTGAGACGATCAGGCTTTTTCGCCCATCTTGCAACCTACCGAATCGTTTCAGCGTGTCGCTCAAGCTCTCAAACCCCAAAAAAACAGGCTTTTCTGTCGCTGTACAGTTCTTCTGGACTCCGCGCATACTTTCATAAGCCAAGATGCTCAGTATGACGCGGTAGGGACGCCCATTACTGAACGCCCCCCGCACAGAACCGTGCGTGCAGATTTCCCGCACACGGCTCCTCACCTAGGTTAATCGCCACTGAGTATTACACCCTCAGCGATTCAGTTTCGTCTCTTTACAATGA
>JAFTDR010000234.1 GCA_017454105.1 Desulfovibrionaceae bacterium | reverse complement strand
CCGCTCACGGGTCAACAGTACTATACGGTGTTTATACTTCTTCCAATAGAGTCATTGCCAAATAATCCGCATTCTACCGTTGGAGAGATAGCTTGAGAGTCGGCTGAAAGGCGCATTTCACTATCCCCCGTGAGCGGATACCTTCACTTCTCAGTGCTTCTTCAGAAATTCCGCAATAACGATAAAAATTAAATGCCTCAACAAAACCGATATCTTCAGATGTAAAGGCTTCGCAGAAAGAGCCTAGACCTACACTTGTATTTATATGTTCAAGCCAATATTTAATGTGCGGAATATTAAAGACATGAGCAACTTCGGATGCAATCAATTCCATACAGGCTTGAGATTGCAAGAATTTTTTCGGCTTGCTATCAATTTTACAAAGAAGTAAAATATTATTTCTGCGAATCCAACATTTTGCCATCGCTCCTTTTAACGTGTATTGTGGGGAGCTGGATGCGAACATAATGGATTTTTTTGGAAAATTAGACAAGGCAAGTTGTGCCAGTTCGTCACTAAAGTTATTAGAATATAGGTTGACATCCTTCCATGTTAAATTTGACTCAGCAGCTCTAAGCCAGAAAACATCATTTAAAGAAAGTGCATGCGTCAATTTCACGAATCGCAAAGAATCATTTTTATCAAGCTGTTTTGTCTCTTCGATTGTTGCTAAAGTTTTTCTACCAATTACTGTAATGCGTTTTGCTAACCAGGATTCTAAAAAATCTGCTGTTTCATTTCCCCCGCATTTCAAACGGCAAAAGATATTTAAATTCATTATAAAAATTCAAACCCTCTATTTTGTACTTACTATTTTTCCCCGACGAAAATTCTACAAGCGGACAATTTTTTGAAAATACAATGAATTTCTCTGACATATTTTAGTCTCTTTAATTTTTATGAAGTATCCGCTAGCAGAAGCAGTAGGATCCTGACTCTATCGAAATAAAATGCCTACACTTGTGATACATTATAAATTACAATCAGATATTTTCTCGCTGCAGACATCAAACAATCAATTAAAATAAGACAATGTTAGTAAAGTTGTTAAATCAGATTTGCATTCTGTATTCGTCGTATCTTTTGAGCAGTAGACTCGCTTCGCTTAGGCTGTCTGCCAGCGATAATAGAAATTAACAAGATATAAAGTGAAGCAAGAGCCCCAATACGCAGTCCATTTAACCCGTACCCCGTACAAAAGTGTTTTTATTCTTCTCAGGATAAGCATATCGCTCACGCGGCTATCCAGATATCTCGCTAACAACAGAATGTGGTCCCTATCGAGAATAGCACAATTTGAAGAGTCCTCAAGCCAGCCTATTACCATGAGAGGATAGGGTACACTTTATTCACCGAACAGTCTTTTTATTATTTCAAGATACGTGAAACCATATTTCTGATCTGGTTCAATATGACAACCTTCACCCCACTCATTCCAGGCGTTAACAAAAATATATTGCATATTCTTTGGCAATTCAATTTCGGTATACGTCTTAAGATATTTAAGACTGGCTTCAAATACCTCTGGAAATTCGTCTATAAATACAATACCCTTATCTTTTTTTCTTGGAGTATTGTCCCAACCTGGAAAAGTGCAGCGAATTCTATTGTAGTTCGGTTTTTCTTTTTTTATGTTAAATTCTATTGCTTTTTGATAGTCATAGATCTTTAAATCGTGAATTTTCCCTAGGAATGCATAATCAACCCAGTTTGGTGCGTATTCTATCATAAAATCAAGACCGAGTTCACTAGGCTGACATCCTCCAAATAGTTCCAGCCCTGCAAGCATAATATCCTTAAATTTTGTAGATTTCATCGAATTTCTTATTGCACTTATATAGTCTTTAGCATTTGGGATATTGTTAGGTGAACATATTATTAGAACTGGCTTATTATCAATTTTTAAATAGCGTTCATTATAAAAATACTGCAAGAGATCTCCAGTTAACGAGTCAACCTTGTCCATGCTATAATCTTGTTTTATAAAAATTTCTTTATCTATTTTTTTATTGTTATACCAGGATCCATGACACCAACAGAGGCAAAACTCATTTTCGATACTCTTGCTAGTATTTATTATTTTTAATGGTTTATCCAACAAGATTTTTCCGCAAAAATTATAGTAATAATAACAAAAACCTTTAACTGAGAAATTAAATGCTAGCCTATGCTGTTCTTCAATAAAATCTTTGTCGAGGAGACTATAGTATCCCAGTATTTTATGAGGAATATGAGGTTGGTAATGTCCCTGAAATAGAGGCCTTGCATTTCGAACATTATCCCACTCTGTAAAGCCTTTTCCATAAATGCACTCATTCTCTTCTATAACATGATACTGTGGCAAATAAAAGGCGAATATTTTCATTGCATCCCCATACATTTTTTGAAAATAACATACTAATTATTGCTAAAATTCTTCTCTGTATACGCATTGCCATAACCCACTCAACTGGATATTCAGGGAACAAGGCATCTTCGGAGAAAAGCGGTTGGTGTATCTCCATTTGCCTTCATACACTCAAATTCCGGTTTTATGGGCTGTTTGCAAACCCTGAGGGAATCTATGTATCCGCTCACCAAAAGCTTCCAGCGATGTTTAGGTGAGGTACGACACGTATACACCTTGAGCGGATACAAATCTATTTAAGACCCGCGAATTTTTCGAAACGCTGGCCTTGTATGCTGTACGAAGGGAGGGCCTTTTTTGAATCTACAGCAGCCACCTTCGCTTAATGATGTATCCTAAATTCCCACAAAGTCGAGTTTGTCTACCGAGGAGAGCCGCAGATCTTCTCTTCTTTCAACTCAAAAAAAAACGTATCCGCTCACGTGTGTACGATGAAATGCGCCTTTTAGCCTACTCTCCAGGCAGCGTACGAGCGGCAGAATGCGGTGTTTGTCAACAATAATACGTTTGAAGAACTATACAATCCGCGTGGTGCTGCTGCCCCGTGAGCGGATACAAAAACCTTTGTATACTCCAACCAGAAATGAACGGACATACTTGCGAACGAGAGTCAGCACTCAAGTCTGGTCTATTCAACTCAAAGTGATAACTTTGTTTCTGACCGCAGTATAACTTAATTAATCTGTTTAGCGACATGGGTCCTATAGGCTTTTCGTCTCTGTAGCTATATTCATTCCAGGCAATTGAGATGTGTCACTAGTACTGGCTCATCCCGTGTGTATCTTTTACGCTGAACGATGCTTTGCTACGGCGGGCTGAGAGAAGCCGGTACTAGACGGCGTCACAAGGATTCGTACCGCTACGACGTGAACCTTGTGCCGGCCTATGGCTTTCTAGGGAAAATTAGTATGCGGCCGGTAGGTGAACGACGGAATCTGCTGTGTATCGATGATGGTACCCTTTGATGAACTCTGTTTGGGATTTCTCACGCGTCTCACAAGGCCCGCGGTTTTGCGCGGGCCTTTAAGAGATTTACTTCGCCTGGCCGAAACTGCGGGCAAAACGGGCGCGCAGCCGGGCCTGGAAGGTGTCGAGAACGAGATAGACGACAGGGGTCGTATAGAGGGTGAAAATCTGGGCAAAAACAAGTCCACCGACAATTGTGATGCCAAGCGGCTGACGGAGTTCTGCTCCGTCGCCCTGGCCAAGAGCCAGGGGTATTGCGCCAAAGACTGCGGCCGCCGTTGTCATCATAATCGGCCTAAAGCGCAGAGAACAGGCTGTGAAGATTGCCTGAACAGAAGAAAGTCCCTTCGCGCGCACAGCGTCGATCGCAAAATCGACCATCATGATCGCGTTTTTCTTGACAATGCCGGCTAGGAGCAAAATGCCTATCAGCGCTATGACACTAAATTCCTTGCCTGCGATAAAAAGTGCCAGGAGCGCGCCAATGCCCGCTGAGGGAATGGTCGAAAGAATAGTCAGGGGGTGGATAAGGCTCTCATAGAGGATGCCAAGGACAATATAGAGAAAGAGAACGGCCGAGACGATGAGAACAATCTGGCTGTTCAGACTGTCAGTAAACATCTTGGCTGTGCCCTGAAAACTTCCGACAATGCGGGAGGGCATGCCAATGGCCACGCGTGTTTCCTCGATCACGCGCCGCGCGGTCGAGAGCGATTCACCTGGGGGAAGGTTAAAGGAGAGAGTGACTGCGGCAAACTGTCCCTGGTGCGCGACACTTAGCGGCGCAAAGGAGGGAGAGACGCGCGCAAGGGAGAGCAGGGGAACAAGACCGTGCGCGCCGGGGAGATAGATTTTCGCAAGACTCTCTGGGCCCTCAAGCAAATTGGCCGAGAATTCAAGAACCACCTTGTACTGGTTCTTCTCAAGATAGATGGTCGATACCTGCCGC
Source organism: Desulfovibrionaceae bacterium (assembly GCA_017454105.1). GTDB lineage: Bacteria > Desulfobacterota > Desulfovibrionia > Desulfovibrionales > Desulfovibrionaceae > Desulfovibrio. Next base: position 18,615 of record JAFTDR010000234.1, on the reverse strand, counting down.
TGTCCAAAGGCATTGTGCAAAGCCGCATCGACATCAAAAATGGAAATGCCAAGCGAGGCGAGACGGTCGCGATCCAAGGTAAGTTCCGTCTCAAGGGCTCTGTCCTCAGTGTCTGTATCGACATCTTTCATGACAGGACTTTTTGCGAGTGCCTTCGTCAATCTGTCCGCCCAAATCTTCAGTGCCGCAAGGTCATCGGATTGCAGGGTATATTGATACTGGGAGCGGGCGCTTCGACCTCCCATCATAATGTCCTGGGCTGGCATCATAAATACCTGGAGGCCTGGTTCTCGCGAAACAACAGCGCGCAGGCGGCCAATAACCTGCAAAATACCCAGTTTTCGTTCTTCAAGAGGTTTTAGGGAAATAAAGATGCCCCCGCCGCCCTGGTTGCCAGAAAAATGGGCAGAAACCTGAGCAACAGCGGGATCGCGCCGAATGGCCGCGACGACGCGCGTCAGTTTTTCCTCCATGTTCTGAAAAGAGGCGCTTTGATCTGTTCTTAGCCGCCCCATGATGACCCCTGTGTCTTGCGTTGGGAAAAAGCCCTTCGGTATGTAGTAAAAAAGCACAACATTGGCCGCAAGAACCAGGAAAAAGACAAAGAGAGTGATCTTTGGGTGGCGCAAAACAGGAATAAGGCTCTTTGTATAGGCAGCGTGCAGGCGGGAAAAAAGAGTTGAAAAAATGCCCGCTCTTGTGCGCTCGCTTTTTTTACCAAGAAATGTCGCGCACATCATGGGTGTTGTCATAAGCGAGACAAGCATGGAAAAAAGGACGGCGCAGGTTAGCACAACAGCAAATTCCCTAAATAGCCTGCCAATGTAGCCGCCGAGAAGAAGCAGTGGCAAAAAAACGGCGACAAGAGAGAGGGAGATTGAAACGACGGTGAAACCGACCTCGCTTGAGCCAACTTTTGCGGCATCCTGCGCTGACTTCCCAAGTTCATGATGACGCATGCAGTTTTCAAGCACAACAATTGCGTCGTCAACCACAAAGCCCGAACTCACTGTGAGCGCCATAAGAGAGAGATTGTCGAGCGTGTAGCCTAGGGCGTACATGACGGCAAATGTGGCAATAAGGGAAACTGGCGCAGCAACAGCCGGAATAACGGTTGCACGCGCATTCTGCAAAAAAAAGTAAGTGACAAGGACGACAAGAAAAACCGAGAGAATAAGGCTTTTTTCCACCTCGTGCAGTGAGGAGCGGATCGTGACGGAACGGTCCGTTCGAAGCTCAAGAGAGACACTTTCTGGAAGCCAGCTTTTCAGCTGCGGCAGAAGGCCCTTCACTCTGTCAACGGTTTCAATGATATTGCCGCCAGAAGCGAGAAAAACAATCAGGAGAACTGCCGGTTCCCCGTTGGCAAGGGCCATGTTGCGGGCATTTTGCGTAGCCATTGAGACCTTGGCCACATCCCCAAGGCGGATAACAGCGCCATTTTTCTGCGCGACAATAAGCGCGCTATAGTCAGCAACAGTGAGCAATTGATCGCTTGCGTCAAGCATCCAGAAACTGCGCTCGTTCTCAAGAACACCCTTCGGAATAAAGGCATTTGCCGCAACAAGCGCCCTGCGCACAGTCTCTGTTGAGATGCCGGCCCGATTGAGACCGTCGGGATCGAGCTGAACGCGTATTGCCGGCATAGCCCCGCCACCAACTGTCACCTCGCCAACCCCCTGAATCTGGGAAATTTTCTGGGCAAGGACTGTTGAGGCCAAATCGTAGAGTTGGGCGCGGGTGTGGATCTGGGATGTGACGGACAATATCATAATTGGCGCGCCAGCCGGATTAAACTTGCGGTATGTGGGATTGCTCGGCATGGACGGAAGAAGACTGCGCGCTGCGGCAATCGCCGCCTGAACATCCCGCGCCGCGCCATCGGCGTTGCGGTCCAAATCAAACTGCACAATGACGCTCGTTGACCCCTTGCCACTTGTTGAGGTCAATTCGGTTATACCGGCTATGCGGCCCATAGCGCGCTCAAGCGGCGTTGCGACAGTCGCGGCCATTGTCTCGGGACTTGCCCCAGGCAGCTGCGCCCTGACCATGACAACAGGAAAATCAATTGCCGGAAGGGGCGCTACCGGCAGAAGCTGAAAAGCGACGGCTCCAGCCAATGTCAGGGCCAAAGTCAAAAGCGTTGTTGCAACAGGCCGCGCAATAAAAAAAGCGGAAAAGGTAAAAGAAAGTCGAGAACTCTCGTGCGGGTCAAATGTGGCTGCCACGGATATGCCTCACGAAGCGCGGGGGACGAAATCCCTTGCAAAGAAGAACTTGGCGTATACTGTTAGTTCTGCCGAAACCTTCCGGCAAACCAGGTCTGCATGCGCCCAAACCAAAGGTAGATGACAGGCGTTGTGAAGAGTGTGAGCAACTGGCTTACGAGCAGTCCGCCAATCATCGTGACACCTAGTGGCGCGCGAATCTCGCTCCCCATGCCATTGCCAATAACCAGGGGAAGGGCACCCAAGAGCGCGGCCATAGTGGTCATAAGGATTGGGCGGAGGCGCAAAAGGCAGGCCTTGCGAATTGCTTGAAAACTCGATTTGCCCTCCTTCCGCTCAGCGTCAAGGGCAAAGTCAATCATCATAATCGCGTTTTTCTTCACAATGCCGATAAGCAGGATAATCCCAATGACACCCGCAATACCCAGATCCATAGAGACGCAAAAAAGGGCAAGGAGAGCCCCGACGCCCGCAGAGGGCAGTGTCGATATGATCGTAATCGGGTGGATATAGCTCTCGTAGAGGACGCCAAGGACAATATAGACAGTGACAAGGGCCGCTAAGATAAGCAGAATCTGATCGTTTGACGAATTAGCAAAGGCTTGGGCCGCGCCTTGAAGCTCAATAGAGAGCGCTTCGGGAAGCCCTATCTGCCTCTGCACGGACTGTATGCGCGCGACAGCGTCGCCAAGTGAAAAACCTTCTGCAGGCACAAAGGAGACAGTTGCCATAGCAAACTGTCCCTGACGGGCATAGGCAAGCCTGGTCGCTCGCTCTTCTGGCCTAACAAGAACGGAGAGAGGCACAGTTTGCCCATCAGCCGCTTTCACATAGATATTTTCTAGGTCGCGGGGTCCGCGCCGAAACTGCGGAGCAACCTCCAAGACAACTTTATACTGGTTTGTCTGGGTGAAAATAGTTGAGATCTGCCTCTGCCCGAAGGCGTCGTAGAGCGCATTATCGATATCCGTCATGCTGATGCCAAGTTTTCCGGCGACATCGCGGTTTATAGCAAGCCAGAGTTGACGGCCCGCTGACTGGAGATCATGGGCGACATGGGCAAATTCCGGCAGAGCCTGTAAGGCGTCTGTTAAACGCGGAACCCACTCTTCAAGAGATTCTTGACTGAGCGCATCGACGGAAAACTGATACTGGAAACGCGACACCCTATCCTCAATTGTCAAATCCTGCACAGGCGAAAGATACAGAGAAAGTCCCGGAAGGGAGGCTGCGCGGGCCATTAGCCGATCGGCAATACGCGCTGCGTGTTCTCCGCGCTCGTCGAGCGATTTAAGTTTTATGGTCAAGCGCGATGTCCCAGGACTCTGGTTTAAGCCGTCAACGCCGACAAAAAAAGCAAGCGATTCCACGGCTGGATCCTGAAGAAGACAGGAGGCTATGCTCTTCTGGCGGTTTGTCATATTGGTAAAGGAAGAATCTTGGGGCAGCTCGGCTATTCCCTGGATTATGCCTGTATCCTGGACTGGAAAAAAACCTTTCGGAATCAGGACATAGAGCAGGCATGTGAGAACAAGGGTTCCAAGCGCAACCAAAAGCGTCGCTCCCTGGTGGGCAAAAACAAAATCAAGTTTCCGCTCGTACCAGGCAAGAAGACGCATGAAAAAAGAACTCTCCTGCGCCTTCTTGGGCGTTCGAAGGATAGTTGCGCAGAGCATGGGCGTTAAAGTGAGCGAAACAACAGCAGAGAGAAGAATGGTCGCTGCGAGTGTTACGGCGAATTCGCGGAATAGGCGTCCCGCTATGCCGCCCATACACAAAAGGGGAATAAGCACGGCAACAAGAGAGATGGTGAGCGAGAGAATGGTGAAACCAATCTGCCCGGCCCCAATGAGTGCCGCATCAAGGGGATTTTTCCCCTCTTCGCGAAAGCGGACAATGTTCTCAATCACGACAATCGCGTCATCAACCACAAAACCCGTTGCAATGACCAGGGCCATAAGCGTTAAATTGTTGAGCGAATAGCCGGCGAAATACATGACAGCAAGCGAGCCTAAAAGGGAAAGAGGCACAGCAACAGCCGGAATGCACGTTGCCCGCGCATCGCGCAGAAAAAGCCAGATGACCATAATGACCATAAGAATCGCCAGGATGAGTTCGCACTCAACATCGTAGACTGTCGCCCGTATGGCTTCTGTCTTGTCTGTCAGAATGCGGACTGAGACCGACCCAGGGAGCGTTTCAAGAAGCGATGGCAAAACGCTTTTTACGCGGTCAGCCACAGCGATGACATTCGATCCTGGCTGGCGCTGAATCGAGAGAATGATAGCCTGCTCAAAAGGTTGACTGCCTGCGACGTACGCCGCAAGGCGGATATTCTCCGGCCCCTCTTCCACAGTCGCCACATCGCGGAGGCGAAGCGGCGCGCCGTTTTTATAGCCAAGAACTGTATCGGCATAGGCATCAGCCGAAGTGAGCTGATCATTCGCATCAATGCTGCTTGCTCTCTCCTTGCCGTCAAAACTCCCCTTTGAGCCTGAGACATTGGCCTGTGATATGGCCGTGCGGATGTCCGCTAAGGTAAAGCCATAGGAGGCTAAGACCTTGGGATTGACGGCTATACGCACTGCTGGCCGCTCACCTCCAGACAAAGTCACAAGGCCCACGCCTAAAATCTGCGAGATCTTCTGCGCAAGCCGCGTGTCAGCCAGATCCTCGATCTGCGTCATACGCAGCGCGTCGCTTGTCACAGCAAGGGTCATAATGGGCGGATCTGCGGGATTCACCTTGCTGTACACAGGCGGATTCGGTAGATCGCTTGGCAAAAGACTGCCAGCCGCATTGATCGCTGCCTGCACTTCCTGCTCCGCAGAATCGAGCTCTTTAACCAGCGAAAACTGCAAGGTAATGAGCGAGGCCCCGGCCGACGACTGGGAAATCATCTGGTTTAATCCAGGCATTGAGCCAAACTGCCGTTCAAGAGGTGCCGTGATCTTGCGCACCATGACATCGGCGCTTGCGCCTGGATAGAATGTCTGCACCTGGATGGTTGGGTAATCAATTTCAGGGAGGGCGGAAACAGGGAGGGCCCGGTAGCTTAGAAGACCGGCCAAAAAAAGGGCCAGCATGCACAGACTTGTGGCAACAGGCCGCAGGATAAAAAGACGCGATACATTCATGGCCGATCACAGCCCTTCCGCAGCCGGCACATCCATGGTGCCTGTCTCAAGAACACGCGTTCCCTCCTTCAGACGGTCAACACCATCCACAACAACACGCTCTCCAGCCGTAAGCCCTGTCACAACAGTCAAAACCGGGGTCTCAAGGGTTGAGGTCACAGGACGCACAGAAACCTGCCCGTGCTTTGTGTCCTCCTCTGGAGTTACGACATAGACATAACTTCCTTGGGAGCCGATCTGCACGGCCGCAGAGGGAATGGTCACAGCCTTATGGAAAAGCGCGACTAAGAGGCGCACGTTCACAAACTGGTTCGGATAGAGTATTCTGTCAGTATTTGGAAAGCGCGCTTTCACTTTAATAGTTCCGGTTGCGCTATCGATCTCATTGTCAAGGGAGAGCAGTGTCCCCCGGGCAAGCAGTTTTTTTTGCTCCCTATCCCAAGCCTGCACAGTCAAAGCCTGCCTGCGCTCTCTCACAGCCAAAACCACCTGCCCAACATTTGTCTCTGGCAAGGTGAATATGACATCGCAGGGACTGACTTCAGTTATGCGCACAATGCCCTGGCTGTCATTGCTTGTGATTTGGTTTCCGACATCCACTTTTTTCAATCCGACAATGCCGCTTGCAGGCGCAGTGATGCGGCTGTACTCAAGCTGGAGACGGGCATTTTCGCAGGCAGCCTTGTCTGTAAAGACAGCCCCCTCGTACTGGGCCACAAGAGCCTGCTGATTGTCGTACTTCTGCCGTTCAATATAATCTTTCCGCACAAGACTCGCATAGCGCTCAAGATCTCTCTTGGCATTCGCAAGCTGGGCCATGTCCGCGGCAAGCTTGCCGCGGGCCTCGTGCAGGGCCGCCTCAAAAGGACGAGGATCGATCTCGGCTAAAAGCGCCCCAGCCTGGACATGCTGGCCCTCGGTAAAATGAATTTTCATGAGCTGGCCGCTCACACGACTCTTTATGAGAACATCGCTTGAGGGCACAACACTGCCTATCCCCTGCAAAAAAAACGGCACATCCTGGGCTATGGCCTTGGCCACGCGCACAGGCACTGCCTCGTTCATAGCTCTCATGGGGCCCGTCTTCTGCATGCCCGCAAATTGATAGCCAATAACCGCAAGGACGCAGAGTACAAGCAATACAAAAACACGCATATATTATCCTGCCTTACAAATCGTACACAGCCCTAAAAGCGACCTAATTTTGTAGCATGGCTACTTTTTTTTGTGAAGGTCGAAAGAACGGCCTAAAACAGCCCGCAGAGGATACACCATGCGCGAACGCTTTTTTCTTTCTTGCCTCATCCTTTTTCTTGTGGCACACATAAGCTGCCAGGTCCACGCGCGACCGGCAAAAGAAAGTGCCCGCTACACGCCCGTTGTGGCAGTTGTTGACAAATGCCAGGCAGCGGTTGTCAATATTACCTGCACGCAGATTCGTGGCAGAGCCGCCTCTCCCCTCGATCTCTTCTTTGGCATACCAGGCCTTCCCCGCCACGAACAAAGGCGCGCAAGTCTTGGCTCTGGGGTCATTGTTGATGGCAAGGCCGGTCTTGTTCTCACCAATGCCCATGTCATAGCGGACAGCGACGAAATTATGGTCCATCTGCAGGACGGCAGAAATTTTAAAGCGAGTGTGCGCGGGGCTGAGCCGGATTTCGACATAGCCATTCTCGCTATCGAGGGCGCAAGTAATCTGCCGGCAATACCGCTTGGCAACAGCGCAGACCTTGCCCCTGGCGAAACTGTCATCGCTATCGGCAATCCCTTTGGCTTTAGCCATACAGTGACAACAGGCGTTGTCTCAGCACTTGGCCGGACAATCACAACCAAGTCAGGCACACTGACCGATCTCATCCAGACAGACGCAGCCATCAATCCCGGCAATAGCGGTGGGCCCCTCTTAAATCTTGAGGGGAGCTTAATTGGCATCAACACGGCAACCGACACACGCGCCGAGGGCATAGGCTTTGCCATACCCATAAATAAAGTCCGCCGCGTCATGGATAGCCTTGTGCATTCAGGACATATGACCACATTCTGGATAGGCATTCTCGCTGAGGATCTTGACGGCCAGACAGCCTGGTCGCTTGGTGTCAGCGCAAACCAGGGCATTCTTGTGACAGGCGTCTATGAGAACACCCCGGCCGCAAACGCTGGGATCACTCCAGGCGACATAGTTTTGCGGATCAATAACGCCCCTTTGCGCGACCGCCACGACTATATCCGCATACTGCGCAACGAAACTGGCGAAGCCCTAAAAATGACACTCTTGCGAAACGGCAGAGAAGAGACCTGCACGATTACCCCAATCGCTCTTGACGACACAACAGCCTTGCACCTTATGGAAGAACGCTGGGGTCTACGCGTTAGTGAACACGGCCAGTCGGTTGTTATCCGAAGCGTTCGGAACGGGGGGCCCTCAGATTTCCTTAGGCGCGGCGACAGAATCATTGGAATTGGGGGAAGCCGCATCCAATCTGTTCACGATCTGCTCACAGCCTTCCGCCGCGAGCGCATGGCTGGCCAGATACTGCTCCAGGTTGTCAGAGGCGGCAGAGCCTATTATGCCCGACTTTTGCTCTAGAAAAAATTTAATCTTGACACAAAGCCGGGCTCACGCTATGGGCTATTACAGTCGTTTTTTACATAATGCCCTGCGCAATCTTCCATCAAAAACGACTATTTCCCACGTATGCACCCATGCATACACGGTACAACTGGCAATAGCCAGGTACCTGACACTTTATCTTTTTTTTGGAGGATACTATGCCCTACAATGTGACCGTCAATCAGGACAAATGTGTTGGCTGTGGTGAATGCGCTGATATCTGCCCCGCTGATGTCTATGAAATGCAGGATGGCAAGTCCAATCCCGTGAAGATGGAAGACTGCCTGGGCTGTGAGTCCTGTGTCGAGACCTGTGAGCACGGTGCCATAACCGTTGAAGAAGCCTAGTTCACGCGCCAAGGCACCATACAGCAACACCATCATCGCAAAAAACACACAAGCGGGGCGCGTCGTACGTCAAACCTTGCCCCCTGCCGCACATCCCAGGCCATCTTGTGACAGCCGGGGATGTGCGGGTGTGTCGCCAAAAAGCTGATGCGGATGTTGTCCGTTAGGCTCTTTGCCGCCGGACGGTATGTCTGGCGGCATTTTTTACACATACACCTACAAAGCGAGGCAGCGGTTCACGCTGAAGAGTGATGCTCCCGGATGTAACCCCAATCCTCACCCGCTACGAGACGCTGCGCGCCCAAGCAGACAGCGTCTTTGACCGCGTCCAGAAATCGTTTCCACAGTGTGTGACATGCACAAAAGGCTGCAGCGACTGCTGCTATGCTCTCTTTGATTTGTCGCTTGTCGAAGCCCTTGCCCTCAACAGAGCCTTTGCCAAGGCCTTTGACTATGGCGAACAGCGCTCAAAAATTCTCACCCGCGCCGCCGAGACAGACCGTAAACTCACTAAGCTCAAACGGACCCTTTTCCGCATGGAAAAAGAAGGGGCGTCCCCCGAAGAAGTCATGGCAAAAGCGGCTCTTGAGCGCATGGCCTGTCCGTTACTTGAGGACGGCGAATGCCTTCTCTACAATGACCGGCCGATAACCTGCCGTCTCTACGGCATACCCACTGTCATTGGTGACCGCGGCCATGTCTGCGGCTTTTCAAAATTTGACGTCGGCACGCAGTATCCGACAGTACATCTCGACACAATCCAGTCTCGGCTTGAAGCCTTAAGCGGCGAAATAGCCCAGGCAGTGCAGTCCCGCTTTACAGAGCTTGACCAGGTCTATGTGCCTGTCTCAATGGCTCTTCTGACCACATACGATGAGACATACCTTGGATGCGGCAAGGCAAAGGACGATTAGATGGCGCCACGAATTCCCGCTGAACTTTTTGAAACGCGCCCCGAAATACAGAACCTGACACCGGAGCAGGAGGCGCTCAAACGGCAAATTTATGAAAAAATGCGGCCGTCACGCCGAAAATTTATCGACCGCATTGGCTACGAACACTGGGATCCCTTTCAGGAGCCAAATCATCCCCTTGATATGCGCGTCGACGCAGGCATGCGCACAACACAGCAGCTTATGACAGCGTTTCTTCAGAGCCTGGGCAATGAGGAAATCAGCGAAATCTACCGCAAGGGAGCGCTAGACTGCGCGATGGGCCTAATCACCAAGGACGAAAAATACCGCGGCGTCTTCGATTTTTGCCTGTGGTACTATGAGTCCTTGCAAAAACCAAAGACCCAGCTTAGCCACTACACGCCCCCAAGCAAATAACAGAAAGCAAACACGATTGCTTTTTCGCGCTCGCAATCGACCAGTGCGAGTCTATGCGCTCTAGGGCTGGGACGCATTCCAAAGAAAATCCCGCACGTTGGTGCGTATCTCAAGCAAACGCATCGTTTGACCGTATATACTGCGGTCAGAAAAAAAATTACCACTTGGAGTCGAATATACCTGATTCAGTGCTGACTTTCGTTCGCAAAACTGTCAGTTTGTTTCTGGCGTAAGTATATCTCTGACAGAATCGACAGTTTATGATCCTTGCCAAAGACCTTAGGAATGCGCAGCACTTTGTATACTGCGGTTGGGCAAAAAATCCGTATATTCGGCCTCGGCAGAGCTACTTTTTTTCTCGCTTGGCGGTTTTTGTGGCCCCCAAAAAAAGCCCATGCTTTGGGAGTCTCAGCAAATGAAGACGCATGTCGACCGCAGACTCTTTTTCCCAAGACAAGCGAACTTCGCACGCCCTTGTTGTCTTCTGCTGGCTTTTTGCAGGTTGCATCGAGAGTTCCTCAAAGGCGCAAAGAAGTTTCGCCAGGCGATTGCGCAACCGATTGTGGGGCGCAAGCCTCTGGAAGATACGCGGCTAGACACACGGTCCTTCTTCCTCAAATCACGCCCACTGTTGCGAGACGGAGCCGCGACCTCCTTGTCTGATCGACCTTTTGGCCGGATATGCCGCATAGAGTGGGCTTAGCGCTTTCCCTGCAAAAAAGTCGTCACAGCGCATAGACAGACTAAAAAAAAACAAGACCCATCTTGCAAGGCAAGCGCTCGGGTCAGACAAAAAGACAAGGCAGATCCGTCGCTCACGCAAAAGACCACGACGGAGAAGAAGGAGATTGCGTCGTTCAGACTGCCTATCGATATACACTGAAACAAGAGGAGGCAGCGTTTTCTCCCCGGCCGTAAAGCCAGGGTTTGCACGCTGACTAGCAAATGAAAGAAAAATACGACAATATTGATGAATATATTGCTGATCTTAAAAATGCAATTGCAGAAAACGATCAGTGCGCCAACCACCATTATAACCTCGCCCAGGCTCTACTTTCCAAACGAGATTTTGCCGGTGCCGAGGAATGCTTTCTAAACGCCATACGCAATTCGCCGCGCATGGCAGAAGCCTATGTGCAGCTTGGAGGTATCTGTCTGCAGCGCGGCGACCTTGACGGCTGTCTGCACTACAATGAGGAAGCCGCAAACTGCAGACCTCAAAACGCGATAGCCCTCAGCAATATAGCATTTGTACACATCCAGAAAGGCGAGCCGGACAAGGCGATCAGCGCACTCAACAAAGCGCTCAGCTGGTCCCCACACTTTCTTCAGGCGCGCAATGAGCTAGCGACAGCCTATTATATGAAAGGCAATATAGAAGGCTGTGAGCAAGCCTGCCGCAACATCATAAAGGATGAGCCCGGCTTTGCCCCTGCCTGGAACAACCTGGCCCTGGCCCTCTTCGATCAAGGGCGCTTCGACGAGGCTGTTCAGGCCTGTGATAAGGCCGCAGAACTCGGTTTTGAAGTGGCCCAGGGCTTTCTTGACGAACTGAAGCCGCACAGAAAGTAGTTGCCAAAATTTTCATCCAGGAAGCGATGCGCGAATCGAGTGGGGGTCAAAGCCCCCTCGGTCGCATACGCCACAAAAAAGCGCCCACCACAATGTATGACTTGAGCCAGAAGTGTACGTGAATGATTCTTCACGCACCGGCTCGTGGCTTGTATGGGAAAACCGTATCAGCTCACAGGTGACCTACTCTCCAGGAATCTCACGAACGACAGAATGCGGTGCTTGTAACAATAATACGTTTTAAAGAACTATAAAATCCGCGTAGTACCGTTGACCGCTGAGCGCATACGGAAAACCAGTATGGCTGCCCGAAACTTCTGAAACGCAGGGCGAAAAAACTCCGCGCAGCTGTCCACACACTCATTAAAAACTTGACGGGGAAAGTCGCTGTCATGCTCTCCTTCGCTCATTCTAGGCGTCACAATAATTCTTCCCGAGACGCAAATATACAACGTGCAAAATCCTGTTTCCGTGAGTGGATAGCGAATTATCAAGACTATTTGTATCAATATATTGGGAAATATTTTTTACTTTTCTGGAGATACTGCCATAGTATTAGCCATACGCTGTAAAAACGATAAGCCTTCTTCAACCTCTGCATTAGGTACAACTAAATCATTCGTTACCCTACTTTTAGGATGAATCGTAAGATATCCTGTTTGGTAAAGCAAGATATCCAGAGGAATATTTGTAACTTCATATCTCATTGAAAGTTCATAGTTGTCTGCAAATATAGGCTCCTTACAATATCCCAGGAGATCAATGTCATCATGTGTCTTAAGATAATTCATAAGAATAGATGAAACACTACCAGAATCAAACCAATAATTACAAAAGCCATCCTTAGATTTCTTTAAAAAACTAAGCACTGACCATGGGTTATATACAAATCCTTCACAATCTGAAGAAAACTTAAAGCCACCATAATATTTTTCTAGATTTTTATAGATATCATCAACACTCATATTTAAGATTTGCGCAGCATTGGCAATATATGGATCAAAATATTGACTTAATTCATTTTGTGTAAATCCAAGAATTGTATTGAAGTCTGCATCAAGACTTATATCAATATAGTTGTTAAACCCAGAAAAAATTGAAACCGGAATCGCGTAAACCTCGCCAGTAATAAAGATTAAACGAAATACTCCAGTATATTCCTTTACAACAGCTAAAAAAGAATTTATAATACCTGTAATCTCATCTTGTTCTTCTGGATTAGCTAGATGATGTGTTAGTGGTGCATCATATTCATCAATAAGCAACACAACACTCCAATCCGGTAATTCACTTACAATATCATATAAAATCATATCAGGAAATCGGACACGACTTCCATCATAAAGATTAACCTTTCCTTTTACATTAAACTCCTCAATAATTCTTTCACCGAGGGCACGTTCAAATTCTTGAGCAGAACTATCAGCTATACTTGAAAAGTCTATATGTACTACCTTATACTTTTTCTCTTTCCAGATCTTCTCAATTTCAAGACCGCGAAAGTATTCTAAACCATTAGAAAAGAGACTTTTCAATGTGCTTACAAGCAAAGATTTACCAAACCTTTTCGGACGTAAAAACAATAAAGGAGTAAATTGATTCGCAAGCTCTGCAATCATTTTTGTTTTATCAACATAAATCATATTTTGCTTACGAATATCAGAAAATTCAAGAAGTCCATAAGGGATCCGATTGATATCATTGGATTCTTGTAAAGACATAGGATTCCCCTACTAAAAAAATAATGGGTATATGCTGGACACGGTATACATTGGGACGCTAGGATGCACTGTCGATCTATTTTTGATGAAATAAACTAACTTTTGCTACGCAACTGTACTTAAGGTAGAATTAAAATTAAATAATTTTTATGTCCAAAAAAGCGTGTACACAGGCCGCGCTCTTGATATTCCTAGAGATCTAAAGAACTTAGTTAATAGAATTATAAAAGAATACAAGATATTTCAATAAAAATATTATCATGATAAAATTTATACTTATTTCTATAAAGAGCCAATCATGCACGAAGTTTTTATATGGACAATTACAAATAGTAGAATAATGTCTCTTTCAATAATTTGGTCATACTGCTCTCTCCACTATTTAATTGTTAGAAAAAATCTGTAAACGCATACTAGAAAGAGGGGAAGAAGTCAAAACAAAAATTGCAATTTTTTTCTGACCCCAGTATATCTTGAGCATTCTGCAGATACACAAAGATCCGTTTACAGTAAATTTCTTTACAGAGTGTTGCCACGTATCACTCGCAGGTTGCGCCAAGCTGCCAGCAACTCAAGATGTGGTCGTAGAGTCATTGAAATGGCTCATGAAGTTTTTTTTGTACGATTCTCCGCAAGGCTAGCAAAACTACGTTTTGCGTTGTGGCACCATACCAGCTTATGTTGTAAGTATACAGTTCAATTCTATTGCCAAAACTACCTGGCACTCTCGACAGTAATGTCAAGATACTTTTTCAAAGTTCCTTAGGAGGTTGTCGCTTTATCATACTGATCTATAAGCGCAAAACCCACAGTCATTGTTTGTGTAAAACCATTGATTAACTCCCATAAAAAAAACACTATTTTCAAAGGTAATTCAGCGACATGTGTGATTTTTTCGACATAGGGCATTGTTGAGAAAGATTTCAAGTTGTTTCAGGGGAACATCAATATTGCAAAATTGTCCGTTGTGATGCCCTTGGATGCGTGGGGGAGTGTCACGAAATTCAACCAGCGGCAAATAGTCCAGGGACAAAAGTTTTATAATGCCTGTCGTGTGGTAAACAACGTAAGCGCTGCTAAAAAATTCTATGAAATTAGAGTATTTTTTCTGGAGCAAGGTAAGCAGTCCGTTGGCGCCGTGCGCCATGATGGAAAAATCAACATTAGTCATGTTTGAAAATTGTTCTTGAACCGAATAATTTTCGGGAATCATAATTTCAAAATCATATTTTTTCAGAAAATTTTCGACTTCGTCGGCATTGTTGACAACGCGCCCTGATATACGCTTTATATATATTTTTTTTGTTCCTGTAAGGCAAGTAATACGATCAAGTATGGCTGTACGCAAGGTCTCAAGAATATCTGTATGAGTAAATGTGTAAAAATAGTTATAATTAGGTGACACAATCATATTCTTAATGATATAGTTTTTGTCACTAAACAAAATTCTTTTTCTATCTATACCAAATAAATTTAATGTCTCAATAATAAATTTAGATTTAAATACAATATATGGTCCTCTATATCCGATATTTTCCAGGGCAATTAATTTTGGGATGCATTCAATACACCAATGCCAAAAATTATTCGCGTACAGGTGATATAATGGGACTGCCTCAGAAAGTTGGACGCTGGGTTGCTCTTGAAAATTACTTGCTATGACAATGGCACGTTCTTCATCGGATTGTGGAAAGGCAAATGATTCATTAAAAATAATATTTTGCTCTCCATCCTTAAAGGGCATAAGCAGTTGGGCGTTAATGCCAATTGAATAACAATTTTTCACAATATAAAAATTAAAGTGCGTAGGTTGTATGGGTAATTTTTTTACCAATCTGGGATGTAATTGTGCATATTCATCGACAGAAAGAAAGACATACTTTGTACTGCCAATTGTTAGTTGATTATTTTTATGCATATGCATATTCCTCAGTATACATGCTATAGTCAGTTCAGGAGATTGTTCTGTACGCAACTCCTTGCGCATACTAGAAAGAGTGGAAGGAGTCAAGACAAAAAGCACAATTTTTCCGCATGTACGGATTGGCATGCTATCGCTCAAGCTCTCGAACCACAAAGCACCAGGCTTTTCTGTCGCTTTACAGTTCTTCTGGACTCCTCGCATCCTTTTTGTACGTCACTTCTGACATAAGCCAAGATGCTCTGTATTGCGAGGATTTCAGCTTTAACTCAGGGATTGGCCGATGGTATTGTAATCCGTACACGAGGCAATTTTTGTATCCGCTCACGGGGCAACGGTACTATGCTGGTTTTTTAAATCTCTTCAAACCGTAGCAGCGTCAAAAAAGTTCGCTTCTACAGTCCTGAGGAGTAGCATAAAATCGCCTGATAGGCGCGATTCCACCGTACACCGTGAGCAGATACAGGTCAGTTTAAACCTTGATGATTTCGACATAACTGTAAATCCCGACTAGATAAAGTCGTAATCCCTTTTCAGATCAGGTCCGTTTAAACTGATTGATCTATTCCCGACATCGACATCGAGCAAGAGAGTCATAATCCCTTTTTAAGTCAGGTCAGTTTCAACAAATAATCCAGTTCTGTCTCTGCGTGAGTTTCATTGTCGTAATCCCTTTCAAATCAGGTCGGTTAAAACATAACTGCCGACCTGGCAGAACACCTGGCAGAGGACAATGAGTCACAACCCCTTTTCAAATCAGATCAGTTAAAACCAGGAGATGGAGAGTATAAAGAAGCCGTACATTGATGCGTCGTAATCCCTTTTTAAGTCAGGTCAGTTTAAACGCTATGGAATTCATATATAGAGATTGAAGATGATAAGTCGTAATCCCTTTTCAGATCAGGTCAGTTTAAACCGTGGTATTTATGTGCATGGACGGTGGGTCCATATCCTAGTCGTAATCCCTTTTCAAATCAGGTCGATTTCAACGAGTTAGTAGCCACGAGTCCTTGGGTCTCTCATAAGTCGTAATCCCTTTTCAAATCAGGTCGATTTCAACAGATTGACCAACTCATTGAAGACGAGATAACCACCGAGTCGTAATCCCTTTTCAAATCAGGTCGATTTCAACGTTAGACACTTCTCGTTGTTGAAGGGTTCCAATCAAATAATGTCGTAATCCCTTTTCAAATCAGGTCGATTTCAACAATCATAGCTCTTGCCGGTGATGAAGTGCGTATGGGGTCGTAATCCCTTTTCAAATCAGGTCGATTTCAACTCCGGCCTCCTGGAGACCGCATCAAACAAGGCTTTTCGGGGGGTCATTCGCGAACCTCCGAGGTAGATTGCGGTACATTTAGAAAATATGGGCTTAAAACCATCTGAAACCCTTGCTGCAGGCGGATCGCGAACCTCTTCTGCATTTTTTTAGAAAGACCTTGATTATCAATGGTTTTGCAAGTAGGCGCGCATGGGGAGGGAGGTTCGCGCAATGGCGCATGGGATGAGACAGAGGGCGAGGGTAAGGGCAAAGCGCGGTCGAATGCGGAGATACCGCGACTTGTGCTTTTAGAGATATACGCCCGAAGACGAAGAGTCAAGCTTGGGGACGTGGGAGGGGGGGGGTAGTTTGTGGAGGAAATGAATGTCCGCTAATAGTTATTTTCGGACAATCACGCGTTTCGCTGGGCGTGAGTCTACTCACCCGCTTTCACAGTCTTAGCTTTTTCCCTCCTCCTGCTCCTCCTCTTCTTCCATCGTAGCCTTCTCCAGAATTTGATGGACAAATTCGTTAACCGAAAGTCCGGCAGCTGCGGCTCCCCGCTTGACTTTCTCAAAAAGGCTTGGTTGTACCACCAGCTGCAATCGGCGGCTCTTCGTTTCCACATAGAGCGGATTAACTTTGTACCCCTTGGGCGCGTGCGTCGCAGATGGCTTCGGCTGCGCAGGCTTCGGCTCCTGTTCCTCGTCTCCTGGTTCAATATTGATGAAATTCTTCTCGGGGTCACGCTGAATAAAGCTCTTCTTCGCCATCCTAGCCCTCCTTGCTCAATACCTCATCAACAAAACACCTGTAGTCCTCCGTCACTTTGGCTTTGGGCGCATAACAATACAGGCTCTTACGGCTGATCTGTGCTTCCTTTACCGCGATGCCCTCTCGGATTCGCGTTTTGAAGAGCTTCGTGCCAAGCTTCTTAGCTAGACTTTCAGCCATTTCGGCTACTTCCCTACTCAGAATCGAGCGCGGGCTGTAGCGCGTAAGCAGTATACCCTCAATACGTAGCTTATTATTTACAAACTTCTTCACTGTTTTAATCGTCGTACTAAGCTGTTCAATACCATGCAGACTGAAAATATCAGCCTGCGCCGGAATAATCGCACTGTCGCAGGCCGCGAGGGCATTCGCCGTGAGTATTCCCAAGGCAGGCGGCGTATCTAGCACGATAAAATCGTACTTCCCGTTGATCGCTTGTAACGCTAGCTTGAGTTTGTACTCCTTTCCCTTCCCAACAATGAAAACATCGGCCCCAGCAAGGGCGCGATTCGACGCGATGATGTCGCCGCCCCCCTCTATATGCTGGATCGCGTCTTCCGCTGGAGCGTCTCCCGTGAGTACTTCCAGAACTGTGGCCACCCCTTCCGTTTTCACTCCAGCGGTGTAGGACGTATTGCCTTGTGGATCTAAATCGATCGTGAGGACCGCGTACTCCTTAATACTCAGCCCAGCCGCTAGCGCTTCCGCAGTCGTGCTTTTCCCGACTCCCCCTTTTTGGTTGATTACTGCGTACGTTTTCCCCATAGCTTCCTCATAATGTTTACAAGTATATGCTCTTTATGAATTGTGTATACTGTATTGTGTATGCTGTTTATCCAAAAATAGCCCTCGCTATCCTCTCCTCACTGCTGTTTTTGGCCCGCTCTAAAGCGTGAGAATAAATCAGCGTGGTGTTGATGTTTCGGTGGCCAAGAAGCTGTTGTGTCTCCTCGACCGTCCCTCCATTAAGTAGGTTAAGTGTCGCCGCAGTGTGACGCAGGCTGTGCCCCGTCAGACGCTCACTCTCCAGCCCGACATTGATAAGTCGCTCCTTCACGACTCTGCTTACGCTTCGCGTTGTCATGCGCTCTCCGTTGTTACGGTTCGCAATCGAACTAAAAAGCGGAGCTCGCGGATCCGTCTCTCCTCTGGCTCTTAGGTAATCTCGCACGGCTTGCTCCACGGGCTCCGCAAGTTTCACATACTCCGCCTTGTCCTCTCGGCCTTTCCCACGGTGGTAAAGAGCGACTGCGTCCCCAGCCGCCCTAATATCACCGATATCCGCTCTGACTATAGATATCTCCCTGAGACCTGTGGTCACCATCACAGAGATCATCGCGTAGTCGCGTAACCCCCTGAGCGTCGATCGATCAATAGACTCCAAAAGACGGCTCACCTGCTTCGTCGTCAAGTAATCCTTTTTATGCGCCGTGTCCTGCTTAGCCCCTTTAATGCGCTGCGCTATGTCCGGATACAGGCCTTCCTGTGCCGCCCATTGAAAAAACAGTTTCACCGCCGCGAGGTACCCCTGAACCGTTGATGGCTTATGCTCCGCCTTCAACTCGTCCCTGTAGGCGACAATGTCATCTCGTTGCGGCTGGCTCTGCGGAGGCTTACAGTAAATGCACTCCTCTTCAAAAAGCTGCTCCGCAGGCGGCATTCGTCTATCCTCGATCCGAAACAGCCCAATCTCGACCGTGTCCCTTCGCCTG
>JAFTDR010000233.1 GCA_017454105.1 Desulfovibrionaceae bacterium | reverse complement strand
TTTACGTCATAAAAATATCCAGGCTTTCTCCATTAGAGCGTTCATTTTTAATAACGAGAGGAGCGCTCCGCTTTGGCACTCTGTTCAACTTATTTTTCCACAAGTCCTTGCCATCCACTGTGAAGCGGAGTACGAAATACATGTCGGCTTTGACCCCGTGCTTTCTAGTAGGATGCTTGCGCGCGCGTATACCCTGTTCAAGTTTGATCCACTCAGGCTTCTCTTTCTTTTGCTCCGACATCCTTACCTCTCAGTTTTACATTTAGGCATGTAATTTGCAATAATTATTTCGCTTGACAAATCTGCGAATCTAAGGCAAAAAAAATAGTTTTAAATTGCTTAGTACGTATTAGTACAGTCTGGCAAAGTTTTTGCATATACTGTTTAACTTGACACAACTACTTGCACTAGGCTATGCTACAAGGTTTGTGCTTGCGCTCGTCTACTGACGTTCGCTCCTGTCACTGCGCGGGTAGTCTTCGCTCTCCTAGGCACTGCTTACAGTGGGCCGCACGGCATACAGTTAGCCACTCCCCCTGGCTCCCAACTTCCTCAAACCAATGAAAGGTATATCCTTTTGCTTTTAACAGACTCCAAGAGATATACTGCGGTCAGAAAAAAAAGTTGCAACATATAGTTGAAAATATAAGACTCAGTCTCGAAACCCGTCCGCAAAAATGACTGTTTGTTTCTGGCTGGAGTATACGAAGTCTCAGAGTAGGTGGCTCATAGGCACTTTTTTGTAAAGTCCCAGACGATTGCATCTTCAAGGTGTGGCGGCTTCTCACACCTATCCTCACTGCGTAGTTGTGTAGGCCTAGCTTTTCATTTTGTCCCTATGCACTTGTCAATATGCCCAG
This sequence comes from Desulfovibrionaceae bacterium, assembly GCA_017454105.1. Lineage (GTDB taxonomy): Bacteria > Desulfobacterota > Desulfovibrionia > Desulfovibrionales > Desulfovibrionaceae > Desulfovibrio. The sequence goes on along the minus strand of JAFTDR010000233.1, from coordinate 2,298 downwards.
TAGTCAGGCATTCTTGATTACACCGATATCAGACTGACGTTGTATCGGTATTTGCGAAAAAGTCGCTTTTGCTGAGGCGTAGAAGGAAAAAATGAATACAAAAGAACTCATTAAGCGACTCAAATCTCTTGGTTTTGAAGAAATAGGCGGCAAAAAACACATTAAGTACAAGCACCCAGACGGGCGGTGGATATCCATCAGTAAGGGTAACCACGAAATAAGTATCAATTTGCTGAAAAAAATGGAACAGCAAATAGGCGAATCCTTGCAATAGCCGGAGTCATTATGTATTTTCCTCTGATTGTGTACAAGGACAACACCAGCGATTACGGTGCATTTTTTCCCGATTTTCCAGGTTGCTACAGCATGGCTGCGACCTTGGACGAACTGCTCTCTAATGCTCAAGATGCTGTTGAAACTTGGATGCTTGGCGAGCCTGCCAAAAAATTTCCTTCGCCATCTGCTCCTGAATTGGTACTTGCATCTCCCGACGCTAAAGGGCGGGCAGTATTCTTTGTGGATATCGACACTTCTTTTTTGGATGCTGAGGCTGAGCTTGTGAATATTTCTCTGCCACGAAATACTCTAAATCGCATAGACGAAGAAGCGAATGCACTCGGTTTGTCACGTTCAGCTTTTCTTGACAAGGCAGTTCAATCTTTAACATTCTGAGTACGTATATCGGCTCATTAGAGAACTGCCTGAAAGTGAGCGAAAATTTCCAGTGGTTCACAGGGCATTCTAGAGTCTGATCAGTGCCAGTTTGTGCCATCTGAGTGCCTGATTCTAGCTTCGTACTCGTTGGTACTGAGCCTTTATGCCATATATGTGCCAGAATTGCAAGTGAAAGAGAGTGAAGGATTTTGACAGATTTTAGCCGAAAACCCGCATGGTTACTGGATAAAATGGGCCTCTAAAACTTCACAGTCGTTCCCAACTTTTCAAAAGGGAACTGAATGGCATTCAAGAGGTCGGGAGTTCAATTCTCCCCAGCTCCACCACAAATACCGTGAATAGGCCGTTTTGGGAGACCCCAAGGCGGCCTCTTCCTTTGTCCATTCAAGAGCACTGTCACCTGACCGAGTGAGGTGACCTGTGGTGACCATGGCTCCTTTCGACAAGAAAAAATAGTAAATACGCCATAAAAGCAGCCCTTCCTGACATATTTATGATATTTTTTATGGTAACGGCAAAGTGACACGATGGCTGTCAACCGCTTTTCATTAAAAATAATTGAATGCTGAAGGTTGGTGATAATGAAGAGGAGGGAGACTCAATGACTCAGACGTCTGTTTTATAGGATAGCGATATGCTGAGTCGCCTAGAAATCGTAGCTTCAACTCTTTCGATTTCCAAGGAAGAAGCATTGAGAGAGGCTATTGAATCTTATATAGAAGAAGTTGCATTCAGAACTGATGTGACTGCTGGTCGAGAGGATGTACAACGAGGAGTTTTTTACCTTTCTGAAGAACCAGAAGAAAATTATAAAGCAATGGCTGCTGTAGAAGCAATGAAGCGCATGAGCCGAGATGCTGAGAGGCTCGGTATTGCCGATATGACACTAGAGGAAATCAATGCTGAGATCGCAGCTGTAAGAAACGAGAAATAAGGCATGAAGTTGTATGCAGTGATTGACACAAACGTATTGGTCTCTGCTTTCCTTTGATGGGATTCCGTTCTTGGTATGGTGCTGGAGCTGGCTCTTATTGGAAGTATTATTCCCTTGCTCAGTGTTGAAATCATGGCTGAGTATGAAAATGTATTTCGTCGTAAAAAATTCTCCTTTAAGGAACAGGATATTCAGGTGGTGACAGAAGGCTCAGAACAAGAGGCCTATTTCTTAATCCTGAGAAGGTTGAAGAATTTTTTCCAGATCCTAAAGATATTATTTTTTATGCTGTTACGATGGAGGCCAAGAAAAACCACGATGCATACCTTGTGACGGGAAACATTAAGCATTTCCCAGTAGGTCGTTTGTGGTAACCCCCAGAGAAATGCTGACATTTTTGGGAACAGGCTAGTGGCTCATCCTAGAAGATGATAGCGGAGATGAATGACTGACACGGTAGGGACGCCCATTACTGAACGCCCCCCCCCGCACAGAACCGTGCGTGCAGTTTCTAGCCACTAGCTTCGCGTCGGGCGTCGCCGCACACGGCTCTTCATTTAGTTAATCACCACTGGGTATTACACCCTCAGTGATTCAGTTTCGTCTCTTACACTGAGAATCTCAGTGTAGCGAGCGTTTTCTGACGTTCTGCCATGCGCTCACAGGGGTAAGGATGCTTGACATGAGGG
>JAFTDR010000232.1 GCA_017454105.1 Desulfovibrionaceae bacterium | reverse complement strand
CTCGTGCTTAACACGCTGTGTGCCTCCACAGTCCAGAAGTGCTAATGTCATTTCAAGTCTCTCTATTTAATCTGTATAACCTTGTAAGTATTTGCGGGCTTTTTGAATAGCATTTATATTTTTTTTATTTTATTCAAAATACGCATTTATAAGTGCTCCAGCGCAAAGAAATAAGCCTAATTCAATCATACCCACATCCATATTTGTTCTGTGCCTGCCCAGTGCATTTTTCAGCAATGGGCTTTTTTGTTTGAAAACTGGGAAGGAATTACCCAAAAAGAGACACAACCTCGAACGTCCGAGCAAAAATCTTAAAAAACAATTTTTCAGCGTGTGCCATGTCCACCGCAGCGCAGGGTCTACAAAGGCCGCTGAAAAAGCGCAACAAAAAAGAGCCTCCGAAGAAGCCCTTGTAAAAAAATTATTGTTTGCGTGTGATGTACAACCCGAAGCCAAAGATGACCAACATATACTCCGGCCAGAAAAAAAATTGCACTTTTTAGAATGCTGTCAAGGCCGTTATCGCACACTCCCATCCACTCTTATTAAGCGACTTTACGGGGCTGCTCAAATGAATTGGGACTCTTGAGGTTCATCCCGTCAAACAGTTGCACCTTCTCGCCGATTAGAGTATCCATTTCAGCCTTGAGATCCGTATGCGTTCTGCTGCAAAGTAGATCAATGTTCTTGGAAAAATCTGGGAAATTACTGAAATATGCAGAACCCAGTTCCTTTTTTACGAGTTTCCAAAAACGTTCAATAAGGTTCAAATTGGGGCTGTATGGAGGCAAAAAGACAAGATTGACTCCAACTGCTTTTGCGTATTCCTGAACGAGTTTGCACCTCTGGTACTTGGCATTGTCGAGGAACAAATAGATGGGGATACCGACATACTGGTGGACAAGTTTGTCAAGCAGTTCGAGAACCTGGGTCGAGGTAATGTAGGAATTATTTGTTACGGTTGTCATTTTCTTGGTCACAAAATTGAGCGCACCAAGAACATTGTACCGCTCTCGACCAGTGAATGTTGACATGAAACGACGGACTCGGCACCAGATGCGCCCAAGGTGTGTATTCCCCAAGACAAAATGCGAGGCGTCACAGTAGCAGAGCACAACTTCACCTTTTTTTGCCATCTCCATGAGAGGCTTCTCGGTTTCTTCATAGAATTTGCGCTGAGTATCTGGATCTGCTTTGGCAGGCAAAGAGCCGCATTTCAGGCACTTATAGCCGAGTTTGTGCAAGAAATTTTTAACGGTCGATAACGATACAGACGAACAAATTTTCTCTTGGATCATCGCCTGTATTTGCTTGACACGAAGGTCAATCCTTCGATTCAAGTTCCTCTATGATCTCGTCTTGCTTCGAGGCGCATGCACTTTTTCTACCGCTTCCCTGGTTCCGAGAGAAAATCTCTCTTAGATTGCCGTTTTCAAATAAGGCACGCTTCTTTCGCGCTGTTGCTGCGCAAAAGCCCGTCATTTTGGCCGCACGTGGAGTGGAATATCCGATAATAAAAAAAGACGGTGCGCCACGAGGGTGCATACTTCATAGGGTGAAAATCCCCCTGATTAGGTCTAACCAACCAGTCAGAAACAAACAGGACATGTTGTCTTCGCAAGTCGATAGCATGAAGCTCCTGGTATCATAAGGAGTGTGATATAGTGAATAGGTAGGTCGCGCAATTCAGCCTCGAAAGATATGCAATGTCAGAGTCGAGTCTGTCGTTTTAGCTGAAGACTGGGATGAATAAACATCTCTGTAGTGCATGCGTAATGGTGAGCAAAGCATTACCTGACCGGGGTCTAAGAACGTGACATGTCTATAATTGGGAGTATGCGCAACGTGGGAGATCCACAACCCTCCGTTTTAAGCTGTACTGGAACTGACGCACGTAGCTGCAATATAGCGTCATCTGGGGAAACACCTTATCGGAATTCGAGAACTAACTAATCCTCTTATGAAAATAAGGATGTCCAGACTTTGGCTTCCTGTTGTGGTGGTATACGAAAGGAAAGAAAATTCGGACAGAAAGACGTAGATGCTAAACATCGATTCTTTCTGAAAGTTGTGGAAGTCGGATATCGTCATAGTAGCTGTGAAGATGCGAAGTTCCTTCCCGGGTTCGAGTATTCGGAGCGAAGGACGATACAT
>JAFTDR010000231.1 GCA_017454105.1 Desulfovibrionaceae bacterium | reverse complement strand
GCGAATTAGTTCAAGCTTAAATAAAGTATATGGTGTAAAAAGACTAGTGAATTTCTCTAGGAATTCACTATCTGATTTAGCGGATATACTTTCTGGAAATTTAGATATTTTATTTTCTAATTCATTATAAAAATTTTTTTATTTTCTATATATGTATTATTTTTTATATTTTTTTAAGAAAAAGTAAAAGCGGTTGCCCTGGGACGACTCGCTGATTGTGGAGCCAGAACTGCTGTCCAAAGGGGCAGTCGCAAACTTCCTCCAATCAAAGGATGGTGCAATGGGATTTTTCCGCCTGTAAAGTTGGCTTAATATCATTGATTTCCCCAATCCCTCTGGTGGGGAGCAATCTCTCCACGGTCTCTCTTCTTCGCTGTCGTTTTGTTCTGCTTTGTGCACATTGTCTGACTGCGTAGACACATACGCAAGACAAGAAGCAGTGAAAGACGCTGCTTGTGGCTGCTTGTGACTGTAGCTTTGAAAATCCGCTGAGAAGCATATTCTACACGACACTTGCGAGCGGATTCTCTGTTTTGCTTGATTGTATGCGCCTACGAAACAATGGCAGGAGGCGTACGCCTCTTTGCCAAGCCGAGCTCGTTTGAAACACGAGGGATTCTGCTGTTGCCACTTTCTTTGACTCATCCTGTGGTGAATATTGTCCTGAGTGCCCTGGACAAAGCCAATTCTTCTGGCTCCAGCTTGGTGGATGAGACTTTTACCCAGAAATGAGCAAAATCAAGGCAAACTCAGGCACTTTGCGGTACAGAGCGGTCAAGCTTGCTATCTCTTTCCCACGAAAATCTGGAAGTCCAGCATAGAACTCCCCCCGTTGCAAAGCCATTTCTTGCGCAAGAAGTCGAGATGTCATACAAACTTCTCAGTAAATGCTACCATTTTACAGGAGTGTTTCGATGACTCGACCCACCCCCACTGTCTTGCTGCAAGGTTGGTCTGCCTAATTCAACTTTCAGTGTGCATCAAGGGATCTTTCAGAAACTGAGCTCTTCGTCACCACAACGACCCTCTTCGAAGCCACCTCTGTCACCTATCTGCCATATGGCGTCGAACACAAAGAGTACTTGAATCACAGTTTTGCAAAGAAAGAGGCCTGTCAGGATTTTGCTCCTAACTCCCCCTGTCGCTGCTTGTATGGTTCACTCTCTTCCCATGCCACACTTCCAAGGGGTCTTTGGCGGGGCATACAATATTGGAAGGACATGACCTGTACGCAGGATGTCCGAAAAGGGGACAGTCAATATGCCACAGGCCTTTCTGTTGTTTTCTCAGCATTTCTTTGAGAGCAAGCCTTTTTGTCTACGACAGCCACGGCAGAGAAAGCAAGAAAAAGAGCCATCAACAAAATTTTGCTGACCACAGAAAGCCAGAAAGAGGCAATTCGCTGCGTTTTCGAGATGTTTCTTGAACCTTTCATTTGAAGACATAGAGCCAGAAATCTCTCCACACCCCGCCAATTGACCGAGTGCATGAACGCTTTCATCCCATCTCCTTGATACCTGTTACAGGCGCTCTCAGGGGATACGGATGTCGCTAAAAAAGACCAAACTTAAGCGTTGATTCAGCATGAAAAAGGTATTATTTGACAGGAGTAGAAAGACAGCTGTTAGCACTATCTGAAAAATGCCTCTTAACTGATAACACAAACTGTCTATTTTCAAATTCCGTGAGTCGCAGACTGTTTTAAAAACAAGATAGAAGACAATTTCTGAGTGGCTCAGATCATCTTGAAAAAGAACATACTATTATAGTTATACGTAACAGCGGCTACGTTATTTTCTCTGTCGATATGACGCACCTCCAGCGCTAGAAGATTCATTTTCTAAAATAAATTCCTGTATAATCCCACTCGTGATGTCAAGTACTTTTTTCTTTGGATCGCATTCTTCGAAGGAGTATGCTACAGCATACGTTCGGACGTCGTGGATGAACTGCAAGCCTCGACCCACAAGGGGTTGTGATTGACCATGGGATTGCTCGTGAATCTCTCCCCCCACAATACACAAACGATCGCTTTTTGGCTCCCATTCTCCCAAAAAGCCAGATCCTTTGCACAAGCCTGCTTGATACGCCTTCTTGGCGTTTTCCTCCTCTGCCTTGTGGGCTGCGCCCATCAAAATCTGTATGAGCGGGCGATCGCACTCGGCTCTGATCACGGCTTTCACCCCTGCGTGCTCCGCTCGCACGATATGGCCTTCTTTGCGCTGTACAAACCAGGACAAGGAAAACGTCTCCACGTCTATATCGAAGGGGATGGCCATGCCTATATCTCTCGAACGCAGCCCTCGCAGGATCCAACTCCCTATACGCCCAATGCTCTTTGGCTGGCACTCGCTGATCCCTCGGATCATCCTCTTCTCTATATAGCACGGCCAGGGCAATTTCTGCCCCTCACAACCTACCCCTGCTCCCCATTGTACTGGACCTCTGGGCGCATGCATCCGAATGTACTCAAGGCCTATACGGAGGTGCTTTCAGCGTTCATGGCAAGGCACGGCTGCCAGGAACTCGTGCTTGTGGGCTTTTCTGGAGGAGCAGGTATCTGCGCTCTGCTTGCCGAACACCGCACAGACGTCGTCTTTCTCGCAACCTGTGCAGGCAATCTGAGCCTCTCCCAATGGACAACACTCTGCCATCTGACCCCTCTCTATGGCTCCTTAGACCCCCTTGATTTGGCACCAAGGCTCAATGGTCTTCCCCAGCGCCACTATATTGCCGAAGAGGATACGGTTGTGCCCCCGCAGTGCATTGAAACCTTTTGCCAACAAACAGGACATCCTGAGGCCTGCATCCGTGTGCCAACCTTCTCCCACGGAAGTCCTTGGCATACCATTTGGAACTACGACTATCAGGCAAAATCTTCTCACGCACTCAAACTGGGGTCTTGAGTGCAAGCGCTTCAACGCTCCTCTCAAAGAAAACGAGGAGGAAAACAGGCAGCGTAGGCAAAAGATACGGCCTGATAACGTTCATCGCTGGCATCGAAACGGGCAAATTCGTATTACCATTCCTCTGGCCTCAATAGTATGCGCTCACGGGTCAACGGTACTTTGCGGTTTTCAGAGTGCAAGACTTGAAGATTGAGACCATAAAGCCCGCATTCCATCGTAGGAGAAAAATCCTAGTGCCCCCCTGAAAGGTGCATTCTACCGTAGGGCTGT
>JAFTDR010000230.1 GCA_017454105.1 Desulfovibrionaceae bacterium | reverse complement strand
TCCTTTCGATAGGGCTAGAAACTGAGCGTATTGACCCTCTTAAACCAATACATTGCAAGGCCCAGCTGTTTTGACAAAGGATGCTTATGGGCCTTGTACGAGCCTGGCGCTACCCTTTGGCCCTGTAGTCATGCTCACGTACCAGGCAAGACGCTCTTTGCCTATCGTACGATTTGCCGATTTACCGATTTACCTAGACGCGTCCCACCCTCTTCGCGCGCCTCTCTGCGTCAGCTTGCCACCCAGCAGTCCTGTGACTTCTGGCAAAAAAAAAGAATCTGAACCGCAAAGCTCAGATTCTTTTTGTCGTATGGGCGCAACAATAGACCCCTCTCCCTTTTTTTGGGTGGGGCGAGAAGGTCTATTGTCGCGCGTAGCATTTTCGATTACTACGCCCCGCTTTTCAACGCGCAAGTCATGCCAGCTCGTGTCTACAAGCTTGCCTTCAGAATCTGCAAGGCGAAAGCACACTCGCGTACCTTTCGTCTCGTACGTTTACAGGTCATTCGCACTTTCCCCGCATTCAGATGTGGTTCCAACAAGCGCCTTGCTATACTGCGGTCAGAAAAAAAGTTGGCCCATGGAGTGCAAAATACAGCCTCGAGTACGTTTGTTTCTGGCCAGAGTATGTCTGTATGCCCTGTGCATTTGGGGCACCCTCGGGTAGATGTGCGGGTCGCCCCCCACTTGCTACGCTTCGCCGGACGTGCCCAATTAAGGCGTACGCTACGCGCTCGCGGCTCTTCAAATACACATTTTGGTTACGCCATATTTCACGCATTTTCGTTGACATCGTAACTGCCTCAACGGCAAAAGCATGTTTCCATGCATGAAGCGTATATTTGTTGTCCCGCCGACGCCTTGGCATTACCCAATATCAACGCGACGATGAAACAATCGGACTTCTGGCACTCCATTTTTGTCGCCTCAAGTTTTCACTTTTCAGTTCCCCTACTGTTCTGACTGGCAAGGCTTGCGTTTGGTCTATACCACCGGATAATGGCCATGTGGGCCTTGCGCCTCTCATCGAGAGGTGTGTCTAGTAGTAAATTTTCTATGTCCGTGTGTAAAAAGATGTTAAGAGATACTCCTACTTCGTTACGATAATTGCGGGCAAAAGAGACACACGTATTTCGGTAAACCAGTACTAGCCTAACCTCGCGGCTTCGGCAAAAAACGCTCTGTGACTTTCTGGCAGCTCACGCTTTGACCTACCCCGGACTTTCACCAAGCAAGACTTGAATGCACCTATACTCGCGCACAGGAAAAAATTTCCGTCCTTTGCGCGAGAAAGCCGCAGCACCTCTGGCTTTTCTTTTTGGCACACTCCTTGAAATACGTTTTTCTAAAGGAGTGAGCCATGCAAATACAACCTGTCATGAACAATCAGAACGTTTTTATGCCGGAAATCTCCTCACAGAGAAGCGATTTTGCGGACTATCTGGACAATGAGGAGAATCTCCTGGAAAACGTAGACGAAGAAAAGAGCAAAGACATTGAAAGCCCCTATTCCCGTCACACAACAAACGGGTATACCTATACACTGGATGAAGTCTGCTTCACTAAGGAAGAGCTGTCTGAACTCTACAACAGTCTTCTTAAGAACAACGCGCAGGCAAAAGACCTTGAAAAGCTGAAGAGTCTCGCAGAACTGCCAGGCGGCGCAACGCTTGGGCAGGTTATGCTCGCCATGAAGGGGCAGAATAAGGACGTCCAGGTAAGCGATGAGGACGCAAACAATATCACATCGCTTACAGAGAGTATTGATCCCTCTGGCATGCTGAGCAATGCCGTCTTAAACGCCCTCTACGCAAATGATCCCATAAAAGCCGTACGCAGCATCCATGAAGCCTTAGATGACCTCTCAGCAGGTGACACACTGACTGTCTCCAAGAACGATCTTCTCGCTCTTGGCCGAGCCATGGGCCTATCCGATACGGCTCTCAACAAGATCGAAGACTTCTTCAATGGAGAGGAAAGCGGGACCGTTACGGCTGAAGGCGCAAAGAAGCTTTTGCTTCACGCAGAAGAAGAGCTACTTTCGGCAAAGAGCAAGCGTCAGACACTGGAAAAAGCCCTCGGTTCGTCACTGACAGCCCTTCTGAACAAGGCGCGCTCACGCATGGAGCAAGAGGCGGCCGCAGCCAATGAAAAGACACGCAAGGCCGCGCACAGTGAAGTTATGATTGCGCGCACCGTGCAAAAGGAAACGCGGCAGACCTTAAACACCATTCTCGACGCCATGCACAAGGACGCCGATAAAAATGACCTCGCCTCCCAGAGCATCGAGGATCTCCAGCATTTCGGCATCTCCGAACTCGACATCATGCGCATGAAGGATACTCACTTAGGCGAAAAGCGTGAGCAACATCCCGAGCATGGGCAAGAAAAAGGGCATAAGGAATTTGCGTCAATGTTCCGCGCTCACGACATGCGCCCGGCCCCGCAGCCAATCGCAGCCACACCGGCATTTTTTGCAGCCCAAGCAGGCACAGAGCCGATTGCCATGCAGCGCCCAAACATGAACCAGACACTTCCAACGCATCTCGCAAACCAGGTTGAATCAGGCATTCTGACAACAATGGGCAACGGAGCAACTCGTCTTGCCCTTCAGCTCCATCCGCAGGAACTCGGGAATCTCGCCATAATCCTTGTTGCCAATAACGGCGAAGTAAGCGCACACATCCGCGCGGACAAGGCGGAGACAGTTGAAATGCTGAACCGCCAGGCCGAAGCGATACGCATAAGCCTTGAAGAACAGGGCATAAAGATTGACAATATAGAAATCGAACTGAATGACAACCGGCAAGACCACGCGGATCAGCAGTTTCTCCAGGACATGGAGCAGCGCCACACCTTCCAAGAAGAAAACGCTCGCCGCGATCAGCTCCGCCGCCTCCGCAATCTGGCGGCTGCCGGAGAGGGTGTCTCAACTCATATGGAACGGAATATGCAAGAAGTAGGAAAAGAAGAAGAGACACAGACGAAAAACCGCATCCTTGACAGGGTGGCATAAACCGTTCGGAGACTCCCATGAATATCTCAACAGCCCTTTCACAGACAAGTCAGGAATTTTCAGCAGCCCTTGCCGCCCAGTCAAAGACCGGCGACAATATGGACAAAGAAGACTTTCTCATGCTCCTGGTGACCCAGTTCCAGTACCAGGATCCCTTAAATCCCATGGAGGATCAGGAATTCGTTGCTCAGATGGCGCAGTTCTCAAGCCTTGAGCAGCTTATGAACCTGAACTCAGGCATGGAAAGTCTGACCAATGCCACAGAAAACCAGCAGATGCTGAATGCGACATCGTATATCGGAAAGCAGGTCAGTGTGTCTGGAAATACCATTGGCAAGACGACCAATGCGGACGGCACAACGACGATAAGCACCTTCCGCTACGCATTTGGCGACGCTGTGAAGGAAGGCGTCCTAACTGTCATGGACTCAACAGGCAATGCCGTCTACACCGAGTCCTTGGGCGCCAAGGCGCAGGGCACAACCTTCGATTTCAACTGGAACGGCTTAAATGACAAGGGCATTGTCGCCCCTGACGGCACCTACCGCATAAGTCTTGCCGCCTATAACCACGAAGGTGAGGCGGTTTTGTCCGACCAGGTCGTTGACGCGACGGTAACCAGCGTTGTGAAAAATGAGGAAACCGTTTACCTGGGCTTAGATGGTGGTCAGTCCATCGAACTCGCCAATGTCCGCCAGGTTTCGACACCCAAACAAATTGCCGACGCAGCGCAGGACGAAACGAAAAGCGCAACGAATGAGAAAAAACAGACGCTTACAGCCGGGAGTGCCTCATAGATTTGAGTGCAAAGGCAAGTTAATGACGCCAAAGAGATACAAACGCCCTTCCGAGGGCGTTTTTTTTTGTGCCGAATTTTCGCATTAATGATTTTCCTAAAGGCAGTCAATTGGCCCGCACCCACAGGGCTCACTTCGTGTCGCGGGAAGAATTACGCGCTCAAAACCATTAAACGAGCAAGGCTTTCGTTCGGACGTGATAGAGGCGTACCCACACGTAGGAAAATCAGGCAAGACGCGTACAAACGCTATCTTTCTCGACGAACGGCGAAATATGGTGTAAAAATGGGCAGATTTCCTTGATTTACTGAAAACAAGAAATCCGCAATTCCCCCCTAGCAGACGTCCACAAAAAGTGCTACATGATAGGAAGTACGTCTGACAAGGAATTTTCCGTAGCTGTCAAGACTTGACAAGCCTTTTTTTGATCCTTTTTGCTAAAGAGCGTAGCCGTCAAAAAACATCCACATCTCCCCCATTTTGCACCGCGCACGCAGTTGCGAAGACCGCATGTCGGATCCACCCAAAAAGCAAACATCCAAAAGGCGGAGTCTCTTCTTATTTTTCTATGCCGATCTCCCAAAGCGCACAAATTCCACCGGCGTGTCCGAAAATTCAGGGAAACGCAGCCCTGATTCACGACGCATCACAAAAAAATGCGCGCGTGTACGGACTACAATACTATCGGCCATTCCCAGCGAGTTACAGATGAAATCCTCGCGATACAGAGCATCGTACGAAAAGGATGCGAGGATTTCAGAAGAACTGTAAAGCAACAGAAAAGCCTGGTTCTTTATGGTTCGAGAGCTTGAGCTA
>JAFTDR010000229.1 GCA_017454105.1 Desulfovibrionaceae bacterium | reverse complement strand
TTCTGAGTACTGTTTAAAGTCCACGCTGAGGCTTTGTCAGGATCATTGTGGAAATATTCCCCCTCGCTAGAAAATTCATATTCAAAGAATTTTTCTCCATCTGGGGTGGTGCTATACTGCGGTCAAAAAAAAATTGTCACTTGAAGTTGACTATATCAGACCCTGAGCTGGCGTTTATTCGCAAAGATGTCAGTTTGTTTCTGTCTTGAGTATACATGCCTGAAGCACGGGGATAGCACATCCTCATGACGTGCCGTAAGTCTTTTACGCCCTCTCATGCTTGCGATTCAGCGATCTCTTCAGCTGATTGTACTTCTAGCGGTTTGACACATTGTTCCTTTCAAGCTTCTTTGATGGCACAAGTGACTGCGCGTCGGCATGGATAAATTGCCGAATGCAAGCCCATGTGACCGGCCAATTATCAAGAAATGCCGTATGCCACGCTTTGGGGACAACACAAAGCCGAGAGTTCGGTATCATTTGGTGGGCAGCAAGCACGGTTACGATAGGAGCATGGCTGTCCTCATCACCAACTACCAAGAGTGTCGGACATTGCACTGTACTCAGAATTTCTTCCCCCACACTCATCCTGTTCCAAAAAGTCATGTACGCCGTCAAAAACTCTTGCAAGCGCTCTGGTTCAGGCATAGTACTGAGCAATTGCTCAACATAGCCTTTGTCCATCTGAAGAAGATCAGAGACGTGCAGATCGGCAGGGAAGAATCCTTTTTTCAGCGTCCCCGCACCTATAGCCACGATTCGATCCACCTTCTCAGGATACAAAGAGGCCAGCTTGTACGCCGTATACGCGCCATCACTAAAGCCAAGAATAATCGCAGCTTTGTCAGTAACAGAGCGCATGACGGCCACCATATCCGCCACCTTTTGCTCAAAACTCAACGGACTATGCCCTATCTCGCTTCTTCCGTGACCACGTGTGGATACGACAATAACCTGAAAGTTCTTTCGCAGTTCATCAATGATGCATCCAAGCTCATAGGGTGAGCCGACACCACCTCCGTGAAAAATAAAGCACGGCTTTCCCTCGCCATACACCTCGTAATAGATACGGGCATCATCAGCTTGGACAGTGTGCCCTGCAGCATCGTTTACCCCATACGGGGTGAGACTTGCTTTGCTATTCACTGGCTGCATAAAGTAGCGAATAGCTTCTGCAGCTTGAATGGGTGATGCAAGAAGAAGAACGATCGCGATCAAAAGCGTTACTTGCCTCATACTAAACGTCTCACATGGCCAAAAAAGCCTATTGGCGCACAAGGAACATGAAGACACGCGTTGACAAAACTATGCCCACCTTACTGTGCGCAACTATCACAAAGATATCGGGACGCGCCATTCGCGTACCATCTACACAAGAGCCAAACAAGGCCCACAATAATTTTACTTATAAAAACGACAACCAAGAGAAACCGTGTGAGAAATATCAGATATTAAGGAAAATCTTTCGGATGTTAAGTAAAAATGCGCCTTTTTCACAAAGGTTCCTCTCGCTTGTTGGGCAAGCGATGGATCCTGGCGAATGTCGCATTCGGAGCCGCTTCGCTGCGCGATCTCTTTCACCTTTTTCCAAAGGAGTACGCGGAGACAGCGTCCGAAAAACGAGATCGGTCCACGCTACGCAGAAAAAGAACGGTCGAGGGCAACGATCGGAGGGAAATTTCCGAAGGTACACGTGCTCCCTTAACGGGAGAAAAGGCGTTCGGCGGGTCTCGGTCACGCCAGGGAAGTTTGGAGATCGTTTTTTTTCTTGTGTGCAGATCATTCTTAGCAGCGACATCTGTCGACAGGGAACCAGCAGAGGATACTGGTCCATAGCCTTTACCCTCGAACGATCACGAAGAAAAAAACTTTTTTTCAACGGCACAAAATACTGCGGGTTCGCTACGTATTCCAACGTATACTTAAGCAAAAAAACAGATCTTTTTGTGTATAAAAGTCATAACTGAGTCAGGTATTTTCACTCAAACTGAGAAACTTTTTTTCCGAACGATGTATACGTCACTGTCAACAAAGAGGGCCCGAAGAAGTGAGTCTGTGCCGAAGAGAGAGCAGTTATACTGCGGTCAGAAAAAAATATGCACTTTTTGACTTGACGCCTTCCTCCCTTCTTAGTAAGCCTTGGTAGACTTTTTCTACCAAAAAACCAGAGGAGGGGATCAGCATGCCCAGACTATCGCAAAAGACACAGGAGCGCGGAAATACCAGGCGGAGCAGGATACCCTTGCGGCCGCGCGGATCAACGATGTCATGTGCTTTTTTCATGCTGAGGTCCTCCACTGTTTTATTCCCCTGACGATGGTAAG
>JAFTDR010000228.1 GCA_017454105.1 Desulfovibrionaceae bacterium | reverse complement strand
TCCTTGGTCTCGCGCAAGACCCCCAGTGGGGCACGGTCCAATCAAGAGTGTATACCAAAGTAGCACTGCTTCGTACGAAAGGCAATAGAGCCGGCTTGCAGGTCAATCGAGACGAAGAACGCCCGGAGACCGGGCGTTCTTCTGTATACTGGCTAGCCTTGCTTCATTTCTCCGATAAGGGTACTCAGAAGTTCAGTCTGCTTCGCGAGATCGCTGATGGACTTTGCTGCTTCGCCCATGGACTGCGTTGTCTGCGTACTCATTTCGCTCACAGTCGAGATGGATCGGCTGATCTCCTCGCTGGCCGCGGACTGTTCCTCAGATGCGGTCGCAATCGCGCGCACCTGGTCCGCCGTCTCTTCGACATCGCTCACAATCTTGTTTAAGGCCTCAACGGATTCCTTGGCGAGCGAGGTTGTCTGAGCAACATTCTGCATGGTTTCTTCCATGCGGTTCACGCTCTGCTGTGCGCTGCTCTGAATGGCAGTAATCGCATGACTCACGTCTGTGGTCGAGGCCATGGTCTTCTCGGCGAGCTTGCGGACTTCGTCGGCGACAACTGCGAAACCACGGCCCGCCTCGCCTGCGCGGGCGGCTTCAATGGCGGCGTTGAGTGCGAGAAGGTTGGTCTGGTCAGCAATATCGGAGATCACGTTCATGATCTGGCCGATGTTCTGCGTATGCTCGTGGAGCTTGCTCATGTCTTCCTTGAGCTGGAGACTCGCATGATGGACCTGATCAATACTGGACATGGCGCGGGTCAGAATCTTCTGGCCCTCCTCGGCGTTCTGCTTCGTGCTTGTTGAAACCTTGGCGGCTGACGAAGCGTTCTGCGCCACTTCCTGCACTGTCGCGTTCATCTCGTTCATCGCAGTCGCTGCTTCCTGCAGACGTTCTGACGATTCGACAGCGCTTCTGTCAGACTGCTCGATCTGGGCGGAGAGCTGGCCGGCAGCAGAGGTAATTGCGATAACCATGTCGTCAAGGCGATGGGCCGCGGCGAGCATGCCTTCGCGTTTTGCGTTTTCCGCTCTCTTGGCTGCCTCTTCGGCGACACCGGTCGCCTCTTCGGCCTTAGCTGTCGCCTCTTCGGCGAGTCTCGCTTTTTCTTCGCTCTCGTGCATGAGCTTCTTCAAGCTCGACATCATGGTGCGCATGGCGGCTGCGAGAACGCTGAACTCATCGCCGCGGCGGACTGTGTTCTCAAGGAAGCGTTCCTCTGTGGGGGTTGCTTCAAGATGGCCGCCGGCAACAGAGTCGGCTATGCCGGCAAGGCCGGCAGCGGTTGTCGCAAGAATGCGGGCTGCAAAGAAGATAATCCCGCCGATGACAAGGGCGATAACGACAGCAACGATTATCAGGTTGCGGAAGAGGACCTTTGTCGGGTGAAGAATTTCAGCCGAATCGACCTCTACGCAAAGAATCCAGTGTTCATTGGGCACTTCTTTAAAGTAGAGAAATTTGTCATCAGACTCGTGCTGATAGTTTAATGCGCCTGTGCGGGTTGACAGCATTTCCTGGACATGGCGCAGATGCGATTCATCGCGTCCAAGACGCGCCTTGTTGGGGGCTAAGACGACACGGCCCTGCATATCGTAGGCGAAGGTCCGGCCGGTCCTGCCGATCACAACCTTATCGCTTGTGGCCACGCTGATTGCCGAGTTGCGCAGGCGGGCAGTGATGACACCGAGCAAGCGGCCATTGTCTATGACCGGCACGGCCATGACAGTCATCGGGCCTTCAGGAAGGAAGATGGTTTGCACGGCCATTCTGCCAGTCTGGATAGCCTCTTTAAAGTAGGGAAGATTGCCGCGGTTTGTGCCGACTTCTGCGCGTACATCCTGTCCAAGAACTTCTGCCGCAAGGGTGTAGCCGTCGCGGGCCATGATGTAGGAACCATTCACAAGCTCAGACGATTTGACGAAGTTTTGGGCAATTTCATGGCCAGCTTCCAACTGCGTCGGCGTGGGTCCTGTCGGCCCACTCTCGGCATAGGCAGTCATTAAGTCTACCAGACGACGGTTTAACGTGATTGGAAGAATGCCTTCATGGAGACCTGTGAAGACGGCGTCAATGCCAGTGGCCGCAGTATCGATAACGACTCGCGAATCGCTGTCGATCTGCTTTCTGATCATCTCATCGCCCATATAATAACTGATTCCTGTCAGCGCGATTGTGCCGACCAGGACAGGCACTAAAATGAGCAGCAGCATTTTAGCCAGTAAGCCTAGTTTCATAAACTCCTCCTTGCCATTCAACGCCATTGGTCTTTATGCTACTTGCAATATTTAAAGCGCATACGTAAGTAAAGTTAAACTTTAATTTTTATTTTTTGCAATCAATCCAAGCAGAGATTAGAAAAAACAATTTTTTGTACACATATACTTTCGCTTCGTCAATAGAGGAAGGCTCTCGCGCGCACTATGAATTAGCAGCGTTGGCACCGCTGAAATTTGCAAAAATAAATAAATAATCGAAAGAATTGAGAGAAGTTTTCGTTATTGCCACAAGCGGAGCGTTCGGCGTCTTAGGGTTTTAGGCCTCAAATTGCCCAGAAAACGACGTCTCAAGATCCTGGCAAAAAGCGTACCAAGTTCGATTGTGCGGAAAATTTCGCGCAAAGCCAGTGTATTTTTTTACGGGCATAGCGGGCTTGTCATGGTGGTAGAAAAAAGGCTATACATGCGCATGAGATGTTGAACGGTTATGTGCTGATTGGATGCGGGCTGCACAAATCAAGAAAGGTTTTGGGCTAAGTATGAAGTTCCTGGCATGTCATTTTTTCTTTGCCCATTCATTGGCAAGTGTCGCGCGAGGCGTCGTATGCAGACTCTCAAACGGAGCTTCGGAATTTCCGCTTGGGGCGCGTCGGGGACTCAATTGCCGCAAAGCCCACGTCCGAGCCCGGTCGGCTGCGTATCTCGCGCTCTAGGGCGTCATATGTGTTAGGTACCAGGTGCCGTGTATGCCGCGCATTTTTTTGAAGTGCAGCATTATATACTGCGGCCGCAATCCCGGGCGGCGAAGGATCTGGGATTGCGGCTGGACGCGATGTGTTCTGCGCGCAGCGTCTCGCAGCCATCTTTGATATGGCGGTGTCTTTGGGCTGCGGAGTCGAGCTTTGCGGAACGCCTAGGATAGAACGACAAGCGCCTCGATTTCAACGAGGCTTCCGAGCGGAAGAGCCTGCACAGCGACGCAGGATCTGGCTGGCGCGTCGCCGGTGAAGAATTCGCCGTACACGGCGTTGACGCGGGCGAAATCTTCTATGTGGGCAAGATAGACGGTTGTCTTCACGACGGCTTCTGGGCCAGCGTGAATGGCATTGAGAATGCCTTGGATGTTTTTGAGGCACTGGCGCGTCTGTTCAACAACGCCGCCCTCGACAAGCTTGCCTGTCGCCGGATCAAGGCCGATCTGGCCTGAGAGATAGACAGTGTTTCCGACTGCAATCGCCTGGGAGTAGGGACCGACGGCCGCCGGTGCCTCTTGAGTTGTGATACGTTTTTTCATGGAATCTCCTTTTGTCTTGGATTCGGAAAGGTAGCCTGCGATGCAAGTTCTCTCCGTATGTATTGTCATTCTGTTTTCTCTGTTGAGCACAGTCTGCGCTTTCTCGGCAGACGCGAACGACTGGGCTCCCACTGCGGCGGATGAACTGAGAGCAATTCGAAACAATGCTGAATCTCCCGCGCGCAAACAGCCAGTGACGGTCTTGCCAGCGCTCGCTCAGGATAGGGTGGGGCTTGTCCGCAAGGTACAGATAGACACCTCTGACCGCCCGATTGCGCTCACCTTTGATCTGTGCGAACTGGCAACTGTGACAACTGGCTGCGATATGCAGACAATTGCTTTTCTGCACGACAACCGTATTCCAGCGACTTTTTTTGCCGGCGGCAAATGGATGCGCACCCATGCCAAAAGAATGAAGCAGATGCTCTCTGTGCCTTTTTTTGAGTTCGGCAATCATGCCTGGACACACGGCAACTGCGCTTTGCTTTCAAGCCGTGGGCTGAGAGCGCAGGTTTTGTGGACACAGGCACAGTATGAACTTTTGCGCGAAGAAGCAATAGAGCAGGGGGGAAGGCCGGACATACCGCCTGTCCCGACACTGTTTCGTCTTCCCTACGGACGCTGCACCAAGCAAGCGCTCACAGAGATAGCAGCCCTTGGTCTCACGGTTGTGCAGTGGGATATTGTGGCCGAGCGCGGGGCTGTCCGCACAGAGGATGCGGCCCGCAGATACGCCGCCTCTCTTGTCAAAGAATGCGCACCTGGATCCATTCTCCTCTTTCATGCGAATCGTGTGCCTACAGGCACAGCCCTGCTTGTGAGGGAGGTTGTGAGCAAGCTTCGGGCGGAAAACTGGCGTTTTGTCACGGTCAGCGAATTGCTTACGCTCGGCAGGCCCGTCCTTGTGGAGGATGGCTATTTCACAAGACCTGGGGACAATATTGCCCTTGATAAAAAGTTTGGCAGGGACGGCACAGGGAGTAGGGTTCGTTTTGAAGGCGAATAAGATATTGTGAAACTATGCAGGCTATAAGCCTTTTCTCACTGACAGAGCGTGTGTACCGTTATTGTGACCTTGGCCGTCCGGCGGATCTTCACGCACATCCCCAAAAAGGTATAGCTGGACGTTTAGGCAAAAGTTCCCTAAGCTATGAGGACAGCCGCATTGTGTTTCTTTGAACTGAGATTGCATGCGAAGCGCATTGCTTTGCTGCAGGTTTTGCGCCGTTTTTAGGATGAGAGAATCTTTTGCCTCAAGGTAATAGGCCGTGCTTGACGTTCCTGATTTTCAGATCCAAGCATGCCCGTGCATACACTCTCGACCGCATAGTGGTCCTACGCCGCAAGTCTCGGTCGAGTTGGGTCGCGAGGCACAGCGCGAAAGTCGCGCTTTGACTTTTTTTCACAGAGTCCGCGCAGGACAAATTGAGCGTTTGGACACGGTACGGAGTCCCGTATATGCAGGCAGAAAAAAGTTGCCCCCAGCCATGACGTATGTCAACTTTTTTCTCGCGTGCGAAGAGAGCGGCGTTGCCCGCTTTCTCTGAATCTCTTTCGGATGTCGGCTGGGCTCCTATTCACGCGGAATGTAACGGTAATAAGAAGGCTATTTCTACCAATCACACGGAAAACAACGGAGACAGCGTTTTCTTCCTGGCTTGGTTGCCGGTGGTTGCACGCTGAAATATTCTGATGAAGGTATCTACACTAATCAAGACGAATCTTTTCGTTGTTCTGGTACTCGCGCTGGGCTTCTTTCTCCTCTCCGCTGTGTACTACCATTCCTTTTATAATAATTTAAAGGATCGCTTTAAACATAAGGCTTCTGAAAGTCTTATTCTGCTGTACGATTCGGTGAACACCTACTTTACGCAGCCAAGCTATATCTCGCGCACAATGGCCACAAACAATTTTCTCATCGATTTTCTCTCAGCAGAACACAAAAGGGATGAGAGCTTTGATCGGCATATAACGAGCTACTTGAAGCGCTACAGCGATATTTACCATTTCGATGGGGCTTTTCTTGTTGTGACGCCAGACGCGTGGTTTTACACACAGGAAGGTTTTGTATCCAACATAAGCCAAGATGTGCAGCGACATGACTGGTACCAGCGCTCTTGCGCTAATCCCTTTGACTACGACATAAATATTGATATTGATAAAACGCCGTCGTCACAGAACGAAGAATCCATCTTTTTTAACCACAAAATTTTAGACGAGAAGCGCAATCTTCTGGGTTTTACCGGTCTTTGCGTGCATCTTAATCATATTCAGGATATTTTTTCCGAATATTTTAAAAATTCATCCAACCTCTCGTGGATTATTAACGAGCAGGGCTTGGTGCAGGTTTCAAGCAGCACATCTGGGCTTGCAGAGATAAACTTTTTTGAACTGTACGGAAACGAGTCAGTTAAGGATTGCGTGAATGCCGTCTACGAGAACTGGAGGCTTACCGGCAATACGCAGGAGACCTTCATTCTGGAGGAGAGGCATACCTGCTTGGCTATTAGGTATATGCCGGATCTCGCATGGTACCTGTTGCTTGAAATCAACATGGAGGATTTTTACGGGAGTTTGAAGCAGGATATTGTCAAGACTGCGGCCATCATCCTTTCGATTATGCTGCTTATCACCGTCTTTATCAGTCGTCTAATCTTCGGCTTTGAGAAGAAGGTGATAGCCATGCAGAACGATCAGCAGCGGTATTTCTACGATGCCACACGCTGCATGTACTTCAGCATATACGAAATCAACGTCTCGCAGGATATGTTCACAACAGACAGCAGAAACCAGCAATTTAGGCTCTCACCGGTGAAAGACCGTGTGCTTCCCTATTCCGAATGCCTCCAGGGTACAGTGGAAGTCGCTGTCAAGAAAGAGTATCAGGGAAGTTTTTTTGAGATATTTAAGAGAGAAAACGTCATCAAGGCGTTTCACGCAGGCAAACGCATTCTCGACTACGACTGTCCTGTACTGTTCGATGAAGACTACGAATGGCTCCACTTTAATGCGCATCTCTTCCTGAAGGGAGACGACAATTCCATCTTTATGTATCTCTATGTGAAAAACATCAATAAAGAAATAGAAGATCAGAAGAAATCGCAGCTTGACGCCTTGACGCAGTGTCTTTTGCGCAGACAGACAGAAGAGAGCATCGAGAGCATACTGAGTAAGAAGCCCTCAGGATATTACGCCTTTTTTATT
The DNA here is from genome assembly GCA_017454105.1 of Desulfovibrionaceae bacterium. Taxonomy (GTDB): domain Bacteria; phylum Desulfobacterota; class Desulfovibrionia; order Desulfovibrionales; family Desulfovibrionaceae; genus Desulfovibrio. The sequence continues at coordinate 5,414 of JAFTDR010000228.1, read as the reverse complement.
GTTGACATCGACAGACTGAAGACCCTCAACGACACCTATGGCCATGTTTTCGGCGATTACTGCATTCGTACCTTCGGCATGGCAATCAAGGGGGCATTCAGAAACAATGACATAATTGGCCGCATTGGTGGCGACGAGTTTGTCGTTTTTGTCCCGTCCATAAGTCGTCATTGGCTTGAGGAGCGCACAAAGCACTTGAGCGCGGCACTCTGCCAGAAATGCACCAAGGATGGCGCCTCAACGACCATTTCTGGAAGCATTGGTGTGTCTGTGTATCCGAAACACGGCAGTGATTTCTCTACACTCTATGCCAGTGCTGACAAGGCATTGTACGAGACAAAAACTCGCGGCAGAAATGGCTACACTTTTTATAAAGCACCTAGTCAATCCCCGTCCTAAAGGCAGGGAGTTTGCTTGTGATGCGCTGATTGTCAATGGACTGCTTCTCGTAAAGGATCTTTGCGATCAGAGAGATGCGCCCAACAGTACGTGTTGCCGGCTTCGGGCCATGCCTGTCTCCTTAAGAATCCAGGCAGCAGGGGCGGGAGCGGTTTGTTTGAGAATCAGCGTATATGCAGGCCTTTTTCGAAAAATGCCTTACACCGGTATTTTTGAGCAATGACAGACAGGCTTCATGAAAACACAATGTCTAGCGCTTTAAAGACCGACGAGAGCTGTGTCAATCCTGCAAGCCTTCAAACTGAACCCGCTGCAATGTCAAGCCATCTTTCATGCGCGTAGACCCATGGTTGCGACTCTGCCGCTACAGGCACGAGCTTCCTGTGAAATCAGCATACCAGGCAGAAGCGCCTGTGCAGCCGAGTAGAAGACTTTTGAGAAGAGAGCGGCATTTGCCAATCCGGTACCACACGGTTTCACAAGAGATGCGAGCTACGTTGCGCTATTCTTTGAATCCCAACGTGTGGTCCTCGCAGTAAATGGCACAAGCAGTGGATGAGCGTTATCGTTCTTGTGAACAGACTTGAGCCTACAGCGACTTGGCCAAAGCCGCAGGCGACGACACAAATTGCCCCGTTTGGATCTGGGAGAGAAGTGAGGAGATAATGATTCGCGCATCTCGCATCATCTTGCATACAAGATGAAGCAGAGAAACTATTGTCCCTCTTCATTTCTGCGAGTGACCTTTTAAAAAATCCCTCGTGTACGGATTACAATGCAGTGGATGGTATACTTGGCGTCACAATGATTCTTCCCCTGTAAGCCAATGGTTCTCGTGGAAAAACCATTATGCTGCTGGGTTAAAAATCCTAGCGATACCGAGCATCTTGGCTTCAGTTGTGCGAAACTGTACAGCGACTGAAACGCTTGATTCTTTGTGGCTTAAGAGCGTACGCGATAGTATGCCAATCCGTACACCTGTGCATTTTTGTTTTTTTCGTTCACGCTTTTTCTGTCTTCCTCGATCTGTCCCTCTAGACGCTGCTCTCAATATCAAGCTTCCGTGGGATGTAAACTCCGTACGTATCTTCACACCGAATTCAATTTGAGCCATATAGGAACGTAGAGTTTAGGATCGCACGCGAATCGCAATATGCGATGTTTTTTGTCTGGATGTTTTACAAGAGTGGAAATTCGCTCAAAGGAAAATCCCACAATGCACAGACGGGAAAAGTTTCGTCTGTGCATTGTGGGATTTTTCTTTTTTTGCCGGCCTAACCGGCATGGCTATAAAGCTTTGCAGATCGGTCAAACCGGCTGGGAGCAAAACCCCGTATGAACCCTACAGCAACGCTTTTGCTTCAAATAGAGTCATAGTATACTCAGCCTTATAAAGATTTTCCGCGTGTACGGATTACAATAATATCGTTCAACAGTGGACGCTGAACTTCTCGTGACGCGGACCTTCATCTGCCTTTGTAGTCAGTGACTGCAAAAGGAAGCAAGAATGCCATGAGCAAGTGAAAAGCCTGGTTCTTTGTGGCTCCCGAGCTTGACCGATATAATCTTAATCCGTACACGCGGAAGATTTTCCCCTAGGTGGACGATGTCAGAGTGTAACTCTAAGCGTTCTGCGGAAAATCAGATGCGGTCGGGTATAACCATACCGACAAGGGCCAATTGTTTTCCTGCGAAAGACAAGGAGAGCGACCTCAATTGGCCGGCGCAGGGTTCGATTCGTGTCGCTGAATCACTCTTCGCAGAGGATAGCTTCAAGAAGAAAGCATAAGCCCGTGGGCAATACTCAATTTCATATTGGTTTTCATTTGGGCGCTTAAATGGTCTGGGAATCTCATTGTGCCGCCCGAGAATTTCACGGTAAACAGCCTACGATGTCTCTTTTCTGCTGGGTGTACATGAGCAGCAAATCGAACAACCCTAAAATCACAGGCGGGTGAAAAGCACTTGTACGTCGTCTCTCCATTTTTCGCTCGAATGGCAGAATGCAGTTTCTGCCGCAGATAATGCGATGTAAAGAGCTATACACTCCGCATGTTGGCCTGTGAGCGGATAGCGAAAAATTTCTTGAGCAGCAGGAAGTGACTTGAGACTCCTGTACCTTTTTTCCTGGCCGCCGCAGCTTTTTCTGCTCGATCGACCACATAAATGTTGTCTACGGAAGTCAAAAGGGGACCTGCTTCAATCGTTTGTACAGGAAGAATTGTTGTGCCGCTTAGCAGACCAACGCAGTGATTTTCCGCAAGGTACCGTTCACAGGTATACCCAGCTGCATAATGATTTTCCCTGGACAACCTGAGGAAAGCGACCTCAATTGGTGGGCACGGGAAGAATCATTGGGACGCCGAATACACATGGTGAAATGTGTCTTATACCCGGCCGCATAATGATATTACCCCGACAGGCGATGAAGATCGGCCACAATTGGTCGGCATGGGAAGAATCATTGTGATGCCGAGTATACAGTCGTCTCTCCATTTCTCTTTCGAGGGAGACATCGCGTCGGCGGCTTTGTCGCCGATGATGTGATTTGAAGAGCTATACATACCGCATGGCGCGTTGCCCGAGAACGGATACTCCAGAGATCGCTTCAGTCCTCTTTTCACCAGCAGATATGTGGGCAAGTTTTTTGCTTTCTATACTACTGATCGCGTTTGTTTGTAGCGTAAGCAAAAAAAAAGTCCCTGAAGCGAGGGACTTTTTTTTGTTTTACAAATTTTTAACGAATCATATCTGAAAAATAGGAGATAATGTAGTTATCGTTAACTGAGAGGATTTGTTCTGCAAATTCAATACTCATATCCGAGTTGATAGTGCTACCGCTCACATTGATGTATTTGAGCGTTGCTGCGGCGCGGAGAAAACACACCACTTTCATAGCATTGTCTTCAGTAGCTGACTGATTGAAGGCGGCAATAAGACGGATCCATCTGTCTTCACTGTAGATAACGCCGTTTGAGAGGCCGTATGCGCTAATAATTGTCTGAGTACAAGTGTAGCCGAGTGGAACAGTGTAGTCATCGGAGTTTTTATAGACTTCGCGCGGTGTCCTTCTCAAAATTCTGTCGAAGGCCATGGACTTTGATTTGAGGATGTAGAGAGGTTTATCGGGAACGAGTTCGATTGTCTCAAAATTGTACTTTTTCTTGACGAGTTGGTTCGCGCGTGCGCTCGCGTTAACTGGAGTTAAAATTTTACTGTCGTTTCTGCTTTCGTCGAAACTGGGTTCAAGGGGGGCGACCTGGCTCATGGTGACTCCGTATTGTTGGATGATGTAGTGTAGTTGAAAAAAATTTTTTCAACCTTAGACAAGTTGAGTATATGCACTTTTTTTGAAAAAGCAAGAGGTAAATGAATAGTAAATAAAAATTTTTTTGACAGGCAACGCTTTCCCCGATTTCCATGATCGATCCCAAGGCTCTTCTATCATCTATACGTTTGGCTGGAAGCAGTAATGGTAAAGTAAAAAGTTTGGGGATTTTTAACCAGTGTACAGAAAAATTTGATAGAGAGGCATTGATTACCCCTGAGACAGGCGCAGATCCCGATGTACAAAAGAGAATCGAACAAAAAAAGCTGTGATTTTTGTGATATAAAGCCCTATTTCTTGGCTTTTTACCAAGGAAGCGGGAAAAAAGGGGACTGTTGGTAATGGCTTCATCGTTCAGGGGCGCGGGAAAAAAGGAACTGAAGAAGCTTTTCAGAGGATTCAGGGGCTCAGGCAGCGAGTCCTGTACACGTTGCGGGAAAAGAAAGGTGCGGAAACAGTCATGAATCTGTTTTTTTCAGGCAAGAGTACGATTTTCTTCCAGGCGCTCAGCGATTTTCTTGAGCGCCCTATACCCTTTTTCAAATATTTTCCGGCATAGAATACAAGAGACTGTTGGTCCTGAGTGCAGACAAATCTTGGTTCTTTACCTTCTTAAGTTCGCGTTGTATATCCGGCCTCAGTATGCTTTTGCGGCATTTTGCCGAAGAGTTTTCTCTTTTGCAAGGAAACATGACGTTGCAGATGGCGGATGACTGCCGTCATTTCACGGAGCAGAAAGATCTTCAAAAAGTATTGTCCCGGTCGGGAAGGGCAAGATTGCTCGCTTACGCTAATGTTCACGAAGAAAATCGTTTGCCTCGCGAGTATATATGGAAGAAGCCAAAGCCCACACTTCCCTGAGAGTGTGTGTCAGCGTAAAGCAAGAAAATAAGGATTTTTTTTGCATATCCGCTCACGGGTCAAAGAAACTTCGTGAGTTTCGCTGTACGTCGTAGCTCATCAAATCGTGTCATTGCCGGCAAAGACCGCTTTTTTTCAGGCAAGAGTACGATTTTCTTCCAGGCGCTCAGCGATTTTCTTGAGTGTCCTATACTCTTTTTTAAATATTTCCGCGTGTACGAATTGGCATAAATCGCTCAAGCTCTCGAACCACAAAAAAAAACCAGGCTTTTCTGTCGCTTTACAGTTCTTTTGGATTCCTCGCATCCTTTTCGTATGTCGCTCATCTGACATAAGCCAAGTGACATAAGCAAAGATGCTCTGTATCGCGAGGACATCAGCTTCAACTCGCAGGGATTGACCTATATTATTGTAATCCGTACACGAGGAAATATTTTCCGGCATGGAATACAAGAGACTGTGGGCCCTGGGGGCAGACAAGCTTAAGTTCGCGCTGTATGTCCGGCCTCAGTATGATTTTGCGGCATTTTGCCGAAGAGTTTTCTCTTTTGCAAGGAAACATGACGTTGCGGGTAGCGGATGACTGCCGTCATTTCACGGAGCAGAAAGATCGTAAAAATGCATTGTCCCGGTCGGGAAGGGCAAGATTGTACGCATACGCTAATGTTCACGAAGAAAATCGTTTGCCTCGCGAGTATATATGGAAGAAGCCAAAGCCCACACTTCCCTGAAAGAGAGTGTCAGCGCAAAGCAAGAATAAAAAAGATTTTTTTTGCATATCTGCTCACGGGTCAAAGAAACTTCGCGAGTTTCGCTGTATGTCATA
>JAFTDR010000227.1 GCA_017454105.1 Desulfovibrionaceae bacterium | reverse complement strand
TGGATCAACGAATATTCTTCTTTTAGCTTCTAAAAGTCATTACAACACAGTCGTTTAGTAAGCAGATATCTTCTTCAATGAGGAGTGGAAAGTCACTTTTTATTACTATACCCAGCTACATAATGATTTTCCCTGGACAATCTGAGGAAAACGGCTTCAATTGGTCGGCACGGGAAGAATCATTGTGACGCCGAGTATATCTGAGAGCTTTGATAATTAGTATCTGATCACGGGTGTGCGGTAGAATGCATCTTGCTGCAGACTCTTCAGGTATCTCTCCATCGGAAGAATGCATATTTGCCGACAAAGATACGCATTGAAGAGTAACGACGTGAAGCGAGACCCGCGTAGCTCCGTTGATCTGTGATCGGATATTTTTTTTCCTGCAGATCCTCAAGTTTTACGCGTATTTTATTGTACGTATCCAAGAGCTTCAGCAAACTTGTCTCATCATGGTCAAGTTCGCTGCAGCTCATCTCGTAATCGCTCGCTGGTCTATGGTGGAATGCGGCTTTAAGCCGAGACTCTCCAGATATACTCAGCCTCATAAAGATTTTCCCCTAGGTGGACGATGTCAGAGTGTAACTCTAAGCGTCCCGCAGAAAATCAATGTGCGGTCGAGTATATATGTAGCGGCCACGCTGCCGCCGCGTGTATACGTTTGGCTTGTGCATCACTTGTGTGAAGAATCTTGGGCAGTCGGGTATACGGAAATGGCAAGGGTCTTCGTACCCAGTACAATGGTGTTAGGGGATGAGACGCACACGAACTGAGACATATCTGTCCTTAGAATGCGTGGGGAGAGCCCATATACTGGCGTCTCAATGATCGTAAATTTTCGCCCAGCGAGTTAACTGCATGGAAGAGAGGCGTAGTCCATCTGTACTCTTTCAACTCAAACAGGTCCGTTTAGCTACAAAGGGTCCTGCAGGATAGAAAACCCGCGTCCGTTAGGCTTTTCATCTCTGTAGCTACATTGCATGCCGGGAAATTGAGATGATTCGTACTGGCTTTCCAGGGAGGATGTGTACTCAGTATGCGGCCGGGTGCAGAATTGCCCATCCGAAGCTTGCGCACCCAGGATCATGAATGTATACTCGCTCCGACTTGCGCTCTGCGAGCCTCCTGTTGTCTCACATTCTCGGTACTCGTGCTGGCTCACCCAAGTTTGTATGTATCTTTTACGCAGAACTATCGTGACAACGTGAGTACACACAGACTTAGAAAAGTCGGTACACCTTTTCCCACGCAAGCCACGTGAAGGCTCCTTGCGATGCTCTCTTAAAGAGACGATAGGATGATTTGTATACTGCGGTCAGAAAAAAAGTTGCCACTTGGAGTTGAAAATATAAGACTCAACGCTGGCTCTCGTTTACAAAAATGTCAGTTTGTTTCTGGCTTGAGTATAGCTCCAAAGCTTTGTTGCGGAGTAGAGGATCTTTTCAGCTTGCGCGTATCGTTATCCTATCTCGCTTGTCACCATATTTTTGAGCGTAGAGTAGGGCATCTTGGCTTGATAAGGCAGCTTGTGAAAGCTGTCGACTCAAGGCGTAAGAGTGCGGGAAATTTTGAAGTCTTTTGTCGTGTTGAGTGTGTTTCACAGTGCTAAGCGCAAGGTGGGTGTGAACAGTGTGCTTGCAAAACGACTCAAATGAATAGATTATACAGCGGTCTGAAAAAAATTGCCACATGGAATTAAAAATACCGGACTTAAGTGCTGATCCCATTCGCAAAAAGGTCAGTTTGTTTATGGCTGGAGTATAGTAAGCAGCAAAGGCGTTTGTCGTTGGCGCCTGTACTAACTCAAGGTGCGCCGTTCGCAAGAATTTCATACAGCCAAGGCAAGCAAAACTACTGTCTACGCTCGTGTGTCACGCCATGATCAAAAAGACGCTCGTGAGCGGCAAAAGTAGGTGCATGAAACGCTGCGATCAAGTACGGTGACAGCCTGGTGAAACCGGCCTTGATGAAGCAAGAAGCAAGCAGCAAGGCTTCGGTTTGCATACGATTTAGTAGAACGGCATTCCCTGAGAGGGAGGATGTATGCGTGACGGTTCAGAGCTGATTCTGGCGCATGCCAGGGAGGGTATGGAAGTTCGCGAGCGTTTTTTTTCCGAGTCAGCTGACAAGCTCGATGAGGCAGCCTATCTTACGGCAAAGCGTCTTATTCGTGGGGGGAAGGTCCTTCTGTGCGGAAATGGCGGCAGCGCTGCAGACTGTCAGCACATTGCCGGGGAATTTGTCAATCGCTTTCTTATCGACAGGCCAGCTCTTCCGGCTCTTGCGCTGACGACAGATACCTCTGTTATGACCGCAATCGGAAATGACAGCTCGTTTACGCAGGTTTTTGCGCGTCAGGTTGAGGCTTTCGGCAAGAAGGACGATGTCCTTTTTGCCATCACAACATCCGGCAACAGCGCCAATGTGCTTGAGGCCCTGCGCGTTGCGCGGGAGAAGGAGCTGTTGACGATTGGTCTGACAGGCAGAGGGGGAGGCAAGGCGGCCAAGGATGCTGTCATTCTTCTGGCCGTGCCGTCGGATAAGACGCCGATTATTCAGGAAGTTCATCTTGCCTGCGAGCATCTCTTCTGCCAGCTGGTTGATCACTATCTGTTCGAGAATGTGACAGCCTTAACCCAGGACTAAGCTTTTGCTTTTTGCGTGCAAGTGGAGTACAGTGGCTTTTCTTTTTTCTTTGCATAGCATTGCGTTAAGGAGAGAGTATGCCAATTTATGAGTACGGTTGCCGTAAATGCGGCCATGAGTTTGAGGAGCTTGTTTTTTCTGACGCTGCGCCAAACTGCCCAGAGTGCGGTTCAAATGATGTCGAGAAACGCATGAGCTGCTGCTGCCATGCCCGCGGGGGAGGGGCCGGCTATGGGGGAGGCTATGAAGCCGCGCCGAGTGGGGGCGGCGGATGCTCTGGTTGCTCAGGCGGGCATTGCGCAAGCTGCGGACACTAGCCGTGGAGCATCTCACTATTGCAACGCGCGGCAGCCGTTTAGCCCTGTGGCAAGCCAATCATGTACAATCCCTGCTTTGTGCGCTCCATCCTGAGCTTTCCGTGTCTCTTTTGACCATCAAGACAAAGGGAGATATTATCCAGGATGTCCCGCTCTCGCGGGTTGGCGGCAAGGGGCTCTTTGTCAAGGAAATAGAAGAAGCATTGCTTGAGGGGAAAGCCGACATCGCTGTCCACAGCATCAAGGACGTGCCGATGGTTTTGCCAAAAGAGCTTTTGCTTGGCTGTATTCCAGAGCGCGCAGAGGCCGACGATCTTTTTCTTTCCTTCCGTTACCAGCATTTTGCGGATCTTCCTAAGGGGGCAAGGATCGGCACAAGCAGTTTGCGTCGTCAGTCGCAGCTTTTAGCGCAGCGTAAGGACCTGACTATTGTCAGCCTCCGGGGAAATGTCGACACGCGGATGCGCAAACTTGAGCAGGGTGATTTCGACGCGCTGATTCTCGCCGCCTGCGGAGTGCGGCGCCTTGGCCTCTGTGCCCCCTATATGGAGTCTCTGCCCCACTCGGTCGTGCTTCCGGCTGTAGGGCAGGGCGCCCTTGGGATTGAGTGCCGTCATGATCGGTACGATGTCCTTTGTCTTTTAGCGGAACTCGAAGATTCGGAAGCAAGGGTGCGCGTAACTGCTGAGCGCAGCTTTCTTGCCCGCCTTGACGGGGGCTGCCAAGTTCCCATTGCCGCGCACGCAAAACTGAAGGACAATGGCACAATCGAGCTTGCAGGCTTGGTCGGCGAGGTTGACGGCAGCAGAGTGATTGCGGCGACTCTTGCCGACGAACCGGAAAATGCCGAAGCAGTCGGCACTCAGCTTGCGGAACAGCTTCTTAAGAGCGGCGCTTCGGAAATTTTAGAAAAACTCTATTCCGTTCGGTAGTTATGCCAAAAATCGAATCCCTGAAGACAGCTCGTCTGCACGCGACGTGCGATCCGCAGCGCCTTCCTTGGGAGGATAGCCGTTCCATTCCTCTTCCCGGAAGGGACGTTGTACGGCAGATCAATTTTCAGCCACGGGTACTCAAGGCGCTTGATCTGGCACTCCAGATAAAAACAATCGGGTACAATGTCTATGTCTCGGGCCATGCGGGGCTCGGTCGGACCCATACAGTACTTTCCTATCTTACCCCCCGTGCGCGCAAGGCCAAGGTGCCTGGCGATGTCATCTATGCCTACAATTTCGAAAATTCTGATCAGCCGCGCCTCTTCACGATTCCGGCAGGTGCCGGGAGAAAGGTTCGGGACCTATTTCGCGACGCGGTGCAGGAGATATCGAAGAATCTGTCCAAACGCTTTGATGACCCAGGGTACATGGAAAAACACGCGAAGCTTCTGGATCAGTTCCAGAATAAGCGCGTGGGTCTCCTGCATAAGATGAATGACGTAGCCCACACGAAGGGCTTTCATCTTGAAATGGATGAGAACGGAGGCGTTACCCTCCAGCCAATGGCGGACGGAAAACGCCTGAGCGATGAGGAGTTCGAGAAGCTCGACAGTGATGTGCGGCTCGAATTAAAGCGCAAGGGCGATAATCTTGTGCGCACAATGGCTGGCATGATGCGTCAGCTCGCCCTGGCCGAGGAAGCGTTCCAGGCTGACGAAAAGGATTTGAACCGTCTTGCGCTTTCGAATGTCTTAAATAAAGTCTTTGATCCCCTTGTTAAAAAGATTGTCAAACTATGCCTGTCTGAGCCCCTGGGCGCCTATTTCGACACAATGCGCGAGGACATGCTGAAAAACACGGAAGCCTTTATCCTCAAGGACGGAGGGGCCCAGCCCTCCGACTCAAGAACTGGCGCGCAGCCGATAGAGGATATCCTCTCGCACTATGCCATCAATCTCTTTGTTGACAATAGCGAGACAGAGGGCGCCCCGGTTATTGTCGAGGAACATCCGACAGCTGCGAATCTTCTCGGTTGTGTTGAGCGGGAGGCGGAACTCGGCGCTCTTGTTACGAATTTTTCCCTTATCCGCGCGGGCAGTCTCCATAAAGCAAACGGCGGTTTTCTCATTATACGCATTGAGGATCTTCTCCAGTACGCAAACGCCTGGGAAGGACTTTTGCGCTCATTGCGGGCCAATGAGGCGCGGATTGAAGATATTGACGACGCGAGCGACACAACAATTAGGACCAAGGGGATATCCCCAGAGCCTCTCCCTCTCGACTGTAAGGTTATTCTCATCGGCAATGAGGAACTGTACGAAACGCTGCTTGAAAACGATGAGCGCTTTTTCAAGTTGTTTCGTATCAAGGCCCACATGACAGAGTTTGTTGACCGCACAGCGGCCAACATACGGAAATATCTTGTCCAGATAGCGGGTATTATCAAGGCTGAGGAACTTCTTCCTTTTGATCGCACAGCCCTGGCCTGGCTCGTTGATCACGGCTGCCACTTAAGTGAGGATCAACAAAAACTTTCCCTGCAGTTTCCGCTTTTGCGGGAACTTATGATCGAGGCCTGTGCGCTTGCCGCCATGAAACATGCTGACATGGTCTCAAGCGAAATTCTCGAGGAGGCCTACGGAGAGCGGATCTACCGGGCAAATCTCGTTGAAGAGCTGTTTCTTGAAGAGTATGACCGGGACATGATCAAGGTGAGTACGAGTGGAACGGCAGTGGGTCAGGTCAACGGCCTCTCGGTGACAACGTACGGTGATTACGAATTTGGTCTGCCGCACAGGATTTCCTGCATCGTGGGCGTCGGACAGGAGGGCATTATTGACCTTGAGCGAGAGGCAGAGCTTGGAGGGCCAATTCACACCAAGGCCATGATGATACTGAAGAGTTTTCTCATTAAGCATTTTGCCGGTAAAAAGCCGCTCGTTCTCTCAGGATCCCTCTATTTTGAGCAGAATTACGCGACAATTGAAGGGGATTCAGCCTCTGGTGCCGAACTTGTCGCTCTTCTTTCGGCCTTGGCCGAGGTGCCGGTCAGGCAGGATTTGGCCTTTACAGGCGCTGTGAGCCATACGGGAGAAATTATGCCGGTTGGCGGAGTCTCCCGAAAGATTGAAGGCTTTTTTAAAGTCTGCTCCCATCATGATGGCTTGACAGGGACTCAGGGTGTTCTTATACCGAGCGACAATGTCGATCATCTTATGCTTGCGCCAAACGTTCTTGAAGCTGTCGAGAACGGTCGATTCTTCATTTATCCTGTCCAGACAATTGAAGAGGCTCTGTTTCTTTTGACGGGCCTTTCTGCCGGCAAGCAGCGTACCAATGGAAGCTACACCGAGGGGAGCCTCTACGCCCGCGTCGATCATCGCCTCCAGCTGCTCGGAGAATACGCACAGAATGCCTTTAGGCGAACAAGCGCTGCCAAAAAAAAGGCTGCGAAGTGATTGTGGTCGCCTTATAGACTCTTCCTGTCATATTCCTCTCCTCTCAGTCGATATACTGCGGTCAGAAAAAAAGTAGCCACTTGGAGTTGAAAAGACGAGACTCTGTGCTGACTTCTGCTCTCACAAATGTCAGTTTGTTTCAGGCTTAAGTATATATTGGGTTTCGCCAAAGGAAGCCCATAAAATACGCGGTGGCCCAACAAAAAAAACAGCTGGGTCAGTGGAGACGTTTCACCAATACCCTGCGTCACAAATGATGTTCTTCTCTTGCCATGTATTGGGTTTCGCCAAAGGAACCCTGAAATACGCAGTGGCGAATTAAAAGAATAGCAGGGCCAGCGGAGACGTTTCACCAATACCCTGCGTCACAAATGATGTTCTTCTCTTGCCATGTACTGGGTTTCGCCAAAGGAACCCTGAAATATGCAGTGGCGAGTCAAAAGGACAGCTGGGTCAGTGGGGACGTTTCACGTATACGCGGCGTCACAAATGATGTTCTTCTCTTGCCATGTATTGGGTTTCACCAAAAGAAGCTCGTGAAACGCAGTGGCGAATCAAAAGAACAGCTGGGTCAGTGGGGACGTTTCACGTATACGCGGCGTCA
>JAFTDR010000226.1 GCA_017454105.1 Desulfovibrionaceae bacterium | reverse complement strand
GGATTCTTCTTGCTCCCATGCACACGCAGGATTTTCCGCTCAAAATCGATATCATCCCATGTAAGGCTTAGCAGTTCGCACTCTCCAATACGGACTCCACAGTATGCGCCTATGACCACCACACGCTGAATATGCGGTGGTGCAGCCTGATATATCGCTGCAACTTCATCGGGTGACGGTGGAACAAAGCACTTGTACTGTGGAGATGGTAATGTCGGAAACTTCACAGATTCGCAAAAACCACGTTCTACAGCATAGTAGACAATGGTCCTTAGCAGAGACAGCTTCTTATGCACCGTTGCGACGGTTAGCTCTGTGTTCGCAAGGAGATCTTTTTTGACAGTCTCGTAATCGTCCTTAGCAAGCTCTGCCATGGGTTTGGCACCGATTTTGGTCAAAATCGGACGCATGTGAGCAAGGTGACGAGAAAGATCTTTTTTGCTAAACTGCTTTTCTCTAAGATACGCGACGTACACCTGCTCAAAAGTTTTCACGCTTTGCTCTGGTGCTTCGTTACGCCGAAAACTCTCTTGTTCGTACTTCAGACGGTGCAGGACAAGGGAGTTTTCTTTTTTTGCTTCCGCTTCCGTTGCGAAGCTCTTTGATTCACGTTTCCCCGTAATGGGGTTCGTCCAGTAGACCTGCCAGGTCTTGTATTCCTTCCGGTATCTGATTGCCATATTGGCCTCCTTCACCGGAAACACCCGGCAGACACTTTATTGAATTGCACGTTGTGTCGTCAACTCGAACAGATCCGATGCCGATATCTCGGCAACGATACTTCGTTTCACCTTGTTTTTTTTCCCTCCAGCCTGGGCTGCATCGCGCTCATCCTTGATGAGTGTTTGAACGCACGAGAGTGGCCATCGCAGCCCTCTGCCTCTTCCTCTCCCCATCTGTACTGGCTGAATGCCGTGTTCTTCGAGCCATTTTCTTGTGATCTTTGGCGATGCACTGATCATCTCTGCCACTTCATTAGTCTTGATGAGCTTCTCCAGCATCGTTTACTCCTTTGCCCATGTTCCTCTTGCTGCCCTGGGCAGGTCGAGCGTCGTAAACGAGCCCCGCATCGAGTCGATAAAATATTCTGGGCTCCAATCTAAAAAATCGGCCTCATCCCATGTTGCCTCGTTATCAAGAATAAGTTGGCCATCCGCGAAACAATGGTGCATGGCGATGCCGCTTCCGTCATTGTCATACGTACATGCGCGTTTGTAGCCTGACGCATAGGTGCGCGTTTGTAGCCTGACGCATAGGTGCGTCGCTTGAACAATGCGCCAATGCCGCCATCTTTGATGGCCTGGCCGATATGGTTGGCGTGATCCTTAATCCACAGCCAGAGTGTCGGCTTCATGCTCTGGATAAATGCCGAGTACTTGATATTCAGGTATGCTCCTTCATGTACCCAGACGCCAAACGCCCTGACGTCAAAAAAATCTGGTGAGCCCCAGTTGGAAATGAGGCAATGGTCCATGAGCACATTCATGCCACTTTGGATTTCTGGTCCTCTGCGGCCAAAATGGTCAAACCAACAGTCCTTGAACACAACAGTCTTGCCCTTTTCGACCTCTGCGAATTTTTTATCCCCGGATCCGATCAACACCAGCTTTCCAGCGCCACGAAATAGACAGTGATCAAACTCAGCGCTTGCTCCATGGGTGATTCCGCATGCTTCGTCTAGGGATCCCTGGGGAATCTCAGATGTGTCAATGATGCAGTTGGACACATAAAAATGTTGTTCTCGGCTGAACTGGAGTGCGTCATTATCTTTCCCAGGCCTAAAATCAAGCGCCGGAAATCTTCGGTTGCT
>JAFTDR010000225.1 GCA_017454105.1 Desulfovibrionaceae bacterium | reverse complement strand
ACCGCGCACGGCAAGGAGGCAAATCCGAGCAAGCGGGAGGACGCCGAAAACCTTGCATCGCGCAGTGTAGCTGCCCACGACTCATAACGAAGAACCACAATTTCCGCTTAGGCGACTTCTAGGACAGCGTTGCCACGAGAGAGCCTCTCTCCCCTGCATCTCTCAGAATGTCGTATACCAGGGGCTTTTTATTGCCCGGCGATCGTAGCCTTGGCCAGAGTCTCTTGCCGTATGCTCCCCGTTTGGGGTACAGATTGCGACACACCGCAAAAACTCAACCTGAAGGGGGAACGCTCTGTCTGCCATGTATGATCCAGTCGCAAGTTCAAGCAGCAATATACGAGGCTATTCGCATTGTAAATGCTGCGTACACGCGGAGGATGCAGGGCAATCTGTAAGCGGAAACTCCATGACTTGAAGACAATAGCCAGAAACAAACTGACATTTTTGCGAACGTAAGCCAGCACGCGAAGTCTGGTATAGCCAACTTCAAGTGGCCACTTTTTTTCTGACCGTAGTGTCCATTCCCCCATTCCCCATGGATATGGAGACTCTCCTTTCGCGAGTTTCGTTTCAGCCTTGTAGCGTATCGTCAAAGCTTCCAAGGAGAGACGCCGTTAGTGACATCGTATTTTTTTTTTTTGCGACCATTTCAGCTAATTGAGAGAAAAATGCCTGCTCGAGAGTTCACTCTCGGCACTCTTTATTTTCTCAAGGGCTTGTACGATCGCACTAAAAATCGTACAAGCAGAATCTTGCATAGTGTACCATTGCCCTCCGCTCACGCTGAGGGCTTTTTTGGGGACTTATGATAGGTTTCATGGAGACAAAAGGTGGACTGCCAGCCTTGGTACCGCACAAGTCTCTGCTTAGGATGTGAGCTGGGAAAGAAGGATAATACGCTTGGCGCATTTGTATCACCAATGCGGATAAGTGTTTCGCCTTGAGAGCCGTTTGCCTGGTACGTATATACTCTGTCTGCAAGCTCAACATACTGATTTTCCCTGGACCGCCATTGGTTGGCAGGGAAGAATCATTGTGACGACGAGTAGAGCTTTTGTCTATTGCAGCCCTTTCTTCGTCACACAAACGGCTTTGGTGCATACGGTTGCGCGAATTGCTACGTCACTGTATATACTTTTCGAATCGGAAACTCTTTCGCGTGTCTGTTTCGAGCCACAAAGAAACGTTTCGCACGGAGCGAGTGACATAAGCCAAGATGCTCTGTATCGCGAGGATGTACGCTTCAATTCGCAGGGATTGAACGAATGGGAACCACATCAAGAGATCACTACTGGCTGGTCTCACTTCGAGTCGCTAGAAGAATCATTGCTCTGCCTGAGTATACTGCTTGGGCGTCTTTTCAAGATGGGCGGAGTGTTTTTCTAGCCTGTAGAGGGGATAGATAGACTCGACCGCACAATGGTTTTCCTAACGGAATTAAACGGAGCCCATCGCAATCGGTCGGTTGGGAAGAATCTTTGCGCTGCCTAAGTATTTTGGGCTTACGTCCATAGAGTGTCACAAGTCACGAGAGGCAGATTTTTTTCTGTTCAGCGGGATCTTCCTAAAAAAACAGTTGTCACTTTGCCTCGACCAGTGTATGTTTTAGTCGCTGACTTTTTCCCTGCTGTGAGAATTTTGGCTCTGCACTTTTTGTATGACGGGCAGCCCTAGCTTCCCCTAAGCCAGCGCAAGACCAATAGACCGAGAAAAAAGATGACGGTCAAACGGGCGAAAGAAGCAGATCGGCCAAGACCCACTCCCTCCGATTTGCACGTTGAAAATCAGGAACATGGAGCAGAATCATCTCGAGAGTGGACATGTCCCAAATGCGGAGTGCATCACGATCGCGATCATAATGCTTTCGAAAAACATTTGTATCCGCTCATGGGTCAGCGGTACTACGCGGATTTTATAGTTCCTCAAACGTGTTATTGTTGACAAACAGAGCATTCTGCTGATCGTGGGTTGCCTGGAGAGTAGGCTAAGAGGCGCGTTTTATCGTATACTCGTGAGCGGATACAAACATTTTGGCCGAAGGTTTGTGGCTGCTCGTAGCATAAGAAAACAAATAGGGCGGGAACCGTCCGAATACACGCCTGCGACGCATTGCTAGCCTGAGCGGGTGGAGATAGTAGGGTACGAGGTCTGTGAAGCAGGAAGCCCATCGGCTTTAGACGATGGGTAGTTCACGTAGCGTACGAGCGCGGAGTGCAGCTCGAATGTCAAGCTTCGCGTGTTCTACACAGTGGGATAATGGTTGACTTGTGAGATCATAGGAGATAGACATCAATTGGTCGATGCGGGAAGAATCATTGTGACTCTGCCTTGGTTTCGTACGAGCGGCTTATTCTGGGCTATCATACCAAAAAAGACAGCCCCAGAATTTTGATACAATTTTGCAGAAAGGAGATACTGTATGGATCCACATCTTGTAGAGAGGGCCTTGGTCAAAATTATTGTGGATATGATTGAGAGCGGTAAACTCGCTCCCAGAATCAGAACCCACAAAGAATTCGCCAATCTGACATTTCCATCGCGCGGTGAAAAATTTTGGAAAAGTGTGCGTATAGGACAGAATGACAAACCACCGCAGTCTATGCCCCTTGAGTGTGCAGTCGCAGCAGCAAATTCTCTTGGTTTGTCCTTAGTCTCACTGTTAGTGCGGGCTGAAATCCTTGTTGAAGAGGGCTTTGATCAGTCACAAGACACCTGTAACAATAGACCTCCTTCCAGAAGAAGAGGCGCCCACGCACGTGTAAGTGAAGAATCTTCCGACTCCTCTGAGTCTGCGGGATCCGAAGAATCCGCACAATCCTCTGAACCCACATCCGCCTTATAACTCTATCCTTCTCAGCGTACCAAGCTGAGAAGGATATTTTTGTCGTGCAAGTGCGTTTTGTCTTTTTTAGGTACACTCTTTCGTAAAGCAGATGACATAACGACCCAAGAGAAACTAATGTGACACTATTCGACCACAATCATAGGAGACCACTCACTTGCTGCAATACGATTTTCCTCCTTGGGCGGCTTTTCAGCCGGCTTTTGATTGTGCGTCATGACCAACGGCCATCTCACTTCATCCGACGCAAGGTATACAAGAAATTCCGCGTGTACGGATTGGCATACTATCGCTCATAAGCCACAAAGAACCAGGCATTTCAGTCGCTGTACAGTTCAAGAGCAGGCTTCTTTTTCGCGCGGAGCCACAGACATAAGCCTAGATACGCTGTATCACGAGGATTTCAGCGTCAACTATCCTGATACATTTGGTCTCGGTGTTTGAACGATAGTGTTGTAATCCGTACACGAGGGAAATATTTCGTTGGCAAGGAATACAATCGTAAAAGAGCAAGGAAGTTTTTTCTTAAAACTATTGAATTAAAAGAATGGTATACAAATACGGGATGAAGTGAAGCGCGAAATGGCCCTTGATATGTTGCGAGATAAAAAAAACTATTGAAGAAGTTGCAAAATATACTAAATTGCCACTAGATGTTGTTACAAATATTAGAGACAGATTATCGTTATAGAATACTTATAAAAATGTCCGCTCACAGTGGGACGGTGGAGAGCGTCTTTCAGCCGACTTGGGGCTCTCTCTTCGATAGTCATATGCGGTCTTTGCTCGCAAGACCCACTAGAACCGTTGACTGACTGGGTTTCTGTTTTTTTTTTTGAACAGTGTCTCTGGCGGAATTGTATACTTGTTCCAATGAAACTGTACAGTCATTCTGGCGAGCCCTGAACAAATGCTCTGGAAAGATTGAACAGTCATTCCGGTAAGATTGCACAGGAGCTATGGTGAAAATGGACAGTGGGTCTGGTCAGACTGTGCAGCGAGAAGTTACCTCGCCGCATACGTTTTCCCTGTGAGGCCAAAGGAAGTGACTCGATGGCCGGCAGACCGGCTCGGGAAGAATCACTGTGGAGCCGAGCGCGATTTGACATGTCTGCCGAACAATATATCAATACAGAGGTTGATGATGGGGCTGATCTTGCTAAACTAATGAAGTATTTTGTTGGTAAAGAGGATGATATTGAAAGTGCAAGAAAGTTATTTCCAAAAACTGTGGAATTGAAAGAGCTATATACAAATACAGAGGAAGAGATAAGTATAATGACTGATGTAATTGAAAAAATTGTAAAAGATGAAGAAAAGAAAATTCGCGATGATAGAACACGTGAAATAGTTCAAAAGATGAAGAGAGAAAATCTTGATATTTCACTAATTCAAAGAATTTCTGGTTGGACAGAAGAACAAATTCTTGCATGTCCAGTATAAACAAAGAAATATAATTAAGACGACAGTATCAAAACATAGGTACTGTCGTTTTTTTTTCAAACTCTACTATCTCATTCCTTATTTCCCTTCCAACAACACCCGCCAAACAGTAACCTTCCGTTACCTTCCTTTCAAAATATCATACATAATATAATCCCAGAAAAATATCGTATTTTATAATTATTAACAAATACTTATTTTTTCGTTTTTATTGTTTTTATATAAATATCTTCCTTTACTGGTCTTAACGTATATCCATAAGGGAGGATATGCTATGGATATTATTTTTTCGTATTCACGAGCTATTGCTATTCGTGATGGTGTTCTGATTAATATAGCTAAAAAGTTTGATTTTTAAGTACCATGTTGCTATCACTAGTAATTAGTATTTAACTTGTATTAATCAAAATGAGGATGTGGATTCTATAGATCAGGTGAATAATACTCGAATTGTGCGATCTGCTTCACGCTTTCCGCGTCCAAGGGAGTGCGCATCGCACAGAAGCGAGATCGGCGACAGTCAAGGGAGCGTGCGTTTCGAGAGCTTTCATTTGCCGAAGCTTGCAAGGTAGTAAAAGGCGTTCGATGCGGAAAAGAGCTGGTTTTTCTGACGAAGCACTGGGTGCAACAATTGTGAGCTGCAAAAGAAGGGAACCCTCAGGGCTCTCTCTGCCCCGCGCTTTTTAACCCACGGCATCTACCGAAAGTCCAATCAATGTTGCGCCCTGTATGCTTGCTCCCCCTACAGCTTGCTTTGCAAAAAAGAAGCGCTGTGCCGCCTCACAGTGTCAAAAGGGAGTACGCCACTCTGAAGCCCAGTACTTGCAAGCTCGCAAGCCGTATCGCGCGCATTATTGTAACCAAAACGTGAGTGCTTCCCTTGCGCACGGTTCGGAGAGCAAAAAGAGTGCTTGTCTGTCCAGATATCTTTGAGGGATGCCCTCAAAGACCAAGGACGGTCGCATCGAGACAGTCAGGAGGCAGTCAATCGAGGTCAGTCAGGGGATGAACCATCGTCTGCACGAGATGGGTAGAGAATTCAAAGGACTGTCCATGGGCAATGGTCAGTCAGGGGACTTGCCGTTTTTAAGAAGGCATGAGCCCACGCAGGGAAAGCAACAATCACTCATAGATTCGGCGTGACAATTCTTCCCGCGCTCGCGAAGTGAGCCCTGTGGCTGCCGAACAAGAGATTGTCCAGGGAAAAGCATTATGCGGGATGGGTATAGACTTGCGCGCAAAACGGTTTTGTACGGCAGGCAAGGGGAAGACGCGTACATTGTCGGTACGTCTACTGGCCTAACGATTCCCTGGGTTCACAGAAAGATTGCTGCTCTCTAGGCTTTTTTCACTTGTTTTTTTTCGCCATGCGAGCGCAGACTTGTTTGTACGCGGACAGACGCCCTCATTTGTGCGAAATCTTCCCACAACACAAAGTGCGTCCTG
Source organism: Desulfovibrionaceae bacterium (assembly GCA_017454105.1). Lineage (GTDB taxonomy): Bacteria > Desulfobacterota > Desulfovibrionia > Desulfovibrionales > Desulfovibrionaceae > Desulfovibrio. The sequence goes on along the minus strand of JAFTDR010000225.1, from coordinate 8,491 downwards.
TGAGCGTCGGTACATGGATGTCTTTTTTGGCGAAGCTACACATGGACAGAGGCGCTTTTTTTGCTCGGGCGCCGCATATTGGTTTTCCCACAGAAGCCAAAGGCGAGTGACCTCTTGTAATCGGCATTGCAGGAAGACGCATTGTCATGCCGAAAGCTTCGTACAATACATGGGTATCTTGTACCCATATCGTTGCGCACAGTGAACTGAGAAGAGCCGTAACTCGCAGGGTAGATCATTAGGGCAGACAAGAAGAGGATGTGCGGACGATGCCTGCGCCTTGTCAATATCATGGACTGAAGCTCTATTTTCTGCTAGATCGAGAGGGGGCCCACACAAACGTAGCCAGCATTCCCGTGCACAAGCCAAACAGCTCTGTTTGGCTTGTGCGCGGGAAGAGTCACTATGTTTTCGTGGGACCCGTTTTCTCTGCAAACCGTTTGGTAGGCAGAAGGACACTTCAAAACTGCGGGGGCCGCATGCCAGAGAGCATCATCAAGCGCGATGGGACAGAGGTTGCCTTTGATTCGACAAAGATCTTGAACGCCATCACTAAGGCGAACAGGGCAGTCAAAAATGAGGAAATGAGCCCAACTGAGCTTATCTTTGTGACGGAGAAGGTCTGCAAGCAGCTTGAGATCCACAATCTCCGCAATGTCGAGGAGATTCAGGACGTCGTTGAAAAGACGCTCATGCAGTATGGCTACACTGAGACGGCAAAAGCCTATATCATCTACCGCTCTGAACACACAAAGCTCCGCAATGCCGAGTCCTATCTCATGGACATCTACAAGACCCTGACCTTTTCTCCTGCCATTGAAGAGGACATCAAGCGGGAAAACGCCAATATCGATGGCGATACGGCCATGGGCACAATGCTCAAATACGGTTCCGAGGGCTCGAAGTTCTTCATCGACAACTACATCCTGCCAAAAGACGCCTCATCAGCGCACACAAACGGCGATATCCATATCCATGACAAAGACTTCTACATGCTGACCGAGACCTGTTGCCAGATCGATCTTATCCGTCTGTTTAAAGGCGGCTTCTCAACCGGCCACGGTTTTCTCCGTGAGCCAAACTCCATAATAAGCTATGCGGCTCTTGCCTGTATCGCTATCCAAGCAAATCAAAACGAGATGCACGGCGGGCAGAGTGTTCCCCATTTTGACTACGCCATGGCCCCAGGTGTCGCAAAGACCTTTGAGAAGGAGTACAACAATGCCTTCTCATCCTATTTGCGCATCGCGGCCTCCTATGGCCGCGATGACGCAAAAGAAAAGATTGCCTTGATGTTTAGGACCTGCATGATCCGCCCAACCCTCGGAAACGACGAGGCCGTGCGCAGGGCAATTCGCGCCCGCATGCCAGAAGATGAGCAGAAACTCTTGCTCTCCGCCCATGAGTACGCCTTTGACGAGGCTGTCAGCAATACAAACAGAAATGTCTACCAGGCCATGGAGGCACTCATCCATAATTTGAATACCATGAACTCCCGCGCAGGAGCCCAGGTGCCGTTTAGCTCAATCAACTACGGCACAAACACAACGCCCGAAGGCCGCATGGTCATGAAAAACCTCCTTCTGGCAACGCAGGCAGGACTTGGCAATGGCGAGACCTCCATCTTTCCTGTGCAGATCTTCAAGGTGAAAGAGGGCATAAACTATAATCCCGGTGACCCAAACTACGATCTCTTCCACCTGGCCATGGCAACATCCGCCCAGCGCCTCTTTCCAAACTTTAGCTTCCTAGACGCCCCCTTTAACCGGGACTTCTACCGCAGAGGGGACTACAATTCCGAGGTCGCCTACATGGGCTGCCGGACCAGGGTTTTAGGGAACGTTCACGATCCAAAACGCCAGGTGACCTGCGGCCGCGGCAATCTCAGTTTCACCTCGATCAATTTGCCGCGCATCGGCATTGAGGCCAAGGGCAATGTGGAGAGCTTCTTTGCGATTCTCGACGACAGAATAGATCTCGTGTTCCGCCAGCTTTTGCACCGCTTCAAAATCCAGGGCAATCGCAAAGTGCGCAACTACCCCTTCCTTATGGGCAACGGGATCTGGCTTGATTCCGACACCCTCGACTGGGAGGACTCCATTGCCGAGATTTTAAAGCACGGCACATTGACCCTGGGCTTTATTGGCTTAGCCGAAGCGCTTAAGGTTTTGACTGGATACCACCATGGGGAAAGTGAGAGCGCTCAGGAACTGGGCTTACGAATAATTGGCCACATGCGCAAACGCTGTGATGAGGCAAGTCAAAGAGATACATTAAATTACTCCCTTATCGGCACACCGGCTGAAAGCTTAAGCGGCCGCTTTGTGCCACTCGATAGGGCGCGTTTTGGTGTGATTCCCGGTGTAACGGACAGGGATTATTATACCAATTCCTTCCACGTTCCGGTGTATTATCCGATTAAGGCCTTCCGAAAGATTCAGATAGAGGCACCGTACCATGCCCTGACAAACGGCGGACATATCACCTACGTTGAGCTGGACGGGGATGTCTCAAAGAATCTGGAGGCCTTTGAAAAAATCATCCGCTACATGCACGATCAGGGAGTGGGCTACGGTTCAATCAACCATCCCCTTGATCGCGATCCGATCTGTGGCTATACGGGTGTTATCAACGATGTCTGCCCACGCTGCGGACGCAGAGAGGGAGAAGGCATATCCGTTGAGGAATTGCGCGCTCTGCGGAGAAAATACCCCAATATGCCCAAATTCCGCATCTAGAGAGAAAATCCCATGGCTTCACATGAAATTGCACTGGCCGGTCTTGAAGAGGAATCGATTGTCGATGGACCGGGCCTGCGCCTCGTTCTATTCACCCAGGGCTGCCCGCACGCCTGTCCAGGCTGCCACAATCCAGAGACCCATCCATTTACAGGCGGGACAGTCTATAGCCTAGAGCAGATTGTACAACTCTATACGGAAAATCCCCTGCTCTCAGGCGTGACCTTCTCAGGCGGGGAGCCCTTTCTCCATGCACACGTCCTAAGCCTCCTTGCCCAGAGTATCCACTCCCTTGGCGGCAGCGTTGTGACCTATACGGGATACACCTATGAGGAGCTTCTGGACACAATTGCGCGTGACCAACGATCCGATATGCGCGCTCTTCTGGATGAGAGTGATCTCTTAATTGATGGACCATACATCGAGGCGAAACGCGATCTGACCCTTCTTTTTCGCGGAAGCTCAAATCAACGCATTTTAGATAGGGCCAGTCGTTTAGCCATCGATGCTCATCGTTCACCCCTTACCGCGACTACCAACCATGACTGATACACACGAGAATATCCTGGCGCATTTAGGTGACGATGCCCACATCGTCGCTCCCTTTGCGGACAAAACTACTGAAAAACAGGTTCTCTCCTTTGCCGTCAGATCCGTCCTAAACGCGACCTTTGGCGAAAGCGCACACCCCCATACCTCGCTCTTGGATCTTCCCTACACGGATCTTTTATCCTGCAAGGAACAATGGCTTCACCCAGGCGAGGATCTCTGGATCTTACCAGAAATTAGCAACGACGGCTCTCTCCTGCTCACAGCACTCACAGACGATGGCCTGCCCATCTTCTATGAGCGCTTTTTCGGGGATCTCCTAGAACTCTCCCTCCTTGAGGACACAATAGCCCGTCTTGAGAGCCACGCCCATCATATTGTATCAGTTGTTTTGCCATCCAATCTCTGCACAGAATCTGTCCTCTCCTACATGCAGGAGAGGACGATTCCCTATGAAGTTCTTCTCGATCTTTCAACCGTAGCGGACAGGGTGCAATCCTATGATCCAGCTGATGACAAAAAATCTGACGCGGATCGCTTTTATGCCATGGAAGAGCGGGTCAGCGTGCGCTTTGCCGATGATTCTCTCCTCCTTGAGCCCGATCCCGCAGCCAAAAGTGTTCTCGTCGCTTTTTTTGATGCAGAACAAAGCTCTAGCCCCCTGTACGGACTTCTCGGCTCCCAGCAGATCCCAACTCCTCGCCTAGCCCGGATGCGTTCGAGTCTGCTCTCCTTTGTCACCATCAAAAAAAGCATGGATGCACAAGTCCAGCAACTCCCCACCAACCATGCCTATATTCCAATCTTTCTCTCCTACGTCGCAACCCGCATGCAGACACTTCTCATGCAACGTGCCTCTCAGCACGCTCTCTCCCTTGCTGATTTTCTCTCAAGCCTAGGAAGCGAGCGCTCTCAAACTCCTTCGGAACCAAACAACGCCAACGTGGGATTTTCCCATGAGGATGCCCAATGCCCAACTGCCGTCCAAGGCCAGACATCCGTGGACAGGGCTTCAAGCGCGGCCCAGGCCGGAGCCCAGGCTAATTTTGATGGAGTTGAAGAATGCCAGAGAGGAAAGCAGGAAGGCAAGGGAAGCAAGAGTGCAGTGGCGGGTGCAGGCGAGGCAGGAACCAAGGCTGAAGCTGATGGAGTTGGAGAAGGGCAGGGGGGAGCGAAGAAAGAGCAGGAAGGCCAGGGAAGCAGGAGTGCAGTGTTGGGTGCAGGCAAGGCAGGAGCCAAGGCTGAAACCCAGGGTACGTTTGATGGAGGTGAAGAAGGCCAGAGAGGAGAGCAGGAAGGCGAGGGAAGCGAGAGTGCAGAGGCGGGTGCAAGCGAGGCAGGAGCCAAGGCCGAAGCCGATGGAGTTAAAGTTGGGCAGGGGGGGGAGCAGAAGGAGCAGGGATTTGAAAGTGCTGCCTTTGGTGCGGTTAAGGCCGAAGCAGGGGCGGTAGGTGAAGCTAAACCAGCCGGTAGGCGTGGTAGAAAGAAGGGCACTTCGTCGAGTACCGAGGCTGGGACAACGGCAAAACAAAAGAGTGGAGCTGCAGCAGATGCATCGGGCGGTGTCGTGTCTGAGGCGCAGCCTGTATTAGGTGGGACGGCGGACGGTCAGGCGGATCAGGAGAAAGCATCGGCAGCTGCTGGCGGCAAGGGAGCCGAAGCAAAGCCTACTGCAAGAAAGCGTGGGAGAAAGAAGAAGCAGGAAGGCGAGAAAGCGGGGTCTGAAGAGGCAGGTCAAAAGCAGGGCGAGTTTGAAGGGGAAGAAAAGAATGTGGCAAGAAGAAGCAGGAAAAAAGCTGAGCAGCCCGAACCTGAGCCTGAGCAAACGTATGCGTCGATCTTTGAATTTATGATGAGCCAGCAGGCCAAAGGCAGAAAAAAGTAGGGTCTGTCCTTTGCGGACAAACGACGGTCAAGTGCGCGTGTACAAGGTGGGCAAGGGCGGAGATTTAAGAGTGTCGTGTGACAAGGCCATAGGAAATCCAGGGGCAAGGTGTAGGGCGTTGCCAAGATTGAAGTCGATGGAGTTGAAGAAGGGCAGGGGTGAGAGCAAGAAGGAGAGGGAAGCAGGAGTGCGGTGTCGGGTGCTGGCAAGGCCGAAACCAAGGCTGAAGCCGATGGATTTGAAGAAGGGCTGTGGGGAGCGAAGAAAGAGCAGCGAAAGTGCTGTCTCAGGTGCGGTTAAGGCCGTGGCAGGGGGGGAGGCGAAGCCAAACCTGCCGGCAGGTACGTGAGAAAGAAGGGCACTTCGTCAAAAGCCGAGGTCGGGACAGCGGCAAAACGAAAGTGAGCGTCCGGCGGTACCGAGATTGAGGCATAGCCAGTAGCAGTCGTAATGGCTGGCATTCAGGCAGTTTACGAGAAGGAAACGGCATCTGCTGGCGGTAATGGAGCTGGAGCGAAGTCAGCTGCAGGAGGGCGAGAAAGCGGCGTCGGAAGAGACAGGTCAAGAGAAGATCGTGGCAGAATGGGAAAAAAGAAGGCGGCAAGACGAAGCAGGAATAAAGCTGTTTAACCCGAGCCCGAGCCTGTGCAAACGTATGCGTCGATCTCTGAATTTATGATGAGCCAGCAGGCCAAAGGCAGAAAAAAAATAAGGTCTGTCCTTTGCAGATAAACGATAGTCAAGTGAGTGTGTACCAGGTGGGAAGGACTGAGCATTCAAGAGTGTCGAGGGCCCAGGCCATAGGAAATCCATAGGCAAGGTGAGGGTACTGCCAAGACCGAAGGCGAAGGGGTGAAAGCAGTAAGGCGATGGAAGCAAGAGTGACTGTGTTGGGTGCAGGCAAGGCCGGAACTAAGGTTGAAGCTGATGGATTTGAAGAAGGGCAGGGGGAGAGAGCAGGAAGGCAAGGGAACAGAAGCACAGTGTGGGGCGGCAGGATGGGACTAAGGCCGAAGCTGAGGCGTCTTAAGATAGCACTGGGGGAGTGAAGAAAGAGCAGGGATTCGAAAGCGTGGCATCTGGTTCGATGCAGGCCGAAGTAGGTGTGGTAGGTGAAGCCAAACCTGCGGCAGGTACGATAGAAAGAAGGGCACTTCGTCAAAAGCCGATGTTGGGACAACGGCAAAACGAAAGAGCGCGTCCGGCGGTACCGAGATTGAGGCGAAGCCAGTAACAGTTGTAATGGCGGGCATTCAAGCAGTTTACGAGAAGGAAACGGCAACTGCTGGTGGTAATGGAGAAGGATCGAAGTCAGCTGCAGGAGAGCGCGGGATGTCGAGAAAGCGGCGTCGGAAGAGACAGGTCAAGAGAAGATCGATGCAGAATGGGAAGAAAGGAGTCGGCAGGGCAAATCGGAAAAAAACTGTCCTGCCCGTGCCCGAGCAGCAGGTGGTGTCGATCTATGAATTTATGATGATTCCGTTTTGCGTACGGCATGGTGTGGTCGCTTTGCAACACTCCTGCGCAAAACGTATGGTCTCCGCGCTTTCCGCTTCATTCCTGGTCACGCCATTTGCCCAGTCTCGTAAAGTTTGCCTGGCCTCCGTTTGGGAAAATTCGCATCTTGAGTATGTCACCTCGTTCATGCACATGTCCGATCTGCTTTGTGGAAGACAGAGACGCAAACGCTGGCCGGTCTGGCCCAATGTGCATGTCCAGTGTGTTCAGTACACTGCTCTTCGTCGGCCGGCGCGCGCCTACGATTTTGCAACACTGCATCTTGTCACTATAGACAAGTAGCGTGTAACTGACCGCATATGTCTTTTCGTGCGTAGAGGAATTAATTAAAAATGACACATCAAATTTATATATTAAAGTTGATATTTCAAAAATAATATATAGTAGACGCTGAGGCAAGTTCAAGACAAGAGATGTACGGAGGCTTCACTACGGCCCTTTGATCGCCTTGAAGGGCGTCCTTGAGCCATTTTTACAGATGATTTTCTGATTGTGTGTTTCAGGAGGGAATCACGTCAGAAAGCAGTGGACTTCCTCTCTGCGGAGTTCGACTGGCTTTCTATCAAAGCCTTCTCCATTGAGGATGTCCTTAAAGGTAGTTTTTATATTAAAGTTTATTCTTTGTTGTTTAAATAGCTTCTATTTAAATTAAATGTCAAGATATGTTTTTCAGAACCATTAGGTAGTTTAAGATTGTAACCTATGATGAAATTATTAAAAAGGATACTTATTATTATTAAAACAATAAGACACTTTCTATGATAGTGTCAAGATACTTCTTATATTTCTTAAGTGAGAAACAAAAATTGATATCAAGAATATGTTGTGTGTAGCAATCGTAATGAAATTTAATTTTAAAATTGATTATTTTTTTATTATGGCTAATTATCTCTTTATTGTGTTATTTATTTAATATATATAAACTTTAATAAAAGATTAAAAGAGTATATTAAAATAAATATAATTATAAATTGAGAGTTAAGAATAGAAATTAAATTAAAAAAATAAAAAACGAAATCAGTTAACTTATAAAAATAAATATAAAATGTCGATATGATAGTAGAAAGCAGAATAAAAAAACAAACAGATAATTTTATTTAAAAAATTTTAAATATGGTAATGATATTAACTGTGAAAATAGTTTTAGTAAAGTAATAAATATAGAATTAAAATAAAAAAAACAGAAGAGATGTATAATAAGAATCTTTGTAATTATATTCAGTCTATATAAAAAATATTGAATATTAAGGTTATTTGTTTTATAAAATCAATTGAAACCTATATAAAAATAAATTTGAGAGAGATATAAAGCTGAGAATGAAAGCAAATTGAATAAACTTCTTTAGGCAAGAGAGTTATTTTTAAAGAAAAAGAAGTTAGTAAAACGGTTATTTTTTTGTTATAAACTTGTAAAACAGTTATTAAAATTATGTACAAACTAATTTTAAATAAATTTAATATTAAATTTATGGGTGAAAAAGAGAGAAGGTATATGGTAAAAGAGTCGTATGGTAATTTTTTGAAAGAATTTGAATTAGTATATAAAATTTTTTTAGTAGAATATAATAGAATAAAAATGATATCATTAATAAAATTTTTTATAAAACAAGCTTATAGGTTTGCGACGCCGAGAGCCTTTCTTGTTGACCAGATAACTTGAGTTGCACAAAGGTGCGTCTCGCACTATTTTCAAGGGTAAAATTAGTTGCACTCATGCTCCTCTAGGTTTGAACTATAAAATTTTATAAAAATTTTTCTTGTCTTAAGATGCTTTATCTATATTAAATATTTAATGTATCTT
>JAFTDR010000224.1 GCA_017454105.1 Desulfovibrionaceae bacterium | reverse complement strand
GCCTGGCAGTTTCGACAACAATGTCAAGATACTTTTTTACAGTTCCTAAGGGCATACGCGGTTTTAGCTCATTTGTGCTTCGAAATACTCGAAGGCAAAAAAGCGGGTCTGTGCTGAGAAATCCGCATTCCTACGCCCAGCAATCCCAACACTCTATAGGCAAGGAGGAGTGCGCGCAGCTCCTCTCCTATCTCTCTTGGACGGCACAGACTGTAATCAAGAGCGCATTGACTGTGCGCGCTGGCATTCAGCGTACAAAGAAAAATCGGCTGCAAAGCAGCATGCCCTGTAGGCAATGCAATTGAGTGATGCATATCACAGAAAAACAATTTTTTTGCTTTATTCTAGTGATGGCTGCACACCCACAAATCTCGCGACGTCATGAGAAAACGCCATCCTGGCCTTTTTCGTCTCCGTGACTCACACTGCCACAAATGGAGCTCGGAGAAAGTGCGATGTACTTCTGGCTTGAGCAGTCTTCCCTGTGACGCATTTCATACCGTAAGGATTGTTTCGTAAATGCGTGCAGCTTGGCTAAAACTAGGCGAGCGCTTTGCGGCTCAATGTGCCAGACACTCTTGTTTATCTGGAAGCGTTTTGTTTTCACAAGCAATTTTTTTCTGCAAGTCGCGCAGCGCTGTCACAGGCGTTCAAGAAATATCTACCAATTGAGCGTATGACTTTTTTGGTCATTCCTCATTGTTTCGCCGGTGATTTCATGTCAGACCCTGAAGGAGGTTTCCATGCCAAATACCGAAAAACGACCCTGGCTGAAAATCTTTCTGGGTGGCGTCATTATTGGAGCTTTTCTCGTTATCGTTTCCGCGTATGCGATGATTTGCACTGATCAGCGCAACTTCTGCTCTGTCTGCCACATTATGAGCGAAGCCGCTGTGACGCACAAGCTCGGCACCCACGCGGATCGATCCTGTAACGACTGTCATGCTCCACACAACTGGCTCGCCAAGATTCCCTTCAAGGCAAAGGCCGGTATTGAAGATTTCTTAGGCAATATGGCTGGAAACGATGTGACTCCTCCAACCATGACCACACGTGATATGGTCAATGCGAACTGCATTGCCTGCCACGCTCAGGTCAATGCCAATGTCTTCAGCATGACGGCAAAGCCCTATTGTGTTGACTGCCATCGAAACATCGCACACATGCGCCACCAACCCATAGCAAAAAGGATCGTGTCCTATGAATAAGCGCGCACTAGCCACAGCACTGCTCCTTGCTGCTCTCACGTGCATGGGCCTCACAGGGTGTAACGATACGAAAACTGAACTGAACACCCCGACGTATACAACGGGAATTCCCGCAACTGAACTCAGCTCAAAGGCATTCAAGGCAAAGTTTCCTTCCCAGTATGCCTCGTACATGAAGAATAACGAAAGCGAGATCATGACGGAATACAAGGGGTCGGTGGCCTATCATAAAAACGATAACGTCAATCCCCTGCCAAACGGCTTTAAAAATGCCCAGCCTTATCTTAAGAATCTCTGGCTCGGCTACCCCTTCATGTATGAATACAATGAGCCGAGAGGTCACACCTACGCAGTCCACGACTTTGTCAACATCGACCGTCTTGACTCCTTTAGCCCAGACGGCAAGGGGCATATGCCGGCCACATGCTGGAACTGCAAAACCCCGCGCATGATGCAGTGGGTCGCAAAATACGGCAACGATTTCTGGTCCAAGGATGTCAACACATTCCGCAGCAAGGATATGGTCACAGAAGAGGAAGCCATTTCCTGCTCGACCTGCCACGATCCAGGCACAATGCAACTGCGCCCCTATTCCGAACCGCTTAAGGACTGGCTTGCGCGCAGCGGCCAGGATTGGAACAAAATCTCCCGCAACGAAAAGCGTACACTTATGTGCGCTCAGTGCCACGTTGAATACTACTTTACCGCAAAGGGCAACGGTCCGCTCCTTCGTCCCGTCTTCCCATGGGATCTCGGCAAGAGTGCTGATGCCTGCTACGAGTACTACAAGAAGCACGGTGTCAAGAACGCAAAGGGCGAAGAAACTCCGTTCTATGACTGGGTCCATGCGGCATCAAAAGTGCCCATGATTAAAATTCAGCACCCAGACTATGAAACATTCCAAGACGGTCCTCACGGGGCAGCCGGCGTCTCCTGTGCAGATTGCCATATGCAGTTTGTACGCGAAGACGGCAAGAAGGTCTCAAGCCACTGGATGACCTCGCCAATGAAGGACAAGGAAATGCGCGCATGCCGTCAGTGCCATGCTGACAAGACTCCTGAATTTTTGCGCAACCGTGTCCACTATATCCAGGAACGCACATTCGCACAATTGCTTGAGGCGGAACGTCATTCCGTCAAGGCACACGAGGCTGTGCGTCTCGCCAATGAATGGACTGGAGAAAAGGACGCCAACTATGACGCCCTTATGGCCGAAGCCCGCGAAATGGTCAGAAAGGGACAGCTGTATTGGGACTACGTCTCTGCCGAAAACAGCATAGGCTTCCATAATCCGACCAAGCAGTTGAACAATCTTATGGTCTCCTACGAAGCGAGCCAGAAGGCCATAGACCTCGCCCAACAGGCAACCAAGTACGGCATATCGCCCAAGCTTGCCGGCCCAATCGAAAAGATTGTTCCGCCCATACTTGAAATGAGCCGTGAACTGCAGCAGGATGCCGAATTCCTGAAGATGAATCCCTGGACAAAGCTTTTGCCTGTCAAGCCCAAGGCACCTCGTGTGTGGAAGGGTCAGGAACGCGTTGATTCAATGGGAAACTCAATGGATAATTCTATGAAGGCCAACCCGGCCATGTAAGAGAGAGAGTCCCTCTGTTTCTCGCATGCGCCTACGGATAGCCTAAAAAACACGAAAGCGCCTGAACGTTTCTGTTCAGGCGCTTTCGTGTTTATTGCAGGCTTACAAGAGCATCTCGTACAGCCCGCACACAGATTGAGAGATCTTCTTCGTTCGGATGCCTCGATGCTTCTTCGAGGCGACGCTTCCGCTCAGGTGTCATCGGGTGGTGGGAGTTTGCCGGAACGTGGACCCGACCTTGACAGGTAAAACAACCAAGATCGTGATTGCCAAGGCGTGTGAGCAGCTCCCGAACAGATTCTTTGCATTTCTGGATACTGGCTGATTCCGCCCAGGCACCATGTGTTGCGAAAAAAAAGACGGACTTTCCGGCAAGAGATTCCATAAAGGTACGCATCTTCGGATCCGGCAGACCACGCACGACCCAAAAGCCTAGAAGAAAACAGTCGTACTCGTCAAGACAAGGCGGTTCTTCAACGCAGTACAGGGGAAAACCCAAGGCATCCGCGAGACCTACTGCGATTTTTTTTGTGTTGCCGGTCGCTGAAGAATAGACAATGCACGTCCTCATCTACGACCTCGCAATGAGTTTCAATGAGCGCTTATCAAGCAGAACGATACAGCGCCTGTCTACTGTGATATAGCCGTGTTCAGCAAGACGACTCAATTCTCTCGACAACGATTCGCGCGTAACCCCAAGCAGCCGCGCCATAAGCTCGCGGCCCATATCAAAATGCAGCTCATCGCTCTGCTCCATCCGGCATCTGTGAAGAAGCCAGGCCGAGACTCTGCAGGCAACAGATATCCGTCCCTGCGAACCAACTATTTTATTGATAAAGAGCCTCTGACGCGCTGTCAAAATCCGCATACAGCGGCTGCAGAACCCAAAGTTTGCCTTAAGGACGCCAAGAAAAGCCTCCTTCTCGATAACACAAAGCTTCCCTGGCGTAAGCGCCACTGCCGAATAGGGCACAGCTCCCACATAAAAAATTACGCCAATATCAATAAAGGCGTATGGTCTGATAATATGGAGAACGCATTCCTTGCCCTGTGCAGCTGTTGCGCACATCTTAATCTGCCCTTCACTGACAAAGGCAATGCTCGAGACATCTTGGCCTTGAACATAGACAATCTCATCAGCGACAAAAGGAACGACGCGCATATTGCGCGCAAGCGCAGCCTGCTCTGCATCCGAGAGCAGCGTAAAGGGGGGCCTGCTAAACATCTCCCAACGCTCAGCATTACTCGTCACACGACGCGCAGTCATATGCTATCCTCTCTGTAGGTTGACAAACTCCCCAGAGCTACTCTCTTGTAAGACGGGTTTTCTGCCTACGTGTGTACGCTGTCAAATACGTACGAACACAGACACTCTTTTTTTTGACTATTCCTTATTTATGGGGGTGCTGTAAGCCCAAACCTACCCTAATGCACACAGCGACATTTTCTGTGAGCGAGTGCAATGACAAAACTTAAATACGTGCATATCTGCCTTACGCAAGGGCTAGACCCCTTGGCAGGTTGGTTCTCAAAGCTTTCCGAAGGAGTTGGGCCTATTGCTGATACTTGTTCATGAGACTATCATAGTGTGTGTTCAAAGAAGTATCAAGCAATTTTTTAAAAAAATTTACAACTGCTCATTATGAACAAATTTATATAATTTTATACAGTTTTTTTTATCTATACTCTAGCCAGAAACAAACGGACATTTTTGCGAACAGAAGTCAACACCGAGGCTCGCAACTTTTTTTCTGGCTGCAGTACACCATACGCGAAAAGTTGCGCATGCTCTGATTCGGCGAGATACCCTCTCTGGGCTTTAGTTCTCATAAAAAAGGTTCTTCGTTATGAGTCGTGGGCGGCTCCACTGCGCGCTGCGAGGTTTTCAGCGTCCTCCCGTTTGCGCGGATTTGCCTCCTTGCCGCGCGCGGCGTAGCTGATGGACCTTGGCGAATGCCGCCTTCGGAGTCGTTTCATTGTGAGATCTGCTTCACCTTGAAGCTTCCTCGGAGCCAGCATCGCTTCGCCTTTTGACCTACGCAGAAAGTCGGACAGTCAAGGGCGCGTAGCGGCGAAGCGAACCCTTGACGGACGCCGCTGCAAGGT
>JAFTDR010000223.1 GCA_017454105.1 Desulfovibrionaceae bacterium | reverse complement strand
CCGCACGACACCAAAAGAAAACCGCAAGGCCATCACAATCAATGCGGATGCCTAATCTCTCAAGAGATTTTTTTTGGGGCCAATCAGTTTTTTTCCACAATATATCCACAGACTCTGTGTTATCGCACACCTGCCTGTGAAAAAAGGAGTCCATTATGAGCAGCAATCTTCCGAGAACCTACACTGATCCCTTCTTTGGGAACGGCGGTCTTGTCGATCAGATGTTTGACGCGAGCTTTCCCTGGAAATTCCTGAAATCCTTACGCCCTGAGGTCGAAAGCCAATCCTTTGTACCGAGCCTGGATATCACAAGCGATGAGAAGGCCTACACAATTCACGCTGAAATTCCAGGGCTCTCCAAGGACGATGTGAAACTTGAGGTCCACGAACACACTCTCGTTCTCTCAGGTGAAAAGAAAGAAGAGCGTAAGGACGGAAAGACCTCGCATGTCATTGAGCGCCGGTACGGCTCTTTTGAGCGCACAATGACCCTTCCCGATGACGCAGATATCGACCATATCACGGCCAGCAACAAGGATGGCGTTCTTTCTATTACAGTACCGAAACTTGCTCAGAAGAACCGTTTCACCATTCAAATCGCGGCTTGAGGACAGTATGTATCCGAAAAACTTGCGTGAAACAGTGAAAGAAAATTGCCCGCAAAAAAAAAGCTCCTGCAAACAGGAGCTTTTTTTTTTTGCACTATGTAAAATTGGGTTCCTTTTCATCGACAATCTGAAAGGCCTTCATAGCCTTGACTGTTCCGGCGATACCCTTGTATTTTTCCACTCCTTCAACTGTACACGAAAGCATATCCTCAACATCAGTATTCAAAACAATGATGTCGCCAACCTGCATACGCAGAAGCTGATTGCCTGTAATGGTCGTCGACCCAAAGCGGATGACAAGCTCGACAGAAGTTTCCATGAGGCGCTCTTTTAAGCGATTCAACCACGCATGGTCTATCTCAAGACGCTCCGTCTGGAAACTCGCATGGAGTTTTCCACGAATGGGCTCAATTGTTGCGTACGGCAAACAAACTATCATTGATCCGAGCGATGTCTCAAGTTCCACCTCAAACGTAATAATCACAACAACGTCGCTCGGCGGAACTATCGTGGCAAACTGCGGGTTTATTTCACTGCGGACAAGTTCAAGTTTGACATCGTGTACAGGCCGCCAGGACTCTTCCATTGTCTCAAGCGCGATCTTTATGATGCGATTGACAACGGCCTGCTCGATATGCGTAAATTCTCGTCCTTCAACCTTTGGCTGAGTGCAGGCTCCGCCGAAAACATTTTCAACGATAGCAAAAACAAGACGTGAATCGACAATAATTAACGCGTTCCCGCGAAGAGGATCCATCTTGAAAATATTGATGGAGGTCGGCACAGGGAGGGAACGCATAAACTCACCGAATTTCGTCATATCGATCGAAATCGGATTCAGCTCGACACGCTTGCGGACAGCATTTGTGAGGGCATTTGTGCAAAGCCGCGCAAAACGGTCATTCACGATCTCAAGAACAGGCATTCGACCGCGAATAATGCGATCCTGGTTCGCAAGATCAAAGGGAACAACCCCCTCCTCGTTCTCATCGCCACCGTCCTGATCGCTTTCGATTTCGCCCCCTGAAAGGCCCCGCAACAGAGCATCGACTTCATCCTGAGCCAAAACTTTATTCATCAGATTATCAGCGTGTAAACCCTGGCCTTACAACCGGGAAAGAAACGCTGCCTCCTGTATTTACTTTGTATCGATAGGAAATACCTTGCACTGCACTGTGAAAAAAAACGCTTTTGCGACTACCGGCCTCTGTACGTACCTTGTGAAACATCGGCAGCAAAAAAAAACGCCCTTCGCCTATCTCACGGACTTCTCTAACAATCGTAGCAAAATTCATTGCGCAGGGAGTATTGGCGGCGTCTGCAATGGATCTACGCATTTTGCCTGAAAATCTTTTTTAGAAGGAGCAGCCATTGTCGCAAGTCATGTGCCCACTGTAAACCGCATTCGTGACCGCGCACTGTACGACACTCCCGCCTCTGGACTTCGGGACGAGATCGTATATCAGGAATTCTCCTCGCACAAAAAGGCGCACAAGACCCTGTTTCACAAAGCAACCCTCTCCTCGCGACGGATGAACTGTTCTTCTTCAATTGTATTGGCGATACGCAAGTCGATCGAGCAAAAGGGAAGGAAGAAGAGCTTTCGCGTCGTGAGTATACCGAGCCGCATACCGTTTTTCCCTTGGCAGCCCAAGGAAAGCGACTGCAATTGGGCTCACTTTGTGTTGAGGGGAAGAATCATTGTGACGCCTGGTATATACCACCCATCTCCTGTAAGCATACGGCTCCCGCTGCTTCTTTTTGCCGAAAAGACACAAGCCTTAGGCATTGTGCAATCATACGCTAAAGCTTTTCCTTCACGTGAGCGTACCCTTGCCCTCTACCAAACATCGAGGGAAGCAGGCTTGTGAAGAAGCGTACATACCTTTTGTTGAAATACCCGACCAGTTGCAACAAAAATCTCAGCGTATGGTTTTTCCGCTCCAAAGTGTGCGAGTCCCATCTGAAGGCTTGGTGATTGACAGCATGCGCGACATCCTGTAACGCTGCCTCCCTGCGTGTCTCGTCTTTTTTCTTTTGCGCAAAATGCTCTCAGAAACAGCGTGGACAGCGCATTCAAGACAGAAAACAAGAACAGGCCATGGCAGCCTCGTGGGTGTCATTTTTCTGCCATGGTACTTACTCTTCGTCTTTTCTGCAAGTTCATACCTAAGCGGCAATTCCAGCAAAGGATTCTTATCGTGAACAGCAAAAAAATGAGTGAACGCGAAGCCTGCATACGGCCACTGGCGGAAAAGGGAATTGCCGATGCGCAGTTTTCCTTGGGAGAGATGTACGAAAACGGGATAGACGGTCTTCCTGAAGATGGAAGCCAGGCGAAGAAATGGTACGAGAAAGCGGCCCTGCAAGGACACGCTGAAGCGCAATATGCTCTTGCCTGGCTCTACGACGAGGGAGAAAAAATCCCAGAGAATACCGATAAGGCCATATACTGGTACACAAAGGCGAGTGACCAAGGCCATTCCATGGCCCATCTCGGTCTTGGCGTTCTCCATGAGCAGGGACTCGGCATCCCGCAAAATTACGCACTCGCCGCCCGGCACTTCCTGCGTGCCGCTGAGGCCAATCTTTCTATGGCGCAGCTGTGGCTTGGAAGGCTGTATGAGAAAGGCCTTGGCGTTCCCAAGGATGATGAGCTTGCAGCGTACTGGTACCGGCGATCCGCTGAAAATGAAGACAATGATGGCCAGGTGGCGCTTGCCCGTTGCTATGAGCAGGGAATCGGTGTGCCACAAAACATCCACACGGCTATGGACTGGTATGCGAAAGCCGCTGCTCTTGGCAATGAAAAAGCGCAAGTGAAAATTGGTAAAAAAGCATAGAGCCCGCAGCTGCGGTCAGAAAACAATTGCCACTTGGCGATAAAAAGAAGAGACTCTCGCTTCCGTTCGCCAAAAGCAGTTTGTTTCTGGCGTACGTATTTTGTTGAACCCCTCGCAGCAGGGAAGAAGATACCGTATTCAAACAAACTCATCTTTGAAGACCTGCCACACCGAAAACAGAAAAAAGCGCTTTCTTCTCTCGCAAGGCCAAGTGCCTTATAGCGCAGCCAGAAAAAAAGTTAGCACTTGGAGTTGATACTACCAGACTCTGTGCTGACGCTCGATCGCAAAAATGTCAGTTTGTTTCTGGCCAGAGTATAAAAAACTGTAAGCGCTTTCGCTCGATCTCTCGTACTGCCGCCTCTCAGTCCGTGTGTAAAAATATGCTGGGGACTCTCGCTACAGTGTACGCAAAGCTCAGCAAAAAAAGATACATGTGAACTTTGCTAAGCCAATACTAGTGCGAGCCAAGCCAGGCTATAAACTCGGGAAAATGCAGGGACAGAAGCTTTTTCGCCCTGTCTTCTCCCTGGGTATAGCGCAGCTGGCTTTTATTGCCTGTCCCACCGAAATGCCGCATCCACCCGTCAATTGGAAAATGAGCTGCCGTGAAGCCCAAGGCGTGCATGGAGCGAAACCATGAGACGCCAATATCAAGGGTATATGTTCCGCACTGCTCATAACAGCCTATCGGAAGCGCATCGCCAAAAGGAATAGTGTGGCCACGCGTCATCTCCAGATTGACGAGACAGGACCACTCATTGACACGGCATTCAGGAAGGGGCCACGGTTGTGTCAGAAAATGAGGATCCAGACCGTCCGCATAGCTTCTTTTAAAGAGCCTGAGAGAATCCGAGCAGGCATAGAGTGACACAAGTTCTTTATAGCTTGGCTTGAACTTGGTATAGAGAGACGGAACGCATGGGGGACGGTTCAGCGCAGCCATGGTCACCTCTTCCTTCGATGCGGGACAGTTCCAGCATTGCCCGATCGGCCCTATGGCGAAAGCCTTGCCTATGCCTTGCAGCATGGCCCCCAGAATATCCTTCTGGATAAAGACATCGTTGTGCAGCAAATAGAGGAATTGGGCATCCGATTGTTCAAGGGCGCACTCAAATCTGAGCCCAAGTCGGTATGCCTCTTCCGAAAAGCGGCTCCTCTCCGCAACCTTGCAGTCAAACCAAATCTCAGGCTGAAAAACTCGGAGAGGCACAAGTTTTTTTTCTTTGAGATACCAGGCAATTGTGTATGGACTAATGGTATCGAAGCGGGAGCCAGCTGGCTCAAACTGAAGCCAAAGGCAACGAATGTGCGAGCCGCACATCCTAAGCAGGCTCAAGATGGCAAGCGAGGTCTGATAGGGCTTCGCAAAGATATTGACGGCAACGTCGCATATCTTCATAACTTCTCCAGCGGGCTCAAACGTCCATGGGTCTTGATTGCCCCTCTGCCACAATACAAAAAACCCGTCAGCCAAAAATTCCACGAAAGACAGAGGAGATCCCACAAAAAAACAGATCAACTCTACCGCACAATGATTTTCTTAAACGACATCCAGCGTGTACGGATCCCAATTGGCTGGTAGAAGCACTGTGCAGCAGAGTAGATTGATCGGAAACTAGAAAATTGAAGGAGCTTTGCGTTCACAGTCCCCAAAAAACGGGGAATATCCCGAGTGCTTCCTGCACCATGGGGCTGTACGGTCTCCCTGTCCATTGGCAGATACGCACAGCCAAAGCCGCCAGGGTGAACTATACAGAAGGCAAAGCGAAAAGGCAAAAAATTCTTACGGTCATTGAAAGGATATCCTTTCTGAAATTGAGCGTATACGTCACGACAAGCGAAGGAAACAGTCTATGCAGTATTTTGTTATCGGAGCGGGAATATGGGGTTCAGTCATAGCAGAACGTATTGCCTCGCAAATGAATGAGAAGGTTCTTGTAGTTGAGCGCAGGCCGCATATTGGCGGCAACTGCCACTCGTCAATTGACGAAAAAAGCGGGGTGGAATGCCATCGCTACGGCTCCCACATTTTTCACACATCGCTTCCCGAAGTTTGGAAATATATCAATCAGTTCACAAGTTTTACGAACTATCACCACACAGTGTTAACCAAACACGCTGGCAGAGTCTACAGTCTACCCATCAACCTGCACACAATCAACGATTTTTACGGCAAAAGCTTGAGCCCAGACGAGGCAAAAGCCTTCATCGCACAGGAAATAGCCAAAGAAGGCCTAGGTTCCGAGCCGAAAAATCTCGAAGAACAGGCGATCTCGCGCATAGGCCGGCCCCTCTATGAGGCGTTCATTCGAGATTACACACGCAAGCAGTGGGAACGCGAGCCAACAGAGCTGCCGGCTGCAATTATGAAACGTCTCCCCGTCCGCTTTTCGTACAATACAGATTACTTCAGCGACACATGGCAAGGCATACCAAGAGATGGCTACGCACAGCTCTTCAAAAAACTTTTGGATCATCCAAACATAACAGTCCAAACAAACACTGCCTACGAGGACATCCGCGACACAATCCCAAGCGACGCTCTTGTCTGCTACACAGGCCTGCCAGACGCTCTTTTCGGGTACTCGCTTGGAGAACTCACTTGGCGCTCCCTGCGCTTTGAGTGGGAAACACACGATGTGCAAGATTTTCAGGGAACCACAGTCATGAACTACGCGGATTCCGATGTGGCCTTCACGCGCATCCATGAGTTCAAGCACTACCACCCTGAACGGGCCAAGGTCTATGCCTCAAAGGCCACTGTCATCTGCAAAGAATACCCCAAGACCTGGCAAAGGGGCGATGAAGCCTATTACCCTGTCAACGACGAGCGGAACACCGCTCTGTATGAGGCCTACACAAAGCTTGCCGCAAAAAATCCCAATGTGATCTTAGGCGGACGCCTTGGTGCGTACCGCTACTGGGATATGGACAAAGCAATCGAAAACGCCCTTCACGTCTTTGAAACAAAAATTAAGCGATAAAAGAGACTTCTGATGCCAGTCACTGACTGGCATCAGAAGTCTCTATAGTTTCTCTTTACCTTTCTTTTCTCCTTTGGTACACATCGTTTTGTTCACATGCTGAAGATCTGGTATACACTTGGTAAAAATAATCTAGAATTCCTGCCCAAAAAAGTAAGCTACACAAAAGAAAGCCGCATTCCCCCTGATTTCCCCATACTAAAGAGGCATTTGTAGCGAACCCGATCTGGTACGCTATAAAGCGCCCTAAAAACGTGTCCATCCGCATATGCTTGACTTTTCGTCTCTGTAGCTTGCGTGCAATGCCAGGAATTTACGATGATTCTTGAACGTTTGCCGTAATGGTAACCTATCGTGAATGCATATCTTTCTCCTCTCTCTTTGCAAACATTCTGTCTGTGCTGCTCAGATATGCTTGCCCTTTTTCTCGGGACAATGCCCTCTGTCTGGCTTGCATCATATTTAGAGATCTGCGCAACTGAACATCAACTGTGTGCACTCTTACTCTCGTTTATACTCCCTTTCTCAGCTTTTCTTTTCGGCCTCTACACAAAGGTGGCCTCGCCCTTCTCCGAGTTTAAACGCCAGTACATCTTGGCAATGCTCATGGCAGCCCTGCTCGCAGGCCCCATTTTCCTCTACGAGCGCGACGCAGTCCTCCCCCATCTCTTTTTTCTTGCCGTAAGCCTCGGGACAAACCTCTTTCTTATGCCCCTTTTGCGCTCAAACCTGCGTCACCTCCTCTCCCAGTCCGAGTGGTGGCTCAGCGAGGTCCTTGTTTTAAACCAAAGCGTCCACGGGACAGAATTCTGCACCTTTTTGAAAAAACATCCAGAATACGGCCTGCTTTTCAGAGAGGAAATCCCGGTCCCACAAGGAAGAATTGGGGAAAATGAGCTTTTGGAGCTTAAGGCGCGCTATCCGAAAACCCTCGTCCTCCTTCTGACAGATACTGACAAACGCAATGACGTATTGATACGCCAAGTAAAACGGGTTTTTTCCCACGTCATCCTTCTGCCCCTTGAAACGCAATTTCAGGCCTCATTTTTTGAGACCGTTGATCTCGGCCTTGCCAAGGGCTTTGTTCTCACCCAGAATCTCTGGAATCCCCGCTACATTGCCCTCAAACGCTGTGTTGATCTCGGGATCTGCTTTGTTTTCAGCGTGGCCCTTGTGCCCCTCGTCCTCTTGATTGCCATTGCCATCCGTCTCGATACCCCTGGCCCCATTCTGTACCGCCAGACTCGGGTCGGCCAATTTGGCAAGTCCATCCGCATCTTTAAGTTTCGCACCATGATACGCAATGCGGATGATGTTCTGGACGAAATTCTGGAAAACAATCCGCAACTGAAAGCCGAATGGCTTCAAGATCATAAACTGAGAAACGATCCGCGTGTCACCGCTGTTGGCGCTTTTCTTAGAAAACTCAGCCTTGATGAGATCCCGCAGTTTATCAATATCTTCCTTGGCGAAATGAGTCTCGTAGGCCCAAGACCCATTGTGGCAGAAGAAAAGGAAAAATACGGCGCAATCTTTGAGGAATACTGTGTGGTTCGCCCAGGACTCACAGGGCTCTGGCAGGTCTCTGGCCGCAACGACACCCGCTATGAAGAAAGAGTGGCCTATGACCATCTCTATATAAGCACATGGTCACCAAGCCTTGACCTTTGGATTCTCGCACGCACGGTTCCTGTTGTTCTCTCCTCAGCCGGCGCGTATTAAAAGTGTTGCCGCAATCGCTTCTCCCCAGAAATTCGTTCTACTGCGGTCAGAAAAAAAGTAGCCACTTGGCGTTGAAAAGACCAGACTCTAGTGATGACTCCCGCTCGCAACAATGTCCGTTTGTTTCTGGCTTGGGTAGAAAAACGCTGCGGCACACTCAATCCGTTCTGTCTTGCGACGCCTGGCTTCTTTGTTCTCAAAGAAAAGGGCAAAAAAAAAGAATCGGCGTTTCCGCCGACTCTCTGCTGTGAGAGCAAACCTATTGTTCTTCTGAACGTTGCGCAGCTCTTGCCTCCTTCACGTCATTAAACCAGGCGCGTGCGCTGTGCGTGAGTAAAAAACAGCAGACGCTACAGGATATGACTGTCTGAGCAAGACCGATGAGCGATTCAAGTTCGTTCATGGAACCAAGGGCGCGTGGCACACCCAAGGTTGTGACACTCCAAAGAATCATGCTGAAATTGATACAGAAAAACACAATATAGAAAATCCGAGCCCAGTTCCTGCCTTGGTAAAAAAGCCAGGCAAAAAGGAGCGTGACCAAGACGCTCGCGCCCCTTGACAGAAGAAACTGCTCAAAGCTCCCAACCTCCCTGCCAAGAGCCTCCGCCATCTTCACATAATGATCGTAGCCATTCATTGTGGTGACAGCCGTCATGACGGCTGTCAGTATTTCCAGAAGGCAGGCACGAATTACTGACATGGGACGCTTCGCAAGAACGCGTTCAAGCGACGCATTGTGTACTTTGTTCATCAATTTTCTTTGGCGTGAAGACCCAGGCTGTTTTGCCTGGGAGGAAACGCCACCTCCGCTGTTTTTCCTGTATTGGTGCAAAGAACCGTCGAATTTGCTAAGAAGACGGCAGTTTTCCACGAGATTCTCTTGGGCCGGTCAAACAGATCGCACGTTTTCGGCGTCACACCTTGAAAGGCACAAGATGACAGCATTCCCCATAGCGAGCAGAATTGCTACCTGTCTGAACTCTGTACCATGAAGCACAGCGTCTGTGAAGATTGCAGAACACATCCCTGAATTTCAATTCAAGACGTGACCGTATGAGACCGTGAGCAAGGCGTACTGGCGGCTCATATGCAAAAGGACACAAGCTCCCTGCACAATAGAAGTATTGCTTACGTATAGCACAAAGAAATGCGCTGCGGCCACATGCTTTTGTTTCGCAGGAACATTGTGAGAGATGATACGCTTTCAAGCATTTCCCCATCGTGGGTCTGCCAAAAAAGTGATCGTGCGTTTGGCTGCCCCTACAGCAGCAAGGCTCTCATTGTGACAGCTCTCATAGACTGCCGTCAGAAAAAAAAATTGCCACGTACAGAGAATATACAAGACTCTGTGCGGCTTTACGCTTACAAAAATGTGAGTTCGTTTCTGGCCGGAGCATTTGCATTGAAAAACAACACAAGGATGCCGGTCAGTAGATGCTCATGAGGCCAAAGCCTCCCATCTTGGCAGTACTGGCTATAAAAAATTGCTTCGTGTACGGATTACAATAATAGCACTCAATACCGCTCAGAAAGCGGAGGAAGCTGACTCCTTTTAATTCGACCGGCCTCTATTCTGTAGGCCAAAACTTGCGGAATGGAAGCTGCGTTTTTTCAGGAAATCAATGTGAAAGGACAGCATGAGCGCGGCAGATACGATTCTTTGTGATTACGAACTTGAGCGTTAGTATACCAATTCGTACACGCAGAAAAATTGAGAAGAACGATGTCATCCGTCGCAAGTATATTTGCACGGGATTCTAAGTGGCCTGCGAAAAAAGAGGCCGGATTACAATTTGCGAGCTTGATTGTACAGTACTCAATCGCTTGCGTTTTTCTCGTTTGCCTTCAACGCTCTCTCTCCCTAACAAAAGTCAAGCTATACTGTGGTCAGAAAAAAAGTTGTCACTTGGAGTTGAAAAGACAAGACTCTGTGCTGACGCCCTTTTGCAAAAATCCTGTTTCTGGCAGAAGTATACGTAGAAATTTTAAAAAATCCCGAGTGGCGCGGGTTTGATTGTCGAATATCTTCGCTCAAAGGTACTATGATAGGACAACTACCAAAATCGCTAAGCAGCAAGCTTGAGGAAAGCCGAGCCTACCAAGCTCTCGCAGAAAATCTTCGGCGAGAACTTGAGGAGAGCCAGCCTGATGAGGGCGAGGTCTTTTCAATCCTTGACCTTCTCTACTTTGCCCTCGAATCGGAAGAAAAAGCGTTCATGGGCGATCTCGGACTGCAGATATCAAATTCTCTCCTGAGTACCCTGAATTTTATTGACACAAGTTTCGGCAAAGGTCTGTTTCGCTATGTCAAGCTTATCTGGTACGCCCCCTTCTTTCTCAACCGCCTTATGCGAAACAGCGCTGAACTGCACAAAACGGTACAACTCTGCTCCTCCATGGTTCGCTCAATCAAACTCTCTCAGCTCGTTCGTTTTGTCGAAAAAAGTGGGGGCACAGCGTCCACACCTGTCATCAAAAAATGGCTTGCGGCCCGCTCGGTGAACATTTCACCTGAAGATTGGCAAAAACTTAAGACCCAGGCTCCGCCGGCATAGTGATCGCCATCATGGAAACGCTCGCATACGCTCTTCTTATCTGGTTCTTGGTCGGGGGACTTTTTGCGGGATTTGTCGAACACGTAGTTCTTTCATACTCTCGATCCCACAAAAAATACAGAAAAGCAATGTGTCCCGTGATCGGCATTCTGACATCGCTTATCCGCCTAATCCTCATACTCTGGCTCTGCGTGCGCCTGCTTGACTGCACCCTATCCGATCACTGCATTAAAATCCTGATCTTTGCCGATGTCTTAAGTACAGCCATCCATGCCTATCTTGTAGTGCACCGCTACGGCTTCTACGCGAGATTAAGCGGCTTTAGAACCGGCTGCAACGTTGGCTCTCTTGCTTTCGGCACAGTATATCTGCTCTCGATGTTTTTTTGATCAAGGCTGCCCCCCTCTTGCATAAACGCCCTTCTAGGCCGCGTTCGCCTGTGGTCAGAAAAAAAATTGCCACGTTGAGTTTAAAAATACCTGACTTTGTGCTGGCGCTTTTTCTCAAAAATGTCAGTTTGTTTCTAGCTTGCGTGTAGCCTATAAAGAGGTATGCTTTCCGCACCTTCAAGAGTCAAAAGCCAAATCAGGGTGACTTTCGAAAGGCACAGAGAGGAGAATTTGGCCCATTTGAACAGTGCGCCGCCGCATTTTCCTTGCGTCATGAATACGGCAGCGCCACTCGTAGCATATGCTATACTGCGGTCGGAAAAAAATTGCCGCTTGGAGTTGAAAAGAGCATTTCTGTGCGGACTCCCGTTTGCAACCATGTCAGTTTGTTGATTCTTCCCTCTGACACGAAGAGAGCCAGAGCGGGTGACGGCTCATTGCGGTCACTTTCCTTGGTGTGCGCGGGAAAGTCATTTTCTCCAATCGTCTGGTAGCCGCACACAGAAAAAACAAAAAATTTATGCCGTTTTACTCGACGAGAAACCATTCAAAAGCGCCTGCCTCGCGTAGACAGCTTTTTTCCTAAGCCCAAAGACCCTCCATAACATACTCCGAGCCGAAGCATACGAGTCAAAAAATGCGGTCGCACTCCCTGCTTTACGCTTGGGAGTGTGACCGCATTCTTGCAAAAAAGCCACGCTGCATATACTTTTTTTAGGCAGCGCAATTTGACCTGCGCGAAAACATGTGCCATAAAACGCCTCACGGGTGGAAACCCAAGAAAAACAGAGCATTGGGACACGGAGAAAGGACATTTCGCAATGATTGATCAAGAGAAAATTCGCACAGCAGTCAAACTTATGCTCGAGGGCATAGGGGAAGATCCCTCGCGGGAGGGGCTGAGAGAAACTCCGGACCGCGTTGCCCGTATGTACACTGAAATTTTCCAGGGGTACGACTGCAATCCAAAACCGCACCTGAATACGCAGTTTTCCACGCCGCACAATGGCCTTGTCATGGAAAAGGACATTTCCTTCTACTCCATGTGCGAACACCATATGCTCCCGTTTTTCGGCTGCATCCACATAGCCTATATCCCCAACGGACGAGTACTCGGCTTAAGCAAACTGGCCCGAATCGTCGAAGTCTTCGCAAGGCGTCTGCAAATCCAAGAAAACTTAGGCTACGACATCGCCCAGGCAATCATGCGGGGCCTCTCCCCCCGTGGAGTTATGGTCGTTATCCGCGCGCAGCACATGTGCATGTCAATGCGAGGCATAAAAAAAGACGCAGCAGAAACTGTGACCGTTGCCAATCTTGGATGCTTTCAAGAAGACAAAGAACTCACAAATTCCTGCATGCGCGAATTACTGTCAGCACGCTAACTGCTTGATCATATAAATTTTTTTTAGTATACTTTGGGCGCAAGAAACCTACTTCAGACACATGGTGTCGAAGTATATTTCTTGCGCCCAAATTGTCTGCGCACGATAAGAACTCGTTTCTCCCCCTATACGAGGCAGATATGATTTTTCTCTGGAGATTCGAATTCTTGTCTCCACTCAGCTCAATACTATAAAGACGCATTGTCAAGCAGTTGACAGATGCGCATTTTTGCCTTTGTGGTCTAGGTGTAGCCCGTCTTTCTTTTTTCTAGAACGTTCCTAAACCTTGTCAAAAGAAACCTACACTGAACAAAAGAAAATTGCAAGTCTTTTTTTTAAAAAAAGACAGCTCTTCTTACTGCGCTCAAGGAGGCCCACGATGAGAACTCTTCTGTTAACAGCCGTACTCACTCTCGCTTTTGCGTTTGCGGCATATGCCGGCGATACGGGAGTGTATGCCGGCATCAAAGTCATGGATTCATACCAGTCAACGGGCAAAATTTCGTCGAGCGGCCACGCGCGGCATTTCGACACAGGCGAGCATTCGCAAAACACGCTTGGCATGGGCTTCTTTGTCGGCTATGACTTCTACAAAAGAAACAAGACGCCGATTCGAGCTGAAATTGAGTACGCCCTGCGCGGCACTGTGAATACAGACTACGATCTCAAGCATTCCTCAGGCGTTCATCAGTCGATAAGCAACGAATATACTCTGCACACGATTTTCGCGAACGCCTACTACGATTTTCACAATGAGTCAAAATTTACCCCATATGTCGGCGGCGGTCTTGGCCTTGCCATCATAAACAGCAAATATGAACTCGAAGTGGACACAGGCTCCCGCAACTATAGCGACAGTTTCAATGATACAAACACAAGCCTGGCCTACAATCTCGGCCTCGGCTGCTCCTACGATTTCTCGGATGCGCTTGCGGCAGATCTTGGCTATCGCTTTGTCGGAACAAGCTATCACGAAACGGACAAAAAGCTCTACGGGTCAAAGATCGGTATCGGCATGGCCAATTATGCCAATGAATTCAGCCTTGGCCTGCGTTTCAACTTTTAACTTGAAGGCCATCCTCCGCAGTATGGGGAGGATGGCCAATACTCTCCCCACAAGAAACAAAAGAAGAGCGCGTTTTTTCCGCGTACTGATTTCGTCGAGAAATACCGTATGCCTGTGCTTGACGCACCATACGCTTTGGTATACTGCGGGCAGAAAAAAAATTGTCACTTGGAGTTGACAATACCTGACTCTGCGATGGCGTTCGT
The DNA here is from genome assembly GCA_017454105.1 of Desulfovibrionaceae bacterium. Lineage (GTDB taxonomy): Bacteria > Desulfobacterota > Desulfovibrionia > Desulfovibrionales > Desulfovibrionaceae > Desulfovibrio. The sequence goes on along the minus strand of JAFTDR010000223.1, from coordinate 18,821 downwards.
TTGCAAAAATGTCAATTTGTTTCTGGCTTGTGTATACTGTTGGCAGTACACCCACGACCACTATGAACGTAACCGAATCGGTGATGTATAGTGACAGATGCTATACGTTGCGCCGCCTTCCTCATGACTTAAGTCACGAGGAAGGCGGCGCATTGTTCAATTTCGCAACAAAAGCACGATCCTACTGCCTTTCCTCAAATATCGTAGGGCATTAATCAAGATTTTCGTTGGGATGAGCGTTCTTGTATTCCAGCCATTTATCGTAGGACGGATAGGTGACTTCACCCTTGTCCATGGTGATTTTACCCTCCGTATCCACAGTAATTTCCATCGTGAACTTAAAGAGAGAACCGGGCTTTTCTGTGATTGTGACCTTAACGTTGCCGTCTTGTGCAGGCTCAATGCGGTGATCTAACGCCGTATGTTCAAAAGCCCTGCCGCTCACATCCTTATAGAAGTTTTTAGGATTTCTCAGAGCCATTTGTACGGCTTGTGTAGTGCAGTACCCAACGCTGGCCAACTGCGCATCGTTTTGGCATAGAGGGCGAACCGTGTTCACCATCTGTTGCATGTAGGGATGATCCAATTCACCACTGCGATAACTGCGCCCCTGCTCTTTTTCTTTCTTGGTGAACTCTGAGTACTCTTTCTGGGTAAAGACCTTCTCTTGACCACCCACAACGACGGAAATTTTGCAGCCTTCGCCATCCATTCTCTTTTCTCCAAGAGGCATTTGAGCTCGAATAAAGTCAAGGCCAAAGCCATAAGCGTGTTCGCCTTGTTTATATGCCGAGCCATTCCCAAGTTGAAAGAGGCCATGGCGAAGAAGCTGATCGTGCATGGTGATGGTCACATCCTCGTGCGCGACTGTGCTGAATTTTTGTAGAAGCGTGTTCGGGGAAATACCCAAGGCCGTATAGCTGAGATTGATAAAAGCGTCTGGATAGACCATTTTGGCACTAATCATTTTGGCGTAGGCATGCACTTCCTCAACTGTGCGCTGCATGAGTTTTTCCACGAAATTGTCCATGGAAAGATCAAGGGGAGCCTCTCCTCCGTGCAAAACCGCCCACATGGCTTGCGGTGTCGGATTGCCATTGCTTGCTTCCAAGAGTGCGTCGAGTTCCTTGGCGTGGAAGGCGAACATCACGGCCAGATGTTCCACATTCCACATCCTCTCTTCTTCATCGGCATCTTCTATGTCGGCGTAAAAGTAATTCTCAGTACTTGCCTTTTCCACTGTTTGCGGCTGACCTTCTCCTGCTGGGAGTTTGAGCTGACCGTAAAAATTCTTGAGCCGCTCATACTTGTCACTCTCTATGTTCTCTTTGATCATGAACATTTTTTCATCAAAAAGGTTCAGATGCGACGGAAACAGATTTCTTAATTCGTTCGAGAGTCCTAATTCCTGTTTTGGGAGGTCGAGGATGGTTTTCTCAGAATCACTCAGTAAGGGCCCTGGTTTTTCACGTCCAAGCTTTTCTGCAATTTTATCCGCAAGATAGGGAAGTGCGCCAAAGGTCTGCCAGATTACTTCTATTTTTTCACTTTTAGCCCCATTCAGAGCCACGGCCTCCTTGGTTGCGTGACTGGCCAAAACATTAAGGAAGAGTTTAGATTCTTCTGAATAGAGCCCATCCAATACCTTGGCAAGTTGCTCATCGGTATGGCTCGCAATGAACATGTCCATGTGCAGCCGCATCAGTTCATTGGGTGAGTGCTGCGGGTACTCGGCGATCAAATCATTGATATGTTGACCAACATATAAAAGATCGAAGAGGTAGTGCTTCAGGCACGATGCATAGTCACCAACTGTATGCAGGCTCTTGAGCGTGTTGTCCATCTTAGCTGAGAGGTCACGCACATTGTAGAGCAACTTGTGGTCTGTGCATTTCAGAGCTTCGATCAGAGGACCTATGCTAGCAGTTGTCTCTTTATTCCAGCCCTCGCTCTGCATTGCCTGTTTGGCCGCGAAGATTTCAGCAGGCGTGGCATTGCGCTGTATGGGGCGTACTGGCTCTCTGCCTGGGCGCTGCATCTGCCGCTCAAGTTGCGGGTTGTTCGCTGGCTGTTTCGGTACTTCTAAGGCCAAAGCCTCTCGATGTTTCTCAGGCACATGCTGCAGCAGAGCCTCGTAAATGACATTTAACACCATAGCTGTCTTGTTGCAGGACTGCCGCACATCTGGCGTATACTCCCCCTTGCGGGCAGCAACAGATTGGAGCTGACCCAAAAGCGATCCAATGCGATCCTTATTGCTCTGGCAGAAGGCAATATTGTCCACGCTTCCTCGTGGGGCAAAGAGTGTCTCAGTAAGCGTTTTGAGAATTTCACCGCGTGCTTTTGGATCCAACTTGGGATCGAAAAAGCGCTCTGCCAGCACATTGACCTGGCAGAGAATATCCACGTCAGAGCTTTTGTCATCCCGCATTTTTTGCAAAAGCTCCGCAAAGGGCAAGCCAATATTGGCCAAGGCTTCAGGATATTTGGGGTCCATATCAGCATTGGCCGCATCGAGTCCCTGCCCAAGCAGGACGGAGCTATGCTGCTCTATGAACTTTTTGGCCTCATCCTGCACTACACGAGCAATGTCAGCCTCTGTGCGGTTCCCTCCTAAGTCGCTAACAGCCTGAAAGGCCTCTTTCCTAAACTCTTCAACCTTCAACACAGCACGACCAAATTCTGTGCTTATCCCTGTCTGGTTAAAGACTTCGTGCATCCCTTCGGCATTGATTTGCCTAAGTACCGCAAAATCAAGCGCCGCATCCATGGCCTTTTCCATAGAAATTTTGGAACCCAGTTGTTGCAAGCTGTCACAGAGGTGACGCACAAAAGCACTCACTTCCCCAGCATGTCCAGGTTCTTTGAGTTGTGGGTGTGCTTTGAACATCACTTTAAGGGCCGCATACACGCTCTTGAGGCATTCGGTTTGTTTGTCTTTGGACAAATTCCCTGCGGCAATGCTTTGATCAATGAGGGTAATGTCCGCAGTGGAGAGACGCGCAAAGAGATTCTCTTCTCCGTGCATGACAGTCCCGGTACTGCTAAGAAATTGATTGTGCAGGCAATCTTGCCAGTGAGAGAGAATATTGCCGGACGTCGGTATGTTTTTGGGCGTACTCAAGGCTTTGTTCAGGAAATTTGATCGATCATTTTCTGTCGCTATTGAAGCCAAGTCTTTGTCATATTTGGCAAAAAGATCGGTCAGTGCTTGGGCTTTCTCATTGTCGAAGCCACACTCTTCGGGCAGAAACCGTGCAATTTCGGTGCGCGCCAAACGATTATTCTCGGCAAAGAAGGTTTTCAGCATATCCTCGAACGGTGTGAGGCGATTTTTGTCAGCTTCTTGGAGTGCCTTCGTCTTCTCAAAATCGCCGAGATTGCGCTGGGCTTCTGTGAGTTGGGTTTTGTCACCAAAGTCCCGCATATCCAGCCGCAGATCAGGGTGTGAGGCCTTGTAGGTGACATAGAACGAGGCAAACTCGTTTTGCATGTCATTGGGGATAAGTTTGTTGTAGTGCATCATGCTCGCGATGTTCTGGCCTTCTCGGCGAGCATGAAAATCCCTGAGCATGGTTTCCGCCACACCAACGGCAGTTCGGACTTTGGCCGGGGTTAACGTCGCTGTTTGCGGCATGGTCCTGGAGAGAGTGAGACGCAGCTGTTGGCCAACGCATTGATAGCGTGGGTCGTTGGACAGTGTTCGCAAAAAGACTTAGTTGGCCTGAATATTGGAAAGGGTTTGCGTCTTGCCGAAATTGCGTGCTATAAAGCCCAGTGGGGTATTGCTGAGTTGCTGATTGCTTTTTCTAATACGCAGTTCGGCATTGTCCCCGCTTTGATTGGCCAGATCCTGGAATTGCTGAAGTGTATACGTTGTGCTTTGAGAAATATTGTTCACCTGAGGCATGTCGTACTCCTTAAATAGGCATCATATGCGAGCGCATCGCATGCGCAATTGTATGATCGTCGTCTGAGCTGGCGGTTCCTGCACGCAGAGCCTCAAGGTGTTTGGAAGCCCTATCAATTGCCTGAGTGTTCATCTCCAGGATCTTGTGTCGCCATTCGTCCGCACAAGCTAAAGCGCGGTTGAGACGATAGATGAAGCCTTCGGCATTTGTGTCGTTTAAGGGCAAAAGAAAAATTAAGGCTACCATGTGCGTCTCGCGGGAGCAGCTGAACGCGCCGCCTTTCGTATCCGAAAGCAGGAAGTTTGCTTCCAGCAGATCATGCAGGGCATTGGGCAAAGCAGCCGCTTCCAGTGCAGCCAGCTGCACATGGACAAGAAACACCCCGTTTTCAGGCAGAAAACGCAAGAGTACCTGTTGGCCCTGGTAGCTAAAAACAGCCGCTTCATTGGCATCAAGGGCAAGACCAAGGCCAGTAACCTCATTCAAACGCTCAATACATTTGTTTTGCACTTGTGTTCATTGCGTAGTCCTTAAGCAAAAGAAGAGTAGAAGGTAATAGTGCAGAAAGTTGCCCATTAGCAAAGGCCTGGGCACATCTAAAGGGCAAAGGGGGGGGGCAAAGGGGTACGCCCTAGACTTTCAGCAGTGTACTGTTCTCTCAACAAGCTGTCCATGAGCGCCATGCACCTGGGAGGCCGCAAATCCCTTATGGCCTCAGTAGCCGTACACGTTTTTTTCATGCAAAATAGCCCTACCTTTTTGCCTGTATAGAGAGGGAGGAGCGCTACGAACTTGCAGTTCTCGAAGCGCATCTCCTGTCTCCCAAGGCGAAGGGCCGCTTTGGGAGTTCTCAATGCTGAGTCCCCGTATACTCACAGTACGTATACGCCATCCAGAAATAAACTGACATTTTTGCGAATTTGAGTCAGCGCTTAGTCATGTATTTTTAACGCAATATGGAAATTTTTTTCTGACAGCAAAATAATGAGAGCGCCTGGCTCATGGGCTAGTACTGGCTTTACTCAGTCCGCGTGGTACAATACTCTTGGGTCTCAACTGACGGTATTTCAGTGTAAGAGATACATACGAACTTTGGGAAGCACGCACTAGTATCAGTTTTTCTACGTCTGTGTGAAAAAATGAGATGGGGAACTCTTCAATTCCCAAGAAAATTCTGCGTAAAAAGTACACACAAACTTGGGGAAGTTCGTACTCGTCCATTCCTCGATTCCATCGATAGGTATTCAATCGGATACCTCTGGTATACGGCTTTTCCACTCTTCAAACTCCTCTTCAAGCTCTTCTTGTGGCGCACAATCTATCGTACTTGACACATCAATTTTTATGATTATCTGTACATGGGGCATATCTCGGTATACATGGGCAGGAGTTTGTCTCGGTGTCCCTTGTCCCAGTGACTACGCATAGTCTTTTCTGGCTTGAGCGACATGCGGTTTCGGGAAAAAAGCGTTGTGTCGAAAGACAGACGCTTAGCAGTTCCTAGCAATATGTCAGCCGTATCCTCAGTATATATTATATTTGATATGTCAATTTTAAATCATATCGTCTTATCTACAACGTGCGCGCTTTGCTGCGGGCTCGCAAGCTTTAGTACCACCTTCTCTAAGTCCGTGTTGTAAAAATATGGTGGACCCTCCTACGCTGCAAGGACAGCAGAGCGTATACTCTTCAATTGTATACTCAGGCCAGAAACAAATTAACATTTTTGTCAACGGCACTCAGTACAGAGTCCGGTATTTTCAACTCCAAATGCTAATTTTTTTTCTGACCGCAGTATATTGGTGATACGCAATACGCCAGCCGACCAAAAGGGAAGGAAAAAGATCTTTAGCGTCGTGAGTATATGGACGCTCAAAACCCTGCCTGCAAGTCAGGGACATCGCTTAAGCCATATGACGGCAAAAAAGATCCAGATCACCTTCACTTTTTGCGCACCTGCGACAAAGCCCGGCTTCCGAATGAACAAAATACCGGCAAGGAAGTCTATTGCTGTCAAAAAAAGTTACCACTTTGAGTTAAAAATACCAGAGTTTTTGCCGAGTCCCGTTTGCAAAGACACCATTTTATTTCTGCTTTGAGTATACCGGCACGCGTAAAAAATTCCATTTGCGCCCAAACCAGTGGGCGGGTTTGTCACTCACGTGGGGCAGCGGAAAACCAGCAGGGTATGCCAGTTTTCTTTTTGCCCGCTTTTCTCTTCGATAGCATGCAAGACAGACGCAAAGCCGCTTTTCTTTTCAATTCCGCGCGCTTGTGCGTGAGAACACTTGCTTGAAGACTAAGGAATGCGTACAGTAATCGCATCAAAGTAAGGAGACCAAGGGAACCATGATATTTTCAGACGCACTTGCCTCTATGATGAGCATAACGCTGCTCACACTTGTGGGTGCCCTCCTCGCGACCATGCGCATGGTTACGGAGGATACAGAACGTTTCCTGCCCAAATTTATCGTCAATGTGGCCCTTCCCCCCTACCTTATGAGTACTATTCTGCTCCATTTTGACCGGAGCGAACTTGTCGCAATGATACTCCGATCGGCCATTCCTATTGTGAGCATGATCGTCTGCTACGCGCTGTTCCGCGCATTCTCAATTCTCCTTAGAATCGACAAAAGGCATCGGGGTCTCTTTGCCCTTGCGGGAACTGTTTCCAACACAATTATTATTGGCATCCCAGTCAATATAGCCATCCTTGGCGAACAGGCAGTTCCCAACGCACTCCTGTATTTTTTCGCTAATACGCTCTTTTTTTGGGTTTTCGGAACTTCGGTTCTTGCGCGGGAAGGAACGAGAAAAATCAAGCACTCGTTGCTTGAGCATATCCGATCAGCCATCTCCCCCCCTCTCGCAGGCGGGCTCATCGGCATTCTGCTTGTTGTCATGAATATCTCTTTGCCGAATGTGCTGGTAACCACCTGCCGCTATCTTGGCCAGCTTGTGACGCCTCTTGCGCTTATCTTTGTCGGCATTACACTCACGCACATGAAGCATCCAAGGGATTATCTGCAAAAAGATATTCTTCTTGGCATCGTTCTACGCCTGGTCGCAGCACCGGCTGTTCTCATCGTTTTCCTTGCCGCTCTTGCGCAGAACGGATTTGCTCTGCCATCCCTTATGGTCCAGTCCTTTATCATACAAAGCGCCCTTCCCTGCATGGCAATTACACCAATTGTCGCAGCCTACTATGGGGCCGATTCAAACTACGCAAGTGCCCTTGTGACGCTGACTACCATACTGTGCATTGTAACAGTACCTGTCTGGATGCACCTATCAGCATTTTTCTTCTAGTGCAGTCGGACACAGACGGAAATGAGAGCGCACTACCCCATAACAATACTCTAAATTTTTCGGATGGGAACTTCTGTCCACAGTCAAGTAAGGAGTCTTTATGGCTATAGACAAAGGAGCTTTTACAAGCTCCATAGGATTTGTACTCGCTGCTGCGGGCAGCGCAATCGGCCTTGGCAATATCTGGCGTTTTCCCTACCTTACCGCGCAGCACGGAGGCGGCCTCTTCCTCCTGGTCTATCTCGTCCTCCTTCTGACCTTCGGTATTGTCATGCTGACAACGGAGATTGCGATCGGCCGCAAAACAAAGAAAAGTCCTCTGTATGCCTATAACGAACTCAGTCCAAAAGGCGGCTGGATCGGCGGACTTGCCACACTCATCCCCTTCCTCATCTTCCCCTACTATTGCGTCATTACAGGATGGGTGATGAAATACTGCATCCTCTTTTTATTCGGAGCGAGCAATCTTGCAACAGAGCCCAATTTCTTCACAGGTTTTATAACAAGTAAGTTCGAACCGATTCTCTACCTAACAATCGTCCTTGCAACGACAAGCTTCGTTATCTATAAAGGGGTAGCAGGCGGCATAGAGCGCATCTCAATTTTGCTTATGCCTCTGCTTTTCATCCTCATTATCGGCATTTCAATCTTCGCAATCACAATACACCATGAAGAGGGAGGGGTGACGCGCACAGGACTTCAGGCTCTTGCCATTTACCTTACCCCAAACACACACGAAATGACCTTTGTGCGCTTTCTCCAGCTTTGCATGGCAGCAGTAGGCCAGCTCTTCTACTCGATCAGTATCGCCATGGGCATCATGGTGGCCTATGGCTCATACTTTGAGGATAAGGGCAATATCTTCCGCTCTGTCAGCCAAATCGCTTTTTTTGACACACTCGTTGCCTTCCTCGCTGGCATCATGATCATTGTCCCCTTCATTGTCTTCATGGGTGAAGACGCGCTTGTAACCTCAGGTCCCTCACTGCTTTTTGTCTCTGTTCCCAAGCTTTTCGCCCGCATGGGGGCCGCTGGCCCAATTGTCGGCTCCGTCTTCTTCCTCATGGCCTTCTTCGCGGCCTTAACAAGCGCCATATCGCTTATGGAAGCTGTCGTTGCCTCGCTTATGGAGCGGCTCAGCTGCTCAAGAGAAAAAGCGACTGTCGTGGAAGGAGTTTTGGCCTTCGCAGTCGGCCTCCTCGTCTGTCTTGGCTACAATGTTCTCTACTTCGAATGCCCGCTCCCAACAGGATCCGTCGGACAAATACTCGATCTCTTAGACTTCGCAAGCTGTAATATCCTTATGCCAATTGTCGCAATCGCCACATGCGCCCTTATTGGCTGGATTGTCGGCACAAAAACCATTGTCAATGAAGTGACAAAGAACGGCGAGCGTTTTCTGCTGGCCCCCATCTATTCCTTTATAATCCGCTACGCGGCCCCGATTATCCTCTTCATTCTGCTTATCCAATGCCTGGGCATCATCAAATAAACAGCCAAAGAAACCTTGTCTTGACATTGCCCTTTGCTGGAGTAAGGTATATATACTCAGATCACCCTTCCATGAATCCGTGCCTCAATCATTTGTATCTGCGGCACACAGCACTCTTTGAGCTATACTCAATCCAGAAATAACGTGTCATTTTTGCGAGCGGAAGTCATCGCAGAGTCGGGTTATTTTCAACGACAAGTGGCAACTTTTTTTCTGGCCGCAGTATACCAACAAAGAGAACGTCTCTTCTGTGCGGGTCGGTTCTCCCTTTTCGCAATCGGTGCATACGGGTATTTCCGTATGCACCGCATTCTCCACACAGGAAAGAAACAGTGTGGCACTCTCCTCACGAGTGCATTCTGCAGCACAAGGATCTTCGCGACACAAAGTGAGCTGCGCAAGTAACATTGCTATCCTTGGCGTACACAACGAGTATGCGGCCGAACCTTGTGGGACATAGCGTGGCAAAGAGTACAAGGATTTTGCTCTGTGCGTTGTTCTCGCACACTTTAGAGAAACGGGCCTATGCGCAAAAGCCTCACCACGTTCAAATCCGCTTTTGACTGAGGCAACGCTCCGTCAACACGGCGCGAGCGCAGGACAAAAACGTATGCCTTCCTCAACAAAGCAAGAGGAGCTTGTTTCGGTCGGCCCGAGGAAGCAGTGTACCGCAAGGCGAGAGCCGAAAGAAAAAGCGGAAGCCGTTTGGAAATTTCTCGAAAAAAGACAAGTGCGCACCATGACGCCCTTCTCCCTTGAAGTAGGCAACAGTGAACAGCATAAAATACTGCTCTTCGAAAGAAACGAGAGCCCCTTGGGCTGCCAAGAGAGACCGAAGCTGCGTACAGATGAAATACAATGTTCTACTATCTCACTCTTCTTGCGAGACCCAAGTACCTCAACCGGCCAAGAGGAGAGGAAAAATCTCTTTGACGAGGTACGTATCGTCTTTCCGTTTTGAAAAAACACTGCTGGTCGGAAATGGGTACGAAACTCGTACATGCTTAAGACGCGGATCACAAAAGAGAAGCCGCGTTACAGCGTAATGATTTCCCAGGTACGAGAGGATCAGAGAGAAAAAGAAGCAGGGACCAAGCTCTTGTCGCTGTCAGAAAAGTGGCTCATGGACCTTCAGACCTGCGTTCTTCAGGGATATCGTGGAAATACTGCCGTCTTCTTATACTGCGGTCAGAAAAAGACTTGCTCCTTGGAGTTATACTCGCGACGCAAACGATCGTCTGTCCTTTTGGTCGTTGGACGTATTGCCCAGCGCAAATACAGTGAAAAACATTTCCTCCGTCACGAGTATACAACACAAGGCTCATGCTGACTTACGCAAACAGGTCAGATTGCTTCTGTCTGGAGTAGAAGAGACGGTTCTTCGTACAATACAGGAAAAACAGAGGAGGTGGCGTTTCCTCCCAGCCAAAAAAGCCGGGGTCTCCACGCCAAAAAAAATTGATGAATACGCCCATGATGAAAAAAATTGCCATCATTGCCGTCCTCATTCTTCTTTTTCCCGTTCTTTTGAAAATTGGATTTTATTTTCTCATCTTTGTCCTCGCACTCGTTGCGGCAGGATGGGTTGGACTCATCTTCCTGAAAAAATATCTGCAGTACAAAATGCAATCGCTCCAGAATAACCCGTATCAAACACAAACAGGATCCTTTTCCTCAAAACAAACGTCCTATTCTTCAAGCAAGAATGAAGATATTATCATTGATGTGTCAGCGAAACGCCGCTAGACACACTGAAAAAGGATATGCTTATGGACTCCAAAGAGTTACGAGAAGGCAGTAATAGACATTTGTTTCAGGAAGTGAGCGAAGGCTACACCATGCTTGAGGCGATCACTGAGGCAAAACGTTGTCTTCACTGCAAAAAGCCGCTCTGCCGCTCTGGATGCCCTATTGCAAACGATATCCCTGATTGGATTCACGAACTCGCCCAAGGCAATCTGGGCAACGCAATCCAAATTATAAATACGCGAAGCAATCTCCCAGCCGTTTGCGGGCGCGTCTGTGCCCACGAGAGGCAATGCGAAGGCAATTGCGTTCTCGGCAAAAAAGGCCAGGCTATCAATATAGGCAAACTTGAACGTTTTGTTGCAGATTTTGACGCTTCCATGCATCTCCACCATGAAGGCTTAGTCCAAAAAAACCGTGGCCGCATTGCGGTCATAGGTTCAGGGCCTGCCGGTCTCACTATTGCCGGCGATATGGCACGCCAGGGCTTTCAAGTGGAAATCTTTGAAATGGAAGCAGAACCGGGCGGCGTCCTCATGTTCGGCATACCTGAATACCGTCTGCCTCGGGAAGTTGTCCGCAATGAGGTAAAACGCATTGAAGCCCTTGGAGCTGTCTTCCACTGCTCCGTGACAGTCGGTCACGATCTCACAATAGACGATCTCTTTGATCAGGGCTTTGACGCAATCTTTATGGGCACAGGAACAGGGAAGCCGAGAAAACTCGACATTCCTGGCTGTGACGCGAAAGGAGTCGAGCAGGCTATCTATTTCCTCCGCCTGGCGAATCTGTACACGGCAGGCAGTATACCGCGCAAAGAAGTGCCTGTGAGCGTGGGCGACGAGGTCTTTGTTGTCGGCTGCGGCAATACGGCCATGGATGCCGCGCGCACAGCGGTGCGTATGGGAGCTTCTTCTGTTGAGATTGTCTACCACCGCACAATCAACGAAATGAGCGCCCTGCGCGCTGAATATGATGATGCTGTGGCCGAAGGGGTCAAGTTTAACTGGCAATCCCAGATAACCTGTATCCATGAAGAAGACGGATCTGTCGCTGGCATAACTCTCAAAACAGGCGAAGAAGAGACAGAACGTACGGCAAATCGGATCATTCTTGCCGTTGGGCAGCGTCCCGCAAGCCGCATCGTTTCAACAGCCAAGGGTATTGACGTCGATGAACGGGGCTATGTGTTAACGCGCGAAAGCCCGTTTGGCATGACCACCCGCAAAGGCCTCTTTGCCGGTGGTGACGTGGTACGGCATCCGGCAACCGTTGTCCACGCGATGCAGAACGCGAAAAAAGTTGCTGACGGCATGATTCGCTATGTGGACGCAATCAAACTCTTGGAATCAATTGTCTAACAATTGCATTTTTACCCTTTTCCTGTACACTTCGTGAGGCTCATGATGTACCTAACACGCCGCCACGCTCTTCACACGCTCTCTCTCGCAACGCTCTCCCTCTTCATTCCAGATATGTCCTTCGCAGCGGGGAAAGCACTAATTGTCTACTTCTCACGCTCAGGAAACACGAGAAAGATCGCCGAGTATATCCATGACGCGCTCAAATGCGATATTGCAGAACTCAAACCCAAAATGCCCTATCCTGAGAACTACGATATTGTTGTCAATCAGGCAAAGACCGAACAGAAAAATGGCGCTCGCCCACTTCTTGCGGATCCAATCCCCAATCCAGCCCCATACGATACAATCTATCTCGGCTATCCAAACTGGTGGGGCACAATGCCCATGCTTCTGTTCACCTATCTCGAAGGACACGATTTCACAGGCAAAACGATTTACCCATTCTGTACCCATGGCGGAAGCGCCTTGGGAAGAAGTGTGGACGATATAAAAAAATGCTGCCCAGCTGCTCATATTGGCGAAGGCCTGGCAATCGAAGGCAAGTATGCTGCGTCGGCAAAGAAAAAAGTGATTGCGTGGTTGTCTAAGCAGCAATCAGGCGTGCGTAAATAAAGAAATTCTCAAACGCTCTTCACCGGGAAGAGCGTTTTTTTGCAGCAGGAGAAAACAATGAAATCTGTACATGTAGGCATACTCGGAGCAACAGGCGCTGTTGGTCAGGAAATGCTCAAAATACTTGAAGAGAGAAATTTTCCCGTTGGCGAATTGCGGCTGCTCGCATCAAAGCGGAGTGCCGGCACGACTGTAACCTTCCGGGGTGAGCCAATCACAATCCGCGAGGCAAACGACAGCGCCTTTGAGGGTCTCAATATTGTTCTTGGTGCCGCAGAAAACAATATTGCGGAGCGCTTTGCGGATTCAATCGTCAAAGCTGGCGCAACCTTCGTGGACAATTCAAGCGCCTTTCGCCTTGATCCCAATGTTCCTCTTGTCGTTCCGGAAATCAATCCTGAGGATGTGAAAAAACACAAGGGCATTATTTCCAATCCCAATTGCACAACAATTGTCACAACAGTTGCCATTAACGCCCTTGCCAAAGAAAGTCCCATCGAAACCATGGTTGTCTCTTCCTATCAAGCGACAAGTGGCGCAGGTGCCCAGGGACCCAAGGAACTCATGGCTGAAGTCGAGGCTCTTTCGCGCGGTGAAAGCTATGAGCCAAAGGTCTTTCAGTACCAGATTGCCTATAATGTAATCCCCCAGATTGGTGGAGAACAGTACAAAGGCTACACAAGCGAGGAAATGAAGCTGCAGAATGAAGGTCGCAAGATCCTGCATCTTCCGGATCTCCTTGTCTCCTGTACCTGTGTCCGCGTGCCTGTTGTGCGCTCCCACAGTGTCTCAGTCCTTCTGCGGACAAAGGATCCGATCTCAGTCGAACGGGCAAGGACTCTGATTGCCAACGCTCCCGGCTGCAAGCTCGTCGATGACTTAAAAAACCATATCTATCCAATGCCCTTGGATACATCGGATCAGGATATTATTTTCGTCGGCCGCATACGCGAAGACTTGACCGACCCGCGCGGCCTCAATCTTTGGTGCTGTGGCGACCAGGTGCGCAAGGGGGCTGCGACCAACGCCATCCAGATCGCAGAACTCGCAATATAGGCCCAGCTGCAAGCGTTTGGCTAGCTCGCAAACGCGAAAAAAGCGCCCTCACAATTTTTCCAGGCTGCATACTTTCCCTGGACAGCCAAAAGAGAGCGGCTTCAATTGGTCGGTAACAGGGCTCACTTCGTGTCACGTGAAGAATGTTTGTGACGCCTGGGAGAGCAGTACGCCGTAACTGCATATCTTTTGAATGCCCCTTTCGCACGCGTTCTCCTTGATATACTGCGGTCAGAAAAAAAGTTGCCTCATATGGTTGAAAATACAAGACTCAGTGGTGACACTTGTTCTCAAAAAGGACAGTTTGTTTCTGGCTGGAGTATACCGTTCATGAACGCCCGCAACGTAGCTCCATAGACGAGAGCCCTTTCCTTCTGACTTCCCCCATACAATAAGCATAGTATAGCAAAACAGAGCTGTTTAGCTACACTATGCCGGAGGACCGTAGAAGTTGCGCTTTTCGTCTATGGAGCGGGCGAAAGAGCGGGAATTTGAGCCGACAGCCAATAGGTACGCGTCATCCTCACGTGAGCAAGTGCTTCACGAAAGCCGCAGCTACTTCGAGTGCGCTTTGAAAAAACTCCTCGTGTACGGATTACAATACTACCGCTTAATCCCTCAAACACGATGGAAGCTGAACTCCTTTTGATTCGACTGGATCCGTAGAGTAGGCGGAAACTTGCGGGATGGAAGCATGGTTTGTCTTTTGGAACATCAATTCGAAAGGTATACTGCGGACAAAAAAAATTGTCACTTGGAGTTGACAATACAAGACTCTGCGCTGGCGTAAGCTCGCAAAAATGTCAGTTTGCTTCTGGCTTGAGTATAGCTACAGTGCGGCTGATATGCCAGATTCATTATGGCTTGCGAGCTTGAGGTCTTTTGCCAATTCGTACGCGCGGAAAAAACGAGACAGCAAGCATTTATTAAAAATGACATTTATATCTATTTATAAAACATCCAGCCGCAGCAGAAATATCAGGCCGCTCACGGATCACTCCCCTGCCGCATAATGATTTTCCCTCGAGAGACGAAGGAGAGTTCTCGCAGTTGGGCGGCACGGCTCATTTCGCGGCGCGGGAAAGAATCATTGTGACACCGAGTATACAATGTAGGGCTTCACACCAGCTACAAAAGAGCAGTCTACCGTCTGAGAGCAAGCCAAAAGGAGGAATGCCCTTCCCGACAACCTGTGAGCGGACTCACAGGAGTGTGCTGTAACGGCGGAAGGCGTTCATTGCTGACTCTCATGTATACCCGGCCGCAGAATTGTTTTCCCTCACAAGTCAGAGGTAACATTGTGACGACGAATATATACTGCGGTCAGAAAAAAAGTTGCCACATATTGTTGAAAATACAAGACTCAGTGGTGACACTCGTTCGCAAAAAGGACTGTTTATTTCTGGCTTGAGTATATCGTTAAACCCCGCTGACAAGGACTCACGACGCGAACGATGTTCACCTCTCGGTTTGGGGAGATTGGTACCGCAAGAAGAAGTGAGATGGAAGATGGTATCCGTCGCAAGCGTCACGGAGAAGAGCCACATCTCAGCTTCCAGGTCAAAACAAGTCTTTGCAGTTCAACGGAACTGTTTCTACCCGGCCGCACTTTGATTTCCCGCAAATCCCTTGAAGCTTGCATTTACAGTACTACAGAGTTTTTCAAGTTTTTCGGCAGGAAATACTTATCGCATCTCCGCTTTGAACTGCGGTTTTCGCCACCAAGCAGTGCTGAAGTATTTACAAAAATAAGTAGTACACTGCGGTTACGAAAAAAGTTGCCACTTGGAGTGTACAATACCCGACTCAGGCTATCCCTTCGCAAATTTGAGAAAGACTGAGCCAACAGACAAAACCAAGAAGAATGAGCATGTATACGAATCAGGTCGTACTGGAAACCAAACTGGTGAGCGATATTAAGGGAACTTTCATTGTTCCCTCATACCAGAGAGGCTATCGATGGGGTAAAAACGAGGTACTTCGCCTTTTAAATGATGTTTTTTCAAATGGAAAGAAAAACTATTGCCTCCAGCCGATTGTCGTCAAAAAGAGAAAGAAAATCTCTTGCGAGCAGCCTGTTTTCGTCAAAAAGAGGAAGAAAATCTCCTGCAAACAGGCAGTTGTCTTGAGAAAAAGAAAGAAGATTCACTGCAAACGATCAGTTGCCGTCAGAAAAAGCTTGAGAAAGGAAGACTCTTTTTATGAGTTGGTCGATGGTCAGCAGCGCTTGACAACTCTGTACCTGATCTATCGGTATATGAATACTATTTCTCATTTTTTCAGTGCGCCTGATTTTACACTTGAGTATGAAGTGCGGGATAAATCTGGCGAATTTCTTCAGTCAATTGATTGGAATCGACGGGAAGAGAATATTGATTTCTACTTTATCGCAAACGCTTATGAAAATATAAAAAATTGGTTTAATGAGGATGTAAACCGTATTTCCTGCGTTTATCAATACTTCAAAAAGCATGTAAAAATCATCTGGTACGAGGTTGGCGAAAATGAGGATGCGATCTCTCTGTTTACACGCCTGAACATTGGTAAGATTCCCCTCACCAACGCTGAGCTTGTAAAAGCCACATTTCTAAGCAGTGTGGGTAAAAGCAAAACGGATCGTGAGAAGCAGAAAGAGATTTCATTGCAATGGGATACTATCGAGAAAGATCTCTATGACGATTCACTTTGGTATTTTCTGACCAATAGCACGAATACAGGGTATCAGACGCGGATAGATCTCATTCTTGACTTGATTTCTGAAAAACCTGAGAACAACCGCGAGAAATACTATACCTTCTTCAAAATTGTCGAGGAGAAAGGGAAAACCAAGTCTCTTGAGGACTTATGGCTAAAAATACAGAAGACAATGCTCCTTTTGAAGGACTGGTATGAGAACCATGAACTGTACCACAAGATTGGCTATCTTATTGCGTCGGAGGAGAAGACACTGCAAGAAATCTTCAATATATCAGCAGGAAAGACAAAGCAGGAATTTCGTGAGAAGCTGGATGAGTATATAAAGGAAAGCATCGATATTAAGGAAAACTATGCTGACTTAAGGTACGATAAACCGAATGATTGCAAAAAGATCAGCACGTTACTTTTATTATTTAATGTCGAGTCTGTCCTCAGGAATGATGAACAAACACAGCGGTTCCCCTTTAATAAGTTTAAATTTGATACGAGAGGGAAGGTCCAATGGTCACTGGAACACATTCATGCGCGGCATTCGGAAGGCCTGCGCTCGCAGGAGATGTGGAAAGAGTGGCTTAGGCTGCACAAACCTTCCGTTGAGGCTGTTTCGAAGGGTAAAAAGCATAAAGAGATTGAAGAATTGATCAATGCTATCCAGAGTGCTATAGATACGAAAGAACTGAAACATAAAGTATTTGAAGATCTCCAGCAAAAGGTAGTCGATGTATTGTCTCATAAAGAGGATAAAGAAGACTATTTGCACTCTATCAGTAATCTTGCTTTGCTGCGATTCGACGATAATGCTGCATTGAATAATTCCACATTTGATGTGAAACGGAACAAGATTATTACGATGATCAATGATGGGCTGTACATTCCATTCTGCACAAAAATGGTCTTTCTCAAGTATTACACGAAATCGGAAGACACCCAGCTTCACTTCTGGGGACAGGCTGACAGAAAAGCGTACATTGACGCCATGAACAGAGTACTTAAGCCGTATCTTAAGGATCCGATCGCTACGGCAGAGGAATTGTAGTATGCATAGTAGAGCGTATTCGTTTAAGGATATTTTTGCAACCGATTTTGCCGCCGGTCAGGTGAAGAAGATTAGTATACCAATCATACAGAGAGACTATGCCCAAGGAAGGCGTGACCCAGAAATCGAGCGCGTCAGAGGCAGATTCCTGGACTCTCTGTACTCTGCTCTCAAAAAACCGATCACGCTTGATTTTGTTTATGGAGATATTGATGAACAGGGCATAATGACTCCGTTAGATGGGCAGCAGCGGTTGACTACGCTCTTTCTTCTACACTGGTATGCCGCCAAGAAAGCGAATATCGCTCACGAGGAGTCAGCCTTTCTCTCGAACTTCGGCTATGAGACACGGTACAGTGCCAGATCGTTCTGCAAAGATTTGATTGACTTCACTCCTTCCTTTACAGGGCGTTTGTCAGACGAGATTATCGATCAGCCTTGGTTTCCTCTGAACTGGCGAAAGGATCCCACCATCGACTCTATGCTCGTAATGCTGGATGCCATAGATGACAAATTCAAAGATGTAGCCTCTGACCTCTGGGAGAAACTCAAAAACATCACTTTTTTCTTTCTGCCTATCAAAGACATGGGCTTGACTGATGAACTGTACATCAAGATGAACTCCCGAGGCAAGCCTCTGACCCGCTTTGAACACTTCAAAGCAATGCTTGAGCGCTGTATCCAGTCCCTCGACGATAAAACTGCAGAGCGGATTATGGGTAAGATAGATCGTGACTGGACAGACCTACTCTGGTGCTACCGCAATTTCGGAAGCTCGGAGGACATGCTACCCGACGATAAATTTTTGAAGTATTTTCACTTTATTTGTGACGTGATCTGCTATCAAGGTGGCGGATCGCCGCAGGGAAAAAGCTCAGATGAGTTCGACATGCCTGAAGAATACTTCACTGGAGCAAAAAATGTAATCCGGCAGAACATTGAATTGCTCGAATCCTACTTTGACTGCTGGTGCGCTCTTCAAGGCTTTGCCAGCCCGACTTTGTTTCTTGAGTCCTGCATGTCGCATAGCCCTGGAAACGGAAAAATCGTGGTGGACCGAATATACGAGATCGACATTTTCAAAGACTGTCTCCATTCCTACGGCGATAAGAGTGGCCGCATTCCACGGTTCCCGCTGCATCGATTCGTACTCCTGTATGCAATTACCAGCTTCTTGAGGAATAGACAGAGAGTGACAGATACAGAGTTTCGAACACGGCTGCGTTCCATCAACAATCTGATTCAAAATTCTGAAAATGAGATACGCGACAACAGTCGTCTGCCCGCAATCCTGCAGCAAACGGAAGCCATCATGCTGACTTGCCAGATCGACCACAGCATCGGTAAGAACTTTAATGTATATCAGATTGATGAGGAAGAGCAAAAGAAGAATTTTCTTAGCGTACATCCAGGGAAGGCAGCGCTCGTGCATGAGCTGGAAGATCATCGTCTCCTTAAGGAACTGTAAAAAAGTATCTTGACATTGTTGTCGAAACTGCCAGGCAGTTTCGACAACAGAATTGAACGTTATTTTTAATAAACTTAAGCTTTACATTAAGAGACTGATATTTCTCGGAATACCAGAGATGAGGAGCTAT
>JAFTDR010000222.1 GCA_017454105.1 Desulfovibrionaceae bacterium | reverse complement strand
GAAAATTTCGAGGTAAAAGCCTTGATTGATGCGGCCTCTCGCACTATTTGCGGTTTCTGCAAATTTTTTTCGTTGAAATTTTTGACTGCCTGAAACCCGCATCAGTTCTAGCTCTTTTACGATTTTGGGATACCCAATGAAACAAAGTCACAACTTTTTTGCTGCGTTTGTCGCTTTCTCTCAGTAAAAAATAGGGGTCCTTGGGGAGCAAAACAGAGCGCCTTTGAGCTGCGTCTCACACGAAATGCGTGAATTGATGCGGCTTTTCGCAGGTAAGAGCTATGGTAAGCGCTAGGCTGAGAGGGAAAATCGTTTTATGATGGTACCCTTAAAACCGCTGCCTCATGGCAAAAAAAAGAGAAAATTTCGAGGTAAAAGCCTTGATTGATGCGGCCTCTCGCACTATTTGCGGTTTCTGCAAATTTTTTTCGTTGAAATTTTTTTCGGCCTGAAACCCGCATCAGCTCTAGCTTTTTTACGATTTTAGGAGGCACCGTAAAAAAAAGTCACCACGTTGTTGTGTACACCGCTTTCTTTAAGCATACTCCAGTCAGAAACAAACTGACATTTTTAAGAGCGAATGTCAGCACTCGAGTCTGGTATTTCCAACTCCAAGCGCAACTTTTTGTCTGACCGCAGTATAACAACTATGAATTCTTGGGGAGCAAACAGAGCGTCTTTGAGCTGTATCGCTCACAAATGCGTGAATTGATGCGGCTTTTCGCAGATAAGAGCTACGGTAATCGATGCCTGAGAGGGAAAATCTTTTTATGATGGCACCCTTAAAGCTGCGGCCTCATGACAAAAAGGAGAAAATTTCGAGGTAAAAGCCTTGATTGATGCGGCCTCTCGCACTATTTGCGGTTTCTGCAATTTTTCCGCGTGTACGAATTGGCATACACTCGCTTACGCTCTTATGCCACAAAGAATCTGGCGTTTCGTTTACAGTTTGCCAAGGGTATCCTTGCTTTCTTTTCGCACGTCGCTTTTGACATACGCGCAAGATGCTCTGCATCGCTAGGACTTCAGCATCCACTCAAGGGTTTGCGGGGTGAAATCTTCCTTCTCTACCTCGGAGAAAATCAGAGGTTCGCCGTTGACAAGGATGAGAGCGGAGGATCTTTTCCTTCACAAAGTATTGTCATCGCTAAACGAGGATTTTTTTCTGATACTCCTGCACAAAAACAAAGGAAGTCGGTGTACATGGGACAAAAAAAACTGACAGTGTGCCGCACGATGTGAGGGACACTGTCAGTACCTTAGCCTCAAGGCCTCGAGAGATGTTAGAAGTATTGCCCGTTTAGGATAGCCAGCTTGTCTTAAGACGCCAACTCAACTTCCAAATAACAGACAAAACAAAAACGCTTAGGGATCTCTCTTGCTTGAAAGAAACTTGTCGACTGCACAAGGAACTGCAATACATTGGCCTTGAGCTTCACGAACGAGCAGTCGCGCAGCGGACTCAGTGCGATACAAGTTTCAGCAAAAACGTCAGGATATGTTTTTCCGCTGCGTATCCGAGCGCCTTGCGTGAGAAATCGCTATACACTGCGCTACGGGATTATTGTGCCAACAAGTCGCAAATACGCTCTTTGCACATGTTCGCCTGCAGGGGATCTGCGGGGGCATATATACTCGCGATCGCTGGGAGTGCAAGATTCCTCCGTCGCGAGTATACTTGGCCTCCTTACGGTGAGAAAAAAGGGAGCAGCAGCAAGGAAGATTCTTTTGCCCGCTCACTATACTCGGCGGCCTTCCGCACGGCATCTTAAAAAAGAGTACCGCCGAGTATAGGAATTTAGGAGGCTATTCGCCCCTTTATATTTCCTTCACCCCCTCGACTGCTTCGTCGGGTGCAACAGTTACCTTCGAAGAGTAGAGGATAAAGAGGACAAACGCGCAGACAGCGGCGGCAAGACCGACGGAATTGGCTATATGAATCGGCATGCCAAAGCCAAGCTTCGGATCAAAGCAGATAAAGGACACGCACACAACTGTCATAAAGAAAGCCGGCACAGTGCAAATCCAGTGCAGACGCTTGCGGTTTGCGAGATACATGGCGCCAGCCCAGAGGGTAATGCAGGCAAGGGACTGGTTTGACCAGCCGAAATAGTTCCAAATGGTCGCGAAACCGACTTGGCAAAGAATAATGCCGCAGAGGAAGAGCGGAACAGCAAGAATAAGTCTTGAGGGGATGGGACGCTGCGAATAATTGAAAACCTCAGCGATTGTCAAACGGGCAGCGCGGAATGCCGTGTCGCCAGAGGTGATTGGGAGAGCAACAACGCCCAGGATGGCGAGAATGCCGCCGAAACCGCCCATAAGTGCTATGGCCGACTCATGCACGACAGCCGCTGGTCCCCCATTGCCAATAGCAGCCAGAAGCCCGTCTGGGCCATGGTAAAACGACATGCCAACAGTAGCCCACACAAGCCCGATAAAACCTTCGGCAATCATGCCGCCGTAAAAAACGGGGCGTCCGAAGCGCTCATTCGCAAGGCAGCGGGCCATAAGAGGCGACTGTGTTGAATGGAAACCAGAGAGAGCGCCGCAGGCAATTGTGATGAATACGAGCGGGAAGAGTGGGAGATTCTTCGGGTGATGGCTCGCCCAGGAGACGCCGTCGAAGAACACAAAGTCAGAGGAGATAAACATCATGACAGACATGCCGACGGCCATAATCATAAGCACTGCGCCAAATATCGGATAGAGGCGGCCGATGATCTTGTCGATGGGCATTATTGTCGCTATAAAGTAGTAGCCGAAAATAATAAAAAGCCAGGCATTGTACGTAATGACATCGGGAGTCATCTTTGCAAGAAGACCGGCCGGCGCCTTGGCAAACACAACACCAACAAGGACAAGAAGAACAACGGCAAAAACACGCATGAGATTTTTTGCCACATTGCCTAAGGTGTTGCCAACGATGACTGGCAAGTTGCAGCCGCCGTAGCGTATCGAGAGCATGCCGGACATGTAGTCATGCACAGCACCAGCAAAAATACTCCCGATTACAATCCAAAGAAGCGCTGTCGGACCGTACAGGGCGCCCAAGATAGGACCAAAGACGGGACCTACGCCGGCAATGTTTAAAAGCTGGACAAGCCAGACTTTCCAGGTCGGCATAACAACGTAATCAACACCATCGGCTTTGGTGATCGCAGGGGTCGGCCTGTTGCCGTTTTCGCCAAAAACCTTTGCCACAAAAGCCCCGTAGACAATGTAGCCTACGATCAGGCCGGCTGTCGCCAGCAAAAAGTATATACCGTTTGACATATCCGAATACTCCTTCTCAAGAGTCTGACCAACGGTACACCACAAAAAACACCATGTAAAAAATACTCCAAAAATCTCAGGCCCGCAACGATATCCAGACGTTGCACGGCTTACAACATAAGGCAAAAGCTCAGCTAAAAAAAGGCGCGGGAATGCTCTCCCCCCTTGCTGCAAAAATTTTTTTTCTAAGGAAACCTACGCAACTCTTCCTTTCCCTCTTTTCCCGGCCTTTACAAGGAAATAGGCGTATGGCATAGCTCTTGATTATGTCAGAGTACATACCCCGAGAAATATCCTATACCTGTGCGGACGGCGAGACCGTCCCCATACAGGTTCGTCAGTCTGGACGCGCCCGGAAGATCACCCTGTGTCTGCGCGAAGGCAGATTCGTGATGACTGTTCCTTCGTCCCTTCCGCCCGAAACGCTCAAAACAACCTTTCCTCAAATGCACCCATGGATTGAGGAGAGACACCGTGAAACTCTCATAAATGACGTTCCTAAGGAGATACCGAAGAGCATAGCCATTCCGGTCGAAAGGACAGAATACGCTGTGAATCTTGTGCCGGATACGAATGCCCTCTATTCCCACATCCACTCGGCAAGGCAATTGACAACAGGCCGCACGCCCGATGGGACGAAGACCGTGTACTGCCTGGAATTTCCCGACAAGCTCGAACTCATCGGCAACGTCGACCACAAAAAACTAACGGCCTTCTCGCTGCAGTCATGGGCCAAGCGGAAAGCGGATTTTGTCCTCGTAAAACATCTGCGCAGTATTGCCGCAGAACTCAACATCTCTGTGGCCAAAGTCACGATACGTGACCAGCGCTCCCGTTGGGGAAGCTGCTCCGAACAGCCGGACAAACTCTGCAATATCAGTTTGAACTGGAGGGCTCTGCTCCTCCCTGTTGATCAGTTAACCCACCTCTGCCACCACGAACTCTGCCATGTACGCCACATGAACCATTCACGCGCTTTCCACAAAGAAATGCTCAGCATCGACAAAAATGCGGAATCGCTTGAAGTGAAACTAGGCGAGGCCTGGAAAAAACTTCCGTGGTGGAGCAGACACATAGACAATCTCTAAGCGGTGAGGATGCCGTACAAGGCAAGCACAACATGTTCCACTCAACAATGAGAGAACGCTATGGGAATCAGAGAACTCAATCCGGCTCTGGAAAACGTACTCAATGCACAGCTTGACCGCATTGCATTAGAAGAGAATCTCGAAAAAGATGTCATCCTCTCTGGAATCGATGCGGGAACAATAGTGGCACTCGGCAACCCGAGGCACCCCAACCTCACAGCAATTATCGTGGGCCAGCCAGCGCGCGTCAAAATAAACGCAAATCTTGGGACATCCCCCCTCCAAAGCTGTCTCCAGACAGAGCTTGAGAAAATCAAAGCCGCCCTGGACGCAAAGACAGACACAATCATGGATCTTTCGACCTCGGGGGATCTTGACGAAATCCGCGTCAACATGCTGAAAGCCTGTCCCTTGCCCGTGGGCACAGTGCCCATCTACTCCGTAGCCAAAGCCCTTGCCGATGAGAATCGCGACATTGCCAGTATGACGGCCGACGAACTCCTTGCTGAAATTGAAAAGCAGTGCAAGCAGGGTGTTGATTTTATTACTGTACACTGCGGCCTGACAAAACGCGGCGCAATGTTCGGAACAAAGAGAGACAGGGTGCTCGGCATTGTCTCGCGCGGCGGCTCCATGCTCACCCGCTGGATGATTGAGAACAACAGGGAAAATCCCCTCCTCGAAAACTTCGATCGCCTCCTTGATATCTGCCGCCCCTATAATGTCACCCTCTCCCTTGGCGACGGTCTGCGTCCAGGCGCCTGTGCCGACGCAGGCGATGCGGCTCAGTGGGAAGAGGTCATTAATCTTGGCGAGCTTGCCCTCCATGGACTGAAACACGGCGTGCAATGCATGATCGAAGGTCCAGGTCATATGGCTCTCAATTTGGTAGAAGGACAAATCACAGCCATAAAACGTTTAACCCACAATGCCCCGCTCTATGTCTTAGGCCCCCTTGTCTGCGATAGCACTCCCGGCTACGACCATATAGCAGGCGCAATCGGCGGGGCCATAGGCGTTACAGCTGGCGTTGATTTTCTCTGCTACCTAACACCCGCTGAACACTTAACCCTCCCGAATGCCGATGACGTGAAGGCCGGGGTTATGGCCTCCCGCGTTGCAGCCCACGCAGGAGAAGTAGCCCTTGGAAAGAAAACGGCGCTTGTCCGCGAAGCAGACATGAATAAAGCCAGACGAAACCTTGACTGGGAGGGTATGACGAAAAGCGCCATTGACCCAGATGAGGTCACACGACGCCGCGAAAGCCATAAACAGGAAGAAGTGTGCGCCATGTGCGGGAAGTTTTGCTCTGTCAAAATGCTCCGCGATATCGGTAAATAATAAGCAAAAATCGTCTGGATACTGTCCATCCCTGCTTTTCTCAACCGATTTCAGTCGGTGGTTCTCGTACTGTCACATCCATTCGGTTTTGTCCCGGCCCTAAGTGTACTTCTGGACATTCGTTGCGACGGATTGCCAAGTTAAGGGCTAAGAACAGTTCTACCGATTGAAACTGTACATCCTCGGCCTACGACGTATTACTAGCGACGAGTGCAATCTTTCTTCCCAAACTTGAAGAAAGTGCAACCTTCCGCCGTTAATGCGGACGAAACAAGCTTTCAACAGCACCTCGACGCGAAGCGAGTCATTTGTGGGGTATGCGTCCCAGGTTCGCTTCGCGTCAAAACTGGCGGCCAAATTCGGGATTTTCACCTCATAGATACTGCCCTGCCAGGGAGACATCGAGTGGCGACGCAACGCTCGCCACATCACGGTGGTTCTTGCTTGTGTACGATTGTACGGAAACTACACCAGCCCCATTGCTTGTGCAGCACGTCATGTACGATGGTGCAGTTTGCCCAGATTCCCATCGAGCTGCGTGTTACAATTGGCTCCAAGTGAAATAAAATTCTCCTCTTCCGTGCCTTTAGACTCAAGTCAGAAAAAAAGTGACTCGTCCAGATGTATGAGGTTCCATGAACATGTGCTTCGTAGCCAGACTGTTTGCAACGTTATTTCTGCCCGCAGTATATATTGCTCGGATTTTCCGTCGCATCCAGTTTTCTCTCTTTGATAGGAGATTTCGTGAATGCATCGAGTACTGGCTCACCTAAGTTCATGTGTATCCTTTACCGCAGAACTATCATGACGACAGAGGAGTTCCCCACCATCTTTTTAATACGGACTGAAAAGAGTCAGTACTAGTCGCCATCTCGTAAGCGCGACCTACGATTTTGTGGGCGCAATCGAAAGGGAAAAGGCATGGAAATTTCCGAATGGATACAAAAATACGGGAACGTGCAGTGTCTTATGCGCTCGGTCAATACAGAGGCCCTGCACGACATGAACAAAAAGCTTGTGGCATCAGATACAAAAGGCGTGCATACCAAGGATGGACGGGCCTTCAGGGCACGTTTTGACAAAAATGCAGAAGAATTAATCGAGCAGATAAAGAATCGAAGCTATCGGCCAAGCTTTGTCCGCCCAATCCTTATTCCCTCAAAGGGGTGCGAAACGCGCATGACCTATCCGCGACCACCGTACAAAGACATACTGGTTCGGCGCGTCATGGCTACACTCTTAAACGATGTCTATCAGCCCCTTTTTCTGTCATGCGCCTTTGGCTATTGGCCACAAAACAGATATCACGATTGCGTCTATTGCATAAAGTGTGCGCTTAAGGAGTGCGAAAGCGGGCTTTGGCTTGTCGAGGGACATATCAACGATTTGCTGCACACAATGAATCTCGACACACTCTTGGACCGCATATTCTCTGTCATCAAGGATCGGCACTTTCTGCTCTATGTGCGGCGTTTTGTGTCAGCCGGCACGCTTGAGTACGAAAATATGCTCCCGCCCAGACTCCGCAATGAAAAAAAGGAGTTTTTCTTCCCCATTCTCTCAAACATTTACCTCCACTATGCTCTCGACAGCTGGTTTATGCACACTCTTCTCCCGCGCGCCCAAGGTTTTGTCCGGCCTGTTCGGTACAAAGATGCCTTTCTCGTCATCTGCGAAAAAGAAGAGGAAGCAAAACATATACTGCCAAGTCTCCGCAAACACTTAGCAAAATTCTCTCTTGCCGTAGATAAAAAGATAACACGAGTTTTCCGCGTGGGCCCGGCCACAGAGACATATGCAGAGAATACAGATCCTTTTGAGTTTATGGGCACGACTTTCACCACAAAGCACCGTTACCGCAAAAAAACAGCAGAGAGCAGAGCGTAAGTGAAAAAAGTACACGGCAACTCCCGGGAATTGTACTGGCCTCACGCAAGAAGACAAAAATGCTCCGCGCGGAAGATACCCAGAAGCAAAAAAAGCAGCACGTACGTAAGAATTGCAGAAACAAGCGTATACGCTCAGACTTGAGACAAGCGCTTCTCATCTGCCAACTGAAGCTCTTGCCAATACGCTGTCCAAACAGAATAGGCCACAGCTCGCAGACGCGGGTTCAGCCATCTATTAGTCGAGTGCGTGAGCGCCTGCCACAAAGGTAGACACCGCGCAGATCAGATGGCGATTGCTGGCGGGCAAGGTCTCCCCCGACAAGAGACCACACGCTTTTCTGCCCCCCAAGATCTCACGATAGAGCCCCAAGACGGCGCTCTCAAGAGCGAGCTACGCTCTAGGAAGGGACTTTTTGTCCCAATCTTCATCTCAGAGTATCTGCTGGCGCACTTGTCCTGTGCTTTCGAGCCTAAAGCTCAAAGGCGCATTTGGTCAAAGTAAAGCTTGCGCAGCGTACAATCCCGCTAGTATTAGGGCTTGGATACGTCAAAAGCGCGCGGAAATACAATCCTCGCAGACAGGCTTATGCCGCAAATTTCAGGCGAAAACCTGAAGCCATAGAGAAATAGTGGCACAGTTTCGCATTGAAATCTCCTCTACAGAAGTACACGGCTGCGCACCAAGTATCTCAACAAGATAGGCACAGTGTACGAGGCAAAAAATGCAGGTACAGTACTCACTCCTTAGGCTTTACCGGGAGTTTTGTATCCCTAAGTCTCCCAAGCGCTGCATACAAATTCGTGATTTTTCTCAACTCTTTGCGCACAACGTGTGCATACGAGAAATCTTTAGGTTCATCGACACTTTTCAAAAAAAAGACAAGCTGGTTTCTTGCCAAGAATACGAAACGATTTGTAACTGGAAGGGCAAAAGACATCTGGGCAAACTTGGATTACGAGCAGAGAAAAGGCTATAAAAAAAGAGAGGAGTACATATCACAAATACTACTTACTGGACTAAATTAATTTTGTTACCCTAAAAAAATAGCCAAAAACTAAAGCAACACCGTTCTAAAAAACATAGGGAACTGACAGGCATGGTAGAACACGGTATAAAAAAACGTTCAGCCTTTGTGCGCACGCTTGCCGAGAAATTCTGGGTAGAATGCACTCTTTTCTTTAGATGCACGTCCCTCGAAAGCTCCATGCAATATGAAGATCCAATTGCAGCGATCGATGCTCAGCTGAAATACGCAATGCGGACATCAAAACTTACCTGGATTATCAGGCCAAATACGCAGAAAATCTATAGTTTTAGCCTTAACTATCGCTATTGTGTAACGCTTGTTTTTCCAGAGTGTTCTGACCCAAACATAGTGACAGACTTTGTTTCTGCCCTGCGCAACTGGTTCGGAGAAAAAAGCAGACTATTTAGTTTTGAAAAAGCAGAAAAACCGGTTGTTATGACACTAAATAAGGCATTAATCAAACAAAGGAAGGCCCATCCAAACATACAAAATGCAAATTGCCTCAAGCTCTCTTTTATCAATCGACTCTATTACACAGCGCCAAAGGGATGGGAAGGAAACATATCATGCACCTGGTTGGCAAAGGCGTGTATCCGACGCATCATACGTTGCTTCGGTGCGATCGAAACCGATGCGCAAAAAGAAGAAATCAAACTGTGGAACTCAATGCGGATTATACCGTGGTTCTGCACCTATACCAGGGAAAAAGACGGCACTGGATTCTGCCGTGGCCCCATCTTTATAGAAGGTCCCGTTTCAACAATTCTTTCTGGTTTGACACTTGCGAGTCACACAAACATCGGTGCCAGACTCAATGCCGGACAGGGTGCCTTCACCATCAGTCCCTATACGATTGCTGACTCAGAGTTCGATGGCGCACTCACGAAGGAAGAAACCTGGATAGAAACGTGGGCAAAACTCACAAACTATGTTCCCAATATCCCAAGAGACTTGCCTGAGGGCAAGTTTGAAAGCATTTTGGAGCGTATTGAAGCCAAAGAATGGAGACAAAATGCCCGACTGGACATGCTGCTTGGGCTGGGCATTTATACTCTTCTTGCCGAAGGACTTGCCCATGCGCAGCCAATGAAGAATTCTGAATGGGCAAATTCTCTACCCTGGCTCCCAAAAGATCCAGACTTTCTTAAAGCCGTGCGTTCTATCCTCCCCTCAATCGATGCACAAATTCCAAACCTGATTGAGCGACTTCAAGCCCAAACGCAGGAAACAGTGTACCGCACTCCTCATCCTCAAGAGGATGCGAGAGAAAAACCGGAAGAAGCTTCGAAGCAGAATGATACAAAAGCAAGCGGCACTCCTCCTCTCAAACGTCCTTGTTACATTCTTAGGGATAATGCCGCTGTGACAGTCAGTGATGACAAAATCTACTCGCGCTACGACGGAAAAATTATAGGCCATGTCCCGCTAGGTCACGTAAGTATGCTTGTCTTACAAAATGCAGGAAGTGTCAGCGTTCCTCTGATAAAAAAATGCCTTCAGCGTGAGATCCCAGTGCTGCTTACAGGCGGCGCTACTGGCAAATTTCAATCCATTATACTGCCGGAAAATGCTCTCTGGACAGAAGTTGGTGACGCACAATTGCGCCACTGGGATAGACTTGGAGAAGAGGGGCGAGTGCGCATAGGCATCTTCTTTCTCATGGCCAAGATACAAAACTACATCACCTGTCTCAATGATAGTGTCTATGGGCAAAGCATCAAAAGAGCTGGGATAAATGCCTTAAAAAAACTTGAACACACCACGGATCGAGGAGGCGCGTTGAGCTATGAAGGAAACTTTGCAAAAGTGAGCTTTTCTGCCATACTCTCTCTTATAAAAAATCCAGGCTTTTCTTCAAAAGCACGCGTACCACATAGACGACTTGATGCTTTCAATTGTTTTCTCGATGTTCTCTCGTCTCTTGTCTTTAATCGCATCCGCACCTTGTTATGCATAGCAGGACTCTCCCCATTTCGCGGCTATATGCACTGTCAGCACGATCGCTATGCGACATTGGCTGCGGATATTCAAGAACTCTTTCGTGCTAGGACTGAATCATGGCTCGTCGTACTGCTCAATGAAAAACGTTTTGATACTACCTATCTTAAACAATCAAACACAGACGGAACCTGGTCATGCACTCAAGAGGGTTGGGGTGTCATCGTAGAAGAATTTGAACGCGAACTCAACACCTGCCGCTTCGCTGAAAAACAAACATGGCTCAGTTATATGGAAGAGCAGATACAAAAACTAAAACAGTGGTATTTAGGTGAAAAAGAACTCGCCATCTACAGAGGAGGGACATGGTGGAAACCGCCGACACAAAAACTGTAACCAAGCACAGTTCAACTTCTATTCTAATACTGATCTAGCGAAATACGCGAGTATCTCTTACCCAAAACTATCATGACGGTGTCCACCACTATCTTTTTACACACGTGCTTAGAAAATTCTGGTACCTGCTCACGGGGGTACGATGGAATCGCGCCTTTCAGGCGATTGTATGCTACTCTTAAGGACGGTAGAAGCGAACTTTTTTGACGCTGCTACGGTTTGAAGAGATTTAAAACCAGCATAGTACGGTTGCTCCGTGAGCGGATACAAATTCTGTATTAGAGGCAGTGCGCCCATGCACGCTTAGGCATAGTTTCCTCTGCTCCAACCCTCCATGGCTCTGTCTTAGTCGTCCATATATGAATATTCCCCGTAGTGATTACAAGACGTTCTAAACGCTTTCGAAGCCTTTCGCATTCTTCGTATGTGATATCGCATGACCAGACACTTTTTTGCACACGTTCTCCGAAATCTTGAAGAACCTTTGCGACTTTCTTTCGCTCTTTGTTATCCGTTATATCATAGGCAACGACGTACATTCTCGGCACTCCTCACAGATCTTCCAGGAAGATTGTACATATAATCCGAATTTCTATTCCATGTTCCTCAATTAGTCAAAACAAACGTAGAGAGACTCAGGCTAGGAAAAAAATTCTGCACACGCTCCGCAGAATACCTAAAATTTGCTGCATGCCATGTTCCAACGTTCATTCTGAGTACACTTTCTAATCTAGCAAATTACCTATGCAGCAGCAAGGGCAAAGAATAAAAATTCGGTATCTGCTCACGGGGGACAGTGAAATCGTGCCTTCCAGACGATTATATGCTATTTCTCAGACGGTGAAAGAGAACTTTGTTGACGCTGTTACGGTTCGATGAGCATTAAAACCAGCACAGTACTGCTGACCCGTGAGCGGATACAAATTCCGAGATACACGAACCATAAACACAAGAGAACTTCAAAAGATATGGCAAGAAAAACAGATCTATTCGTGCAGTGTATCCGGTGCATACTTTGCTATGCAGTTTCAAAGAGAGCCTGCGTAGCTCGAGTGGGGCGGTTCACAGTACAGACTCGTGAATATGTGAAGTCAAATCTCTAAGTCAAGTGGCAATGATGCCGGCATCGCCTATTACAATTCTACTGGTTGATTGCAAAAGATTATTACGATTCTACAGGTTGATTGCAATAGACGGAGGAGTTTATGGCAGAGATGCCAGATACTCCCTCTGTGCGAGGTGGCCACTCATTGCAATCAATTTCTCGAATTGTAATAGAAGAGTTTATTGCAGAGAATCCAGATGCTCGAGCAGTGCTTGGTTGGGACTTATTGCAATCAACTTCCTGAATTGTAGTACAGTCTGCAAACGAGCGAACAACTCACCCTGGGCCAATGCACAATTGTATACTCGACCGCATAGTGGTTTTCCGCCTACCTTCCAGGGGGAACCGTCTGAATTCTCCACTTGGGAAGAATCATTGTGACGCCAAGCATAGCTTAGAGAATATCTACAACAAAAAAAAGGGATGCTCAGAAAAAGCATAGCTTTGTCTTAGAAAAATATACTACGGTTTGAAATGAATGTCTTTCTCAAGGGCATCCGTTCGCGGGAGTATAGCGAGATGCACCTTGCATTCTACCTCATCATACATCACCCTCGGTAGAATTTGGACTTTGTCGACAATGACATAGCTTGAAGGACACGAAATTGTATAGTACTGTCGCCCCGTGACGGATTCTTTCAAAGTAGAATATATCAAAAATAAAAACAGCGCAAGGTTTATAAGAGGGGCACAACTCCGCATAGTGTACTCGGTAGAAATTGCCAAGGGCAAGGCCTCCATCTTTTGCGCCTTAACGCCGCAACAGGCCCATAAGGATGTCAATTGGGGAAGGAACTAAAGGCATAAGACCATCTCGCATAGACAAATCCTTTCTGCTCACATTGCTTAAGGTCACAGAGTAGACTTTCTATTCACTACGGCTCGTCAGCGACTGACTTAACGTATAACGTATCCACTCACGGGTAACAGTACTATGCAGTCTTCGTAGTTCATCCAAACTAAGTCATTGTCGACAATGACCGCATTCTTCCGTGGAGGTGAACAACGAGGTATGATGCAAGCGCATCCCGCTATGCACACCCGTGAGAGGATGCAGGCTTTCTTCCTTGCTTTTCAACATCTCATAGTATTGATTTTCAAAAAAAGTGTTAAAAAGCTTTTCTTGTCCTGAATCGAAGAGGCTATCAGATAGTAAAGCCCTTACAGCACCAATGAATTGGAATCACTCCACAAAGTTATAGGGTTTGTTGGGAAATTGCCAAGAGACAGGGCCCTTGCCTCCTGAACGCTTTATCGGCGCAGGAGACGGAGAATGATGTCGAGGGCGGTCGGAAAAGTCGGGGGGCATTAGGATAGACATTGCAAAAACCTTGTTGTTTTAGGTTTGTTGGGAAATTGCCAGGAGACAGGGCCACTTCGTGATCTGAGGCGTCAACGACGAAGCTCGCGGGCAGCTGCATGGCAGGCAGAGATCACGGTGACAAGAATGAGTGGATGCATACAATCTCCCTATAATACCTTTGGAGTTTGTTGAAAAAAAAAAAACAAATCACTGAAGTCTGAGGAGAAGGAAAACGAACTAGATGAAAAGCGTTGGAAGTGGGGCCGGATGCGGAAGAGAAAGGCGCATAGATATCTCCTTGCT
>JAFTDR010000221.1 GCA_017454105.1 Desulfovibrionaceae bacterium | reverse complement strand
TAGGACTTGTGGAAATATTAGTTGAACGGAGTGCTAAAGGGGAGTTCTCCTAGCACTATCTTAAATCGCATCTGCTAAAGGAGATAACCTGCAAGGTGTCTTGAGTTTAAGCAGAATCGCGTTAGGAGACTTGTCAAATAAGGGTCAAAAAAGTCTAACACTTATTTGACACATTGTTCAAGTTATTTTCCACAAGTCCTACAAAAGCTGATTGTGAAGAGGAAGATTCATCGCGTGGCTGCGATTCGGGAAAAAAGTTGCCAGCGTTGAGCTGTGTCCCGCATTATTCTGAAATCGCAGACCGCTCATATACACGTTTTTTCTGGCTCACAAGGTACCTTAGTAAACGGGAAAGTATGCTCAGTCGTTAATCTTGATTTCCGCCCCAAGAAGTTTGACGAAGGCGGCGATGAGTGCTGGATGCGCGGGCCAGGCTGCGGCAGTTACCAAATGCCCATCCACAACAGCGTCTGAAAAAGTGGCATTGGGATCTTTCCATGAAGCTCCGGCATCCTGTACATCTGGTCCGACTGCCGGGTACGCTGTACAACAATGGCCGCGCAATATACCTGCAGAAACGAGGATCTGAGGTCCATGGCATATGGCGGCAATGGGCTTGCGGGCGGCATCGAACTGACGCACAATTTCGAGAACGCGGGCATTGAGCCGCAAGTACTCGGGGGCACGTCCTCCAGGAAGATACAAGCCTACGTACTCATCGACCTGTACAGTTGCAAAATCGGCATTAATGGCAAAATTGTGTCCGCGTTTTTCGGAATAGGTCTGATCTCCCTCAAAATCATGAATGGCCGTGCGTACCACATCCCCCGGTTTTTTTCCAGGACATACGGCATCAACCTGATAGCCCAACATCTCAAGCATCTGGAACGGAACCATGACCTCGTAATCCTCAACGTAGTCACCGACAAGAACAAGAATTTTTTTCATGCGTTAAGTCCGTTGGAAAAATTGTTACAAATGAACACACCTATTGCCTATCCGCTCACAAGGAACGGCGAGCTGTGCCTTTTAGCCGATGCTCTTACTCTCTTTAACGCAAAACCAGCTCACAGTCTTTGTATGACACATTGTGCAGATGAGCTGTCATCGGATACTCTATTACAGTCCGTACTCTATATCATACGTGCAATAAAGAAATCAATAAAAATTATATAATACACCTCACTTTTTGATTCTTAATTTTGTTAATTTTTTTGTAAAAACAAATCTCAAGACCAATATCTGATTTTTTAGCTTTTTCTTTAGCCGATGAAAGTAGAACTCAATATATTTTAGATCTACGCTCGTAGAAGCAAGTCACAAACGGCCCGCTCATCTCGCTCTGTCCTGAGTAAAACGCTAAGGCTCCGCTGCTCAACTGCGCAAACACGCTCCGAAGCTGCCTTCATATTCCTCCTTTACGCGCGATAAACAAATGCAAATCGGTTTGGTTTATCGTACAGAAAGATGGCTAAGCAGCTTGCACGCGGTGTGTAACGAAGCCAGAATGGCAAATGCCATCTCCGATTGCTCACCTAAAGCGCTCTCCGCATACCCTATGTGTCGTGTCGACACACGCTCGTCAAAAAAGTCAGCACTCGTTTCGAGGCGGGCTTACGCTCTTTTGAGCATGCCTCGCACACCCCAAACGAGCATACCAGCCGCGCTAGCACTTGTTGTATTGGTCCTCGATGAAAATCGTGCTGTGCAGTGCGTGCGCCTTCATACAGGGGCTCGAGCCAAAAAAAGTGACTCTATCAAATATATGAGATTCTCGGAAACAAGGAACTTCGTAGCCAAGCTGTTTGCAAGGTATTTCTGCCCACAGACGCTGCGCCCCAACCAACCAAAAAAAGCGCTCTCGCGAAATAGGTGGTCGCAGTCACCCAAGAAAGACCTATCGTTCTTCGACATTTCTGTCACTGGTACACAAGCAGGTTGGCAAAAAGAAGTGCGTAAGAACGTTTGGTCACGGACACGAAGTCGCACAGTCTCTTTAGAGACTGCGATTGGTAAAAAAGTTGCAAGAGTGAGCTACAAAGCCGCAGTGTTCTGAAATCTCAGACCACGTCTGTACATTTTTTTTCTGACTCGAGTATATGTACCGATCTCGACAAGACGGCAAAGGCTATGAGTGAGCTTTTTACTTGGCTCTCTGGGTGCCGAAACGCCCCTCGAACCCTGCGACTTAACGACAGCATGATACACCGGCAGCAACAGATCCCGTACTAGTACCGCCTTCTCAATATCCGTGTTGTAAAAATATGGTGCCTACGCTGCAAGGACAGGAGAGCGTATAAAATACACACGAATTTTGCTAAGCCAGTACTAGCCGATGGCCTTCGGAAAAGCATTGTGCAGTCAGAAAAAAAGGGAACACTTGGAGGTAAACATACCAGACTTGAGTGCCAACTTCCGTTCGCAAAAATGTCAGCTTGTTTCTGGCTTACGTATATACGGGGCGACACAGTGAGCCCTGCGCTGGCCCAAGGTTTCCCAGAGAAAATCAGTATGCAGCTGGCCAGAACACAAACCGCCCTTTTTTCATCAGATCGTCATCAACGTTCGACACGCATCCTTCGCGTATGACGCATGCCAAAGCTCAAGCTGCCTTCTGGTACTCTTGCTATAGAAACCATACGCATTTGCACCTGTGAGCGCAAGCTCACTCGTTTGGCCAAGCTCCCTGAGAGTGGCAAAATACTGCGGTCAGAAAAAAGTGGCCACTTGGACTTGAAAATCCCACAGTGCTGACTTCCATTCGCAAAGGTGTCAGTTTGTTTCTGGCTTTAGTATACATGCCTTTGCATACAAAATCTACAAATCTCTATAATTTTTTCTGCAGAGCCTCGCCCGCTTTGAGGGGAGATGCATGCCACGGAAGGCGCCATCGGTCGAAAAGGGTAGCCGATCATCCATTGATTGGGTACGAGAGACACACGAACAGGCTTACGTTCCGCTTCTAGGCGACATCATGTTCTGCGCGTAAACACAGCGGATACGCAGGCAATGCGCTTTTTTGTGGACAAAAAGCGCAACTGTCGAAAGTTACAGCGCAAAAACAGTGTTTTTTACGCTTAGGTTTTTTGCACAAGCTTTGACACAAGTCGGCGAACTCTCTAAAGCTATGCTTGAGAGTATACCCATACAGACCAAGAGAAACACTCCTCTTGGGTGTTGCGGACAATGCGGTCAAAAACCGTTCACAATGAAAAAAAAAAGACAAATAGACTATTTTACACAGATCATTGGCGACGACCTCAAAATGCTGGACGGGGTGCCGGGCAATCCAGATGATACGGGCTTCACAGACAATCTCTACAAAACCATGATCTATGATGCACACCGCAATGACTACAAAATAAACGACGTTCAAATCCCCAGAAAACATGGGGTATCCGATAAGCAGCTTTCCGCGACCTTGAAGGAAACGCTGCCCAATGCCCAAGATCAGCAGTTTATAAGCAAGCTGATAAATCAGCGCCTTTGGGCCAACGTGCATATCGTGTCAGTCCAAGGCATGCTCGAAAACGGCACTCCCTTGTCAGAGCTACCGGGTGGCAAGAGCCTCCCCTCTGGACCTCTGGGCGGTACACCGCTTCTGGTGGACGCTGGTATTCCTTCGTCATTTACCGTCAAGGTTTCAGCTGACAAGAAAACGGCAGAGGTCACGTCCACTATGGTGGAGAAGCTCAACTACACCGATCACAAGTCTATTGACGGAGGCGATGCCAATTACGGTCGTGTCAAGTTTACGTTTACCGTAAAGCTTAACTTGAGCGCCCACGAGCATGGGCAGAGTGTGCAAGATGTGCGGCTGGGTCAGGAATTTATTCCAAGTGACCAGATGAAGAAAGCCTAGACAGCAGGGGATCTACCGTCCCTCCAGACTACGTATCCGTACTATTTCACCAAAGTTATGGAGAATCTATGGACTATTCATCATTAGTGCGCGAGCTTGGCGGTGTCCTTGGTTTTGAGCTTACATTTTCCGATAAGGGAACCTGCGGCGTATTCTTTGACAATGACGAAGTCCTCTTCGAGGTCGGTGACGGCCGCATGTTTATCATGGCCGATCTGGGTTCTTCCGAAGGACGCGAAGACGCCTATGCGCGCTTGCTTACGGCCGGAAACCTCGGTCTGGAAACAGGTTTTTCCTGCATAGGCATCGATGAACAGCGCGGCCAGTTCACATTGTGCCGTGTGCTTGAGGGCGATCTGGCCTATCCAGATTTTGAGAAACTCCTGACGGTCTTCGTCTCTGCAGTGCGCTACTGGAAGAAGTGGCTCAGCCTGCCTCCAGAGCAGCCCGCTTCTGCAGACGACTCCTATCTACGCTTTACTCAAAACAGCATAAACGTGTAATGGCTGACACAGAGCCTCTCTCAAACCGCAGAATAGCTTTCGAGATCTCTGCACTAAGCCGCATGCACTATTTTTAGTTCGCACAGTAATTGTATAGTCTGAATACTGCAAAAGATAGCTTGGTTTGCGAGAGACGAGAGCAAAGCAGGTTCACGAAGAAAAAAGAGACGTTTTCCTAAACGGAAAGCGTCTCTCTTTTTTTCCCACAGGCACCCCATTGAACAAAACAAGAGCATGCAGCCTCTCCTTGCGCACCTTCGAACCTGAAACAAAATGGCACAAACAAGTGAGACGAGCCTATTCGGGCGCCCCAATACTTCTGCCGATTCCTTACGGTCACACTCCTTTGGCCTGCGAGAGAAAACCACAAGCCACGCTCGCCCATGTGAGACCGCATAAAGATTTTCCGCAAGGCATCCAATCGATACGGGAAGAATCATGTCAGAAAAAATGGACAATGCGCGATCCTATGAGCTACGGCAACTTTTTTCCCGACAAAAGACCTGGGCTTTTTGCTGCTCATCCCCCAAGGGCTTCACGTACGCTTTTCCGGCCAAGTCTGTCCCTTCTCGACCTCGACGTAGGTCTTGCGCAATCAGCGAGTACGCTACCAAGTATTCTGCTTACCTTGCAATCCGATCACGGCCAAAGACAAATAAAGCCTTGCATGCGAAAAGGCCGCATGAAAGGCTTTTAAAACATTGTGGTACGAGAGGGGGGAATTGAACCCCCACGGCATAACCGCTGGATCCTAAATCCAGTGCGTCTACCAGTTCCGCCACTCTCGCATGCCTTCTTTGTACTATAATGCCCTCTTGCGCGCAAGTCGTAAAGTATTGCGCACAAAAGTGGGTAGCCAACTTGGTATCTCGCCCCCACACGATTTGCGCGACGCATCACATGTTCCATAAGCCTGTCACGAAAGTTCTGCGAACAAAAGGCACAAAGCCGTATTGCCTCCACTTGCCCATCATCTTGACCATATGTGGCCAATACGCATTCTTGGTCGTACGATAGCGAAGAATTTGCGGGACGCCGCGCCACTTGCGGGGGCACACAAATTGAGATATCCTAAATAGTCTCCAATCGTATTCTCGCTTGCACCGTCAAGTCAAAAAATGCAAGTTCGTAGCTGAATGGTTGCAACTTTTTTCCCGACCGATCTATCAATACTCTAAGGCTCATGGATTCTTTGCCTATAGGTCAAACAAAAAAGCAGTCTCTCGCGCGCATCTCACAAATCCGTCTATGGCACTCTAGAATTTGGGTCCCACGCAAATCTCCCAATCCTTTGTCCATCCCGTGCCAACTGCGTACAAAACAGAGCGCAGCAAGATGCAGGCTGTACAGTACGCTGCAATCGAAGCCCCTCCGCACAAAAGAGTACGGCGGACTTGCCAAATGACTGCCCGAACCCAAGTACAGCATATACTTACGACATAGAGTGTCGCTCACAACAAGCTCTACGAATGATGGCGAAAGTTGCACGATCAAAGAAAACCACCCTCTAAAAATCTGGCCCAAAGTAAAAAAAGCGCTTGCAAGGAAGCAGGAAATGAGCCCAGATTGAGAATAGCCAATTTTGTCATGATTACACGGAGCCGCGCAATGATTTTCCACCAAATCCTTATGGTGGCAAATTTTTTGTTGCTGGCCAGAGTACAACGATCTCATCCACCCTTCTTGCTAAGCTAATGAAAACTGAAAGACTCACAATACCGCTGCCCGAAGTACTCTCCTGGTTTATCCTTCTCGCCCTCCTTGCCGCAGGATTCCCCACGTGCGCGGCTGGAGCCGATGCCCCGCCAAAAATCCAGCTTTTCGGCACAGTGGAATTTAAACGCCCACTCAATTCCCTGCCAGCATGGCTCAAACTTCTTGACCGCAACAGAAAAGTGTCGATCTTTGTCAACGGGACAGCGTTTAAACGCTCAGTCACCTGGGAAAGCTTCAAGAAACAGGCGGCTGGAAAATCAGGACTTGAGCTTATTAAGTTTGTCAACTCCTTCTGGAACGCCTTCCCCTACAAAGAAGACATAGTCAATTGGGGCGTTGAGGATTATTGGGCCATCCCCAATGAATTCCTGAAAAAATCGGGAGACTGCGAGGACTACGCGATCATTAAATATTTCACGCTAAAAGAACTCGGTTTTTCAACCGACCAGATGCGCATCGTCGTTTTGCGCGACACGATCAGAAATCTCGCGCACGCTGTGCTTGCCGTCTATATTAATAACGATGCCTATATCCTTGACAACGTAAGTAGCGCCACCCTCTCCCACAAGCGTCTCACCCACTATGTTCCGCAATACTCCATCAACGAAAACAGCAGATGGG
Source organism: Desulfovibrionaceae bacterium (assembly GCA_017454105.1). Taxonomy (GTDB): domain Bacteria; phylum Desulfobacterota; class Desulfovibrionia; order Desulfovibrionales; family Desulfovibrionaceae; genus Desulfovibrio. The sequence continues at coordinate 19,407 of JAFTDR010000221.1, read as the reverse complement.
CCCACCTTAAAGGACGCCCCATTCGGCGCTAAATGAGGTACACTATCCATGCAAAAAGACATGGCGCAGGAGAAAAAAGGATCGCAGACTCTCGCGTACAAAACACTCTATTGTTTTCTTGGCGGCGCAGTCATCCTTGTCGGTCTTATTGCAGGTCTGCTCTGCAACGCGGAAATGACAAAAAAGGAACACGCAATCCTGTCAGAGCACAGAGACACGGCCCACGCCTGGATAAGCGCGCGCATTGAAAGCATCCATGCATGGGAAGCCAAGCTTCTCGAAACAGTGCGTTTCGTAAGCCAAGCCGAGATGTTTCGGATCTTCACAAAAGATTACCAAAGCGATCAGGATTCGGTCAGGGAGGAAATAGATTATCTGCGTCCTCTCTTAAACGACACAGCAAGCCGCAGAGAGTGGGCGAACGCCCGCATTCTTGACGCAAAGGGCCAAGTGATCATCGCGACAAAGGATGATGGGCCTATGACGGATGCGGTCACAGACCTGATCCAAAGAGCGCGCGCTGAACGCGCAGCCGCCATCTCGCCGATCTATGCCGATAAGGGACAGTATTATATTGATCTCTTTGATCCGCTCTACGAAGTCTTGGGACCAAGTACGCCGGAAATTGTGGGCTATCTCCATATAGCCGTCCCCATGGACAAATTCTTAGGCGATCTTCTGACAGAATACAAAAATTACTCGCCGGCCATTCTCTCAATTGGCCCAAAGAAAAAAATTCTCGCACGCCTTAAGGGATCGTCTGTCGAATTGCAAGCCGTCTCCGACCTCCCAACATCAGTCACCTTCGCAAAGCGCGCATCGCTCGCAAATCCAGGGACCGATGTCTGGTCACTTGCAGCCCGCATTCCATCGCTCTCGTGGATTGTGGCTCTTGAATACCCAAACGAGATGCTTGAGCATGAACTTGCGGCCGTTGCGCGCACAATCTACGGCCTCTGGGGCTTTGGCAGTCTCGCAGTCGCGCTTGTTCTTGCGCTCCTTGTCGGCTCATGGGTTGTGCGGCACAAGGCGCAAGAGGAACAGCGGTGCATCGGTGGTCTGGTCCACGCAATTGAGTGCGCGCTTGACGGAGCAGACGAGAAACTCCGCTATCTCCAGGGCCGGTCAGAAAAAGTGGCCAAACTCTCCCTGCGCCTTGCAAGTGTGCTTAAGCTCTCCTCGCAGAGCCATGAAAATATTAAGCTCGCAGCCCGCCTCTCGCAAGTTGGCAAAATCTTTGTGCCCAGAGACATCATGATCAAGCGCGGTCTTCTGACCGATGATGAGCGACGTCAGGTGCAGCTTGCCCCCTACCATGCCTACAATGTCTTAAAAGGAGTTCTCCCAGGACGCGTCGCCCGCATCGTCTACCAGATGGGCGGCAAGGTCATCGACGATCCCACAACCGGCGCAAATCATGAACTCCAGCGTAAAGACATGCTCCCCGAAGCCCGCGTTCTGCTTGTTGCAAACGACTTCTGCGCAATGGTCAGCCAGCGCGGCAATCGCCCGCCCCTGCCGATGGAGGATGCCCGCAAGAAACTTGAGGGCAGAGAAATCTACGACAAGGACGTTGTTGCGGCGATCAACACCCTCTCAGACAATGAAATTCGGGAAATCCTTGAGATTCCCGCTCCCGCGTGAGGCAGTATGGCCAAGAAACGCGACATATTTGTCTGCAAGGCCTGTGGGGCCGAGACACTGCAGTGGCGCGGTCAATGCCCCGCCTGCCAGGCGTGGAACACACTTGAGGCGCAGGAGCGATCTCAGAGAGCGGAAGCTCCCCGCGGACAGGTGAGCGATCGCCCAGTGCAACTTATTTCCGTTCAGGACTCAAGCGAAGTCCCCTATTCAAGCGGCATAGAGGCCCTTGACCGCGTCTTAGGCCAAGGGCTTGTGCCTGGAGGGGCCTATCTTATAGGTGGCGAGCCTGGGATCGGCAAATCGACGCTTCTTCTGCAAATCGCAGGGTCTGTGGCCAAAAAGGGGCGCACAGTCCTCTACGCAAGCGGCGAGGAGGCACTTACGCAAATACGCGCGCGGGCCGAACGACTCGGCATGCTCGATCCCAATCTCCTCGCCATTGCGACCTCGCGCACAGACGATATCGTAGCTGGAGTTGAGACACACGGACCGAAACTTCTGATTGTCGATTCCGTGCAGACTGTCGCCTCAGCGAATGCCGAAGGCCAGCCCGGCTCAATCAGTCAAGTTCGGGCCGCAACGCGCGAACTTATGGATGAGTCGCGGCGTCTTGGTGTCACGCTTATTCTTGTGGGCCACGTCACAAAAGACGGCACCCTCGCAGGCCCAAGGCTTCTCGAGCATATGGTTGACACGGTCATCTCGCTTGAAGGCGATAGACGGCAGATGTTCCGCCTGCTTCGGATCTTCAAAAATCGTTTTGGGCCCAATGAGGAACTTCTTGTTTTTCGCATGGAAAAACAGGGCTTACAGGTCATCGATGACCCCTCGACATTTTTCTTAACAGCCCGCGATCCCTCGCTCTCTGGAACGGCTGTCGTCATGGCTGTGGATGGGCAACGGCCACTTGCCGTCGAAGTGCAGGCGCTTGTTGCCCGCACCTATCTCTCCATACCGCGCAGGACAGCCTTAGGCTTTGATGTCAACCGCTTAAATCTTCTCCTCGCAGTGCTTGAAAAACGCCTCTCCCTCAATTTTTCCCAGGTTGACATCTACGCGCGCGTCGGCGGCGGCATACGCTTAAGCGAACCAGGTCTGGATCTCGCTCTTGTCACAGCCATACTCTCATCCTATTACGATCTGCCGCTTCCAGAAAAGTCAGTGTTCTGGGGAGAAGTTGACTTAAACGGACAGATCCGTCCAGTCTCTGCACACCCTCTGCGCCTATCCCAAGCAAAACGTCTTGGTTTTACCCCGTGCATGTACCCTAAAACGGAAAATGGAGACGGCATAGCCATTCTGCAGGATCTGCAGCGAGAACTCTTTCATCAGTAACAAGCCCATCTGGGAGCCGCACGTGTCTCTAGAAATCGAATGCAAGTTCTGTGATGTTGATTTTGCACCGCTGCGTGAAAAACTCTCTTCAAACACCGACGCTATGGACTGTGGAGTACATTTTGAACAGAACACGCTTTTTGAGACAAATCCCCCTTCCCTTTCAAAACGGCATATGCTCCTGCGTTTGCGCGTTATCCAGGAGCGCGGTAGCCAGCAAAAAGCCTTTGTCACGCTCAAAATGCCCTGCCGCAAACGCGCAACCAAGGACCTCAAGGTTCTCGACGAGCGCGAAGTGACGGTCTCGAATCCGCAGGAATTCCGGAGCATTTTGAGCGGACTCGGATTTAAAGCCTTCGCGGCGTATGAAAAAGTGCGGGAAAGCTGGGTATACCATGGCGTTGAGATCTCGTTCGACATTCTCCCCTTCGGCAACTTTGTGGAACTTGAGGGAGCGCAAACGGACATAGAAGAGGTCATTCACGAACTCGGCCTTGAAGAGTATCAGCGCTCAACCCTCTCCTACCACGCTCTCCACAAAAAATACGCCAAACAAAGCAAGGAGACGGCCTGCGATCGCAGTTTCACGTTTGAGGCGGACGAGCGCAAACGCTGGTGCGAGGAATTGGGCATTCCCTGCGTAGCCGCTGTCAACCTAAATAAAACGTAACGCATAGACCGATTTGCCTATGCCAATTGCGCCAAAAAAAGCGCTGTCCTATAGAAGACAAGACTTCGGTCAGAACAAAACCAGATTGTAAGTCAAGTCAGTTTGTTTCTGGCTCAAGTCTACTCCTGGTGGGATAAAAGCGCGTTTGAACAGCGTATTGTTTTGAGCAAAGTGAGGGAAACGTATATGGCTAAGAGAACAAAGCGAGAACTGGAAGGAGACGTGCTGCTTGCTGAGCGAACAAAACTTCAAGAGCCGCCCAGATACCGCGTTATCCTTCACAATGACGACGTGACCACCATGAACTTCGTCGTTCAGATACTTTGCCTGATTTTTCATAAGTCCGTTGAGGAAGCAACAAAGATTATGATGCTTGTCCACACGCAGGGGAGGGGCGTATGCGGCGTCTTTCCTCTTGAAATAGCTGAATCAAAGGTCCACGCCGTCCGCTCGCAGGCCATTCTGGCGGGCTTTCCGCTCAAGTGTACCATGGAAAAAGAGTGATTTTCTGGAGTATCGCGTATGTTTTCACGTGACCTGCAGAGCATATTTCAATACGCAGTGAATGTGGTGCATCGTCACCGCCACGAACTCCTGACTGTTGAACACATTCTCTATGCCATAACGTTCAATGAAAAAGGCAACACCATCCTTGAGGCAATCGGTGCGGACATCGCAAAACTCCAAGAACAGCTGAACGAATTTTTCGCCAAGGAACTCACCTCCGTTGAGCAGGATATCCCGACAGAAGAAGTCGTTGAGTCCCTTCTTGTGCAGCGCATCGTCAAGCGGACAATTGATGACGTCCAATTTCAGGGCAGAGACACGCTCGATGTCGGCGATTTTCTTGTAAGCATCATGAAGGAGGACTGCTACGCGACCTATTATATCCGGCTTCAGGGTATCGATCAGGAGGATCTGATCCAGTATCTTGAGGAAAACGAGAAGCGGGTTATTGTCCGGGAAAGTGCTAGCGAAGACGATGCAGACGGCCAGGAGAGCAATACCCAAAAGGGAAAAAAGAAATCACTCCTTGCGCTCTATACTGTCGAATTGACGGAAAAAGCGCGCAACGGAAAACTCGACCCGCTAATCGGCCGTGAGATGGAGCTTGACAGGACAATAGAAATTCTTTGCCGTCGGCGAAAAAACAATCCGCTCTTTGTCGGCGAGCCGGGTGTTGGAAAAACGGCCATGGTCGAAGGCCTTGCCCAGCGCATAGCCAATGGGCAGGTGCCGCCCATGTTTGCCAAAACGCGCGTCTATTCGCTCGATATGGGCACACTTCTTGCGGGGACAAAATACAGGGGCGATTTTGAGTCGCGGCTTAAGGGTATTCTTCTCGCCATAAAAAAAATACCTGATGCCATTCTCTTTATCGATGAAATCCACACCCTTGTCGGCGCAGGCGCCGTCTCTGGAGGCTCAATCGATGCGGCGAATATGCTCAAACCGGCTCTTGCGAGCGGAGAGATTCGCTGTATCGGCTCAACAACCTATGAAGAGTTCCGCAACAAGCTTGAAAAAGACCGTGCGCTCGCTAGGCGCTTCCAAAAGATCGATCTCCACGAGCCAAAGACTGAGGACTGCATCGCAATCTTAGAGGGCGTCAAGGATCGCTATGCCTCCTTCCACAACGTGGACTATTCCAAAGCCGTCCTCTCGGCCATTGTCGATCTTTCGCAGCGCCACATAAAAGACAGACTCCTCCCAGACAAAGCAATCGATGTCATGGACGAGGTCGGCGCGCAGGTGCATATCAGACAGTGTCTTGAGAAAAAAGAGAATAGCGATCCGGTTGCAATCACGATTTCTGATGTCGAGCATGTCATTGCCCGTACAGCCGGGATTCCTGAGCGCAGTGTCTCAAGTCAAGAAGAGGAGCGCCTAGCGACCCTCGAAACTGACCTTTTGGCCAAGGTCTTTGGCCAAGACGAGGCCATACGCACTGTCGTTAAGGCAATTTTGCGCTCGCGCGCAGGGCTTAGCATTGAAAACCGCCCAACAGGCTCCTTCCTCTTCTACGGTCCAACAGGCGTTGGCAAAACGGAAGTCGCACGAACCCTTGCCGCCTGCATGGGCATTGAGTTTCTCCGCTTCGACATGAGCGAGTACATGGAAAAACACTCGGTCTCGCGCCTTGTCGGAACCCCGCCAGGCTATGTGGGCTTTGATCAGGGAGGTCTGCTCACAGAGGCTGTGCGCAAAGCGCCCTATTCCGTTGTTCTTTTGGACGAACTTGAAAAAGCTCATCCCGATATCTTCAACATTCTCCTCCAGGTCATGGATTACGGAACTCTGACCGATAACACTGGCAGAAAAACGGATTTCTCGCATGTTGTCCTGATTATGACCTCCAATGCCGGGGCTTTTGAAATGAGCAAGCGCACAGTTGGCTTCGGCACAACAGGCAGCGAGGATGTCGCCCAAAAGGCTCTGCGCGCTGTTGAGCAGCTGTTCACCCCAGAATTCCGCAACCGTCTCGATGCCCTTGTGCCCTTCCATAGCCTAACTTCGGACATCATGCTGAGTATCGTTGACAAGTTCCTGAAGGACCTTGAAAGTCACCTGCGCTCGCGCAAGGTCACCCTCACACTCGGGGATGACGCCCGCAATTGGCTTGCAACAAAAGGATATGACCCAGCAATGGGGGCAAGACCTCTTCGCCGCTTAATCAGAGAGCGCATCGAAGACTCACTCGCCGAAGCGCTTCTTTTTGGCGATCTAAAAAAAGGCGGCACAGCGACGTATTATGTTGACCATGACACGCTGCTTTTTCACTTCGAGGCAAAAGAAGCTGGGATAAAAAAGAGGACAAGAAAGAAAAAAACAGAGAGTGCCGAGCATATGGCCCAAGAGTAGCGAGAACGCAAGCCCAGACATTCGCGTTTTTTTGCAGAAGACATAGAGTCCTAAGCGTAGTCGTAATAGAAAAAAAGTACGCCTAAGGATCATTGTGTGCGTGGCGAGGAAGCCCACAGGTTGTGGGTTTTCTCGCCACAAATGTATGGAATGTACAGGAAGTACTGAACGCCTTTCACGCGATGTGGGATGCTTTTCCAGAACCTGTGACAATCACCCAAAAAAGCCGCGAGATTCTTGCTGTGAACAAAAAAGCGCAGGCATTCGATGGTCATCAATAGGCAAGCCGGAAGACCATAGAGGCTGCCAGTGCAATCGGGCGATCGAAAACAATGAGACTGTTGCCGTCAAATATCGAGGACCTGATGGAACGACGCTCTACGGCTACTGGATTCCGATCCCCGAGCGACCTCAGTGGATCATTCATTTTGGTATTGGCAGAATGCCGGTATACGAGGATCTCAAGCGCTAAGCCAAAACGGAGGAACAATGCGTACGTCCATTCACGTAAATCTAGATCTCTGCTGTCATTGCGGCCAATGCGTCCAGGACTGTGTTACGCATGCGCTTATCTTGGATGATGCGGACATTCCGGCCTTTGCCGAGGGAAAAGAAAAAAACTGTGTCGGCTGTCAGCACTGCATGGCCATCTGTCCAACCGGAGCCCTCTCCTTTGGCGGGAAAAATCCCGAAGATTCTTTGCCTGTCGGCATGGGCAAGAGCGACGATCTCCTGCGGCTTATCCAGTCGCGCAGGAGTATTCGTTTCTACAAAAAAGAAGATGTCGGACAAGAGATGCTTGGGAAACTTTCCGCAATGCTTCCCTATATTCCGACTGGCGGCAATGCCGACAATTTGTATTTTACTCTCATAGGTAGCCGAAAAAAAATGGATGCGATCAGAAAGACGACCTATGAGTGCATGGCAAAAGCAAGCGACCCGTCACCAATGTTTATCATGGCGCGCGATGCCTATGCTGCTGGAAACGATGTGGTCTACCGGGGTGCCCCCTCGCTGATTGCTGTCGCAATCGACAAAGAAAAAACGATACCCGGCTGTGAGATGGCTGACCCAATTATCGCCCTCTCCTACTGTGAACTCTATGCGCAGAGTCTCGGTCTTGGCACCTTGTGGTGTGATTACGCAGTGCTTTGCGCAAAGCAAATCCCAGAGGTCATGGCACTGCTTGAGATCCCACAAAACTACGAACTTGTCTATATCCTGCTCTTTGGCCTCCCGGCAGTCCACTACGCGCGCACCATTCAGCCGGAACTCTTCACAATCCGAGTACTCCAGTAAGTAGCCTCACGTCTTTGCCACAAATGGCCGGAAAAAGGTCAGAGCGTCTTCTTTTATGTACGCAGTGATTCATGAAGTAAGCCAAAAACAAACTGACCTTTTTACAAAGTCTGCTCTTTTCAATTCCATGTGGTACTTTTTTTTCTGACCGCAGTATAACAAAAAGCCTCGCAGGCTTCGTCTCCCGAAGCCTGCGAGGCTTTCTTTGTTCCCCATAAGACCAAAAAAAATCAGCCATGTTCGTCCATAAGGCAATAAGGCACAAGGGCGTAGATGCCAAAAAGAGCTGTTGCGGCTACGCCAACAAAGCCAAAGCCATCCAGAGGTCCACGGCGTTTCAAGCAAAATAAGAGGCCAAGGGCAAGCACAAGACAAAGGGGCAGGGCATTGGCCAGATAGTGTCGTGAAAGCGCAAAAACTGGATGCACAAAGGAGGTGTTTTCGCTCTCAAGCCTAAGAGTGCAGGGGAAGAGGATATCGGCAAGACGCGTCTTCCAGGATTCCTCGGCGCGGGACATGGTCTTCTCGAAGGTGTGGAACGGCTCAAGCACTGTGCCGCTTGCAAGGGTAGGATCGGGCACAGTAAATACGGCCGCGTGAATGCGGACTGCATCCGAGAAAAGAACTGTGGCATAGACGGGATTAAAGATGATTTTGCAATCCATGACATCCGGCCGATAGCCTGTAAGAGCAAGGCCAATCAGTGCAAAATCGTCTTTTCTAAGAAGCCAGATCCCACCCGTATCGTCGAGCACCATGCCGATCCATTGGGAATCCTTGGCTTCTGAGACAAGGATGTGCCTTGGGACAAGGCCCTTGGGCAGCGCAATTTTTCTTGCAAGGGGCCTATCGTCTTTGCGTAGCAGATGAAACAGGGCGCTTTGGCATCTACGAGAAAAATCCCGCCCTCGTAGGGCTTAAAATTGGTGAAATTGCCACCAACATGCCGGGCAGGAAAGACAAAGCCCTGTTTCTCAAGCGCAGATGTAAAGCGTTCTGTGCGCCGCGCATCCTTTGCATTCGTGTCCGCATTGATAAATTCCAAGCCGCGCGCAGACAGCCTAAAGCGGTCGTCTGGATAGAGGAGCGCGACCTGGCCGGGATTGGCCTCAATTAAGGGGTAACACTTGGGGTTTGGCCTATGCCCGTCAATTGAGGATGCGGGAAGTTCTAAGACGCGCCTTGCCTTCTCGATAGCCTTGCGGTCAAAGCTTTTGCCCCGCACAGTAACGGGCAAGAGGCCGCGCATTTCCATGTTCCGATAATAAATAAAGGGCAAGGCGGCCTCAAAGCCCAGTCTATCGTAGTAATGACCGTCTTCGTCCTTGTAGACGATGTCGCTGTGATGCCCCTCTGATTTTGCGGCCGCCTCGCGGTCAAAGCCTCTGATCTGCTCGGTAAAGATGCATTTTTCAAGAACAGGGCTGTAAAAGAGCTTGGTTTTTTCAATGGGCTTGACAAAGACAAGATTGTAGCCTGCGGGAAGGGCCCAGGAGAGAGCGCAGATGGTAAACAAAAGAAGGCAGAGGAAAGCGACTTTGCGCATCACTCAACCTCCCTGGTTCTGAAATGGATTGCAGAGAGAAAAAGGCCTGATACGAGCAGAAAAATGCCGACCAAGAAAGGCAGAATGGCTTTTGTATAGCCGCCCGGTGTCCAGTCCATAAGGAGCGGCAGAGAGACTGCGGCAAAAAGAAGGAGTGCGAGGAGTTTTGTCTTTTTTTTCGGCTCAAGAAGGAGCCAGGCGAAGCAGAGGTAGGCGTAGATGCCGGCAAGGCACCAGGGAAGCATTGTCCAAAACGCCGTCGAAACGGCCTCAGTTGGATAGAGAAGAGAGAGGATAAGAAGAAGTGCGCCCAGCTCGGCACAAAAGAGGAGCGCGAGATAGGCCAGGCCGTAGCAGAAGTGCGCGAGCATAAGAAAAAAAAGCGGACAGGGCAGATGCAATGAGAGGCGCATGCGCTCATCGCGCATCTCAGGCAGAAACTGGAAAAAGCAAAAGGCGATCGCGCTCAAAAGAGGAACAAAGCGGTAGGCCACATAGGGGATCTGGTGCAGATCCATTGTGCGGTACCAGACAATTTCAGGATGATCGAGCAGGAAAAGACGGTTGACGCCAAGGCCGATCCAGCAGACAGCGCAGGCGCCTGCACAAATCAAGAGGAGCATGCCCAAGCGGGTCTTGATGTACTCTTTAAAAAAGATCGCAAAAAACATATCGAGCATGAAACACTCCCACATCACAGAAGAACTAATACCTGCCGGTATAGCCGACAAAGGCATCTTCTAAATCCATCGGAACCTCGCATAATGCAGTCGAAGCAGACGGTACGCCAAGACGCTCAAGACCCTGGAGGACATCCTCTTTCGCCTGAAAGGAAAAGAGTTCAAAATACTCCCGATGCTCTTCGATATTTACGATCGAGGGTATGGGCAAGGAGGATGCGCCGTTGGCCGCACAAGAGAAGGCCTCTCTCAGAGACTCCGTAGCCAGGGAGTCTTTCGCAAGGCGTACGCAGTGGAAATTTCTGCTGAAAGCCTCAAGACTTGTCGTGTACGTCTCTCCGCCCCGGCGCAGAAAGACCACATCATCCACAAAGCGGTTCATATCTTGGATGACATGCGAGGTGAGAATCACTGTGTGTCTTCCGTCTTTGAGATGCTCGCGCAGGTAATCCACGAAAAGACGCCGGTAGCCTGCGTCAAGCCCCATGGAATAGTCATCGAGTATGAGCAGTTCAGGATCTTGGGCTAGGATCAGACCGAGTACAACTTGCGAGCGCTGTCCCTCGCTCATCCAGGCAATCTTGTGCGTTCTTGGCAGCCCTAAAATATCAACCAGCTCGTAGTAGCGCTCGCGCTTCCAGCGGGAATAGAAACGGGACATAAAGCGCTCAACCTGCTCAATCGAGAAAAAATTGTAGGCAAGATGGCGCTCAAAAAGGAGCCCAACTCTCGCCCGGGTTGCGGGAGTTATGGCGTTTGCCGGATCGCCAAAAATTCGGCACTCTCCCCCTTTGGGCTTGAGAAAACCCATAAGTATCTTGATAAGCGTTGTCTTGCCGACACCGTTTTTCCCCAAAAGCCCATAGATCCTACCCTCTTCAAAACTAAGCGTAAGATCGCTGTAGAGTACTGTACTGCCATATGAATGAAATAAATGTGTGATTGACACAGGTATTTCTGTCATATGAAACCTCGTGGTCTATACTATGACGATTCTACTGGTTGCTTGCAAGAGACTGGAGGATTGTATGGCACTCATTGCAATCAACTTTGCGAATTGTAAGAAAAAAAAATTCCTGCTCATTCCCCCAACAGACGCCGGCAACTGTTTCAAAACGCTCTTCTTGTTTGCATGTATGAGCGTTAAGCTCATACGCGCAAATCCCTTCTGCACAATCCTCTTGCCAAATTCGCAGAATACTGCGAAAATGCTTTACGACAAGAGAAAACAGTGGCTCCAGTTCGTGCGTCTCTGTATACGCAGAAAAATCGTGACAAGAAAGATGCCCCCCAGGATCTGTTTATGCGCGGACTGAGAATACGTGGTACGCGATCAATGCAAACACTATTGTTGCGCGCCCTTTTCTTTTTTTATGAATGCAAAAAAATGCTCGTGCGCAAGCAGTCTCGAGCGCAAGCAAAATAAAAGAATGCACCACAAGAAGGAGATAAAACAGATGAACTAAATAGCTTTAAATTGTATAAAAAATGCACACTTTTTTAAAATGAGGCACAAAAAAAATCATGAGAACAATACTTTTTCTACTCGCTTTTTTCAGCATTTCTTGTGCAAATCAATATGTATGGGCCCACAGCGCGCTTATGAATTGTTTTGACAATGGGGACAATACATTCACCTGCCAGGGTGGCTTTTCTGACGGATCCTCTGCCACGGGCATCGAAATACGTGTCCTAGACAGATCGGGCAATGTGCTTGAGAAAGCCACAATGGATTCGAATAGCGAGGTTACATTCGAGCGGCCAGAGGGCGACTTCACAGTCATCTTTGACGGCGGGCCCGGTCATTCCGTCGAAGTTGACGGCAGATCCCTTGCCCGTTGATTTGAGCCACAAGTCTTTGACAGAAAAAAAAGGGGGGGGCAGATGCTCCCCCCTATTTGCGGATACTCCGCTTACTTCATGTCAACAGCCTGCACCCAGATTACGGCGTCCTGGCTCAGTTCTTTGCCGTCGTGTGTCTTATCTGGACCGACACCGAGTGCCGCAAAGCCCCACCAGCCCGCACGGGGCAGACCGAAGGAGAAGACACCGTTGGAATCGGTGACAATGGTCTGGGTGACGAGGATATCGTTCGGGTACTTGATGTCGCACTTCTTTGCGAGGCCGTTCATTTTGAGATCTGGTTTGTGGCTCATGTACTCGACTTCAATTTCAGCATTGGCCACAGGCTTTCCTTGCGAAAGCACCTGAGCCTGGAAGACATTGCCAGTCCACAGACCATAGGGTTTGGCCATGGGCACTATTTCGCAGGGTAGGCCAGCAGGCTCACTCCAGTTGCCGGGAATGCCGCCCACATTGACGAGCAGCTTGGCAATCTGCTGCATGTAGGAGCCTTCCTCTTTCTCAAAATAGTAGCCGGGTACCATGACAAACATGTAGTCGCCCATGCTTTTGATGTCTTTCTTGGATATCTTGGCGGCATAGGCCTTATTGCTTGACTCAGGATTTTTCCAGGTGATCTCCTGCAGCGCTTTTTTGAAGTCGATCTTCTTCACATCGGATTCGCCGCGCTTATGCAGAGCGTAGAACTCCTTAACCCCACCCATATCCATGGTGTGGCCGGCCTCGGCTGGATGGGTGAAGACAATGCGCATTTCAATGTCTTTCGCCTTCTCAAGAACCGTCTCTGGGGTGTAGGTCATCATGAAGTGGGCATTCGAGGGAGCGGCTATGGCAAGCAGTCCTATGCCAAGAAGCGCGGCAAATGCTTTTTTCATCAAAAACTCCTTTTTCTTTGTTGTACGCTTTGAAACAAAGCCTGACGGCCTACTGCACGATGCTCTTGCCGTCCTTGGTCACCTGATGGCCTGCGCCCGCGTCAAACATAACCTTGTAGGCGCCAGCTGGCTTCTTAAAGGTAATCTCACTGTTCTTGTCGAGCTTCAGTTCCTCTATGGCCTTTCCAGACGCATCCTGGACATGGATAGCGACACCAGCGGCGGATGAGCCGTCAGAGAAGCCGCCCTCGCAAGAGATTGTGCCGTCCCCATTGTCCGAGCAGTCGAAGATTGGGCTGTGAGCCAGGGCAGCTGCGGGAAAGGCCAAAGCTGCGGCAAAAGCGAGTGAGAGAAATACCTTGTTCATGAGAAGTTCTCCTTCAGGGCATTGGTCTGTGGGCCAGCCCTGTATTTATTTTCTCCCCGATTGGGAATGAGAGCCATGACGCACAAGAGAATCACAAGGAAGGCGTAGTAGCTCCACATGGCCTGCGTGGCTGAAAGACCAAGAACAGTCGCGCCAGTAAAGACGAGCATGGCGACTGTGATGCCAAGGACCATCTGGAAGAGGATGGAAAAGATCATCCATTTACCGGATCCGGTCTGCACCTTGACCATGACGGAGGCCGCGATGCAGGGGGGATAGAGAGACATAAAGAGCATAAGCGCAAGCGCGTGGAGGGGGGTAAAGCCGCTGTTTGAGCGAAGTCCCTCGCCAATGGACTGACCTGAGATGCCGTAGATCGCGCCCAGAGTCGCTGCGCTGTTTTCCTTGGCTGCGAAGGCCGAGAGAAGAGCCACATTAACCTGCCAGTTAAAGCCAGCATACTTGGTCATAGGCTCAAGAGCCCGTCCGGCCATGCCGAGGAAACTGCTGCGGAAACGCTCCTCGCGGATTTCGCGGCGCAGGTTCTTGCGGCCTGTTTCAACTTTTTTTAAGACCTTGCCCAGGTTTTTGCCGTCCTTGCCTTTTTTGAGGGCAATCGCCGCATAGACTGGATGGGACTTGAACGCCTCTTCATTGATCTGATTGGCTTTCTCCTGACTTGTGCCGCGCTTTTTAAGTTTTAAGTCTTCCTGGTAGGAGAGAAGCGGCACTATGTCTTTTTCAGTCAATTCACCCTTAAACGCTGAAGCCTCGACAGCCTTCATAAACTGCTGTTCAAGCTTCTCCTGCTCCTTTTCGTAATAGGCCTCCCTGTCCTTTGATAGGCCTGGGAAATTGATGAGCGCGAAAATAATGATCGCAACAGCAATAATGATGGTTAAGATCTTCTTTAGGAAGAGCCAGATGCGCGAAATTGTCTGCTGCACAACCCCCTGGACAGTCGGCATATGATAGATGGGGAGCTCAATTATGAAGGGGGCCGAAGGCACATCTTTCAAAAGGGTCAGGGTGAGGAGCTTGGCCACAATGAGGCCGGTTAAAAGGGTCACTGTGCCGATAAAAAACATGGTCGTGCCGGCTGTTGTCGGGAAAAAAGCGTCAACAAGCAGAAGGTAGAGCGGCACCTTGGCCAGGCAGTTCATCATGGGCGTAATCAGGATGGTCGCCATCCTCGCCCTGTCATCCGGTATGGCCTTTGTCGCTATGACCGCGGGAATGGCGCAGCCGCCAACATAGAGGCCGCCTAAAATTAAGGGCAGAGTGGACTGACCATGCAGGCCCATCCTGTGGAAGAGGCGGTCCATGACAAAAGCGATGCGCGCCATGTAGCCTGACTCTTCAAGAATGGCGACCAGAGCGAACATGATGAGGAAGATCGGCAGATAGTTCAAAACGGCTGTGATACTTTTCACAACCCAGTTGCCCATGGCCGTAAGCAGGGGATCGTCAAGAAAACCAGGGGCAGGCAGAATGGCCGCTGCCCAGACCTCGAGCTTCTCCCAAACGGGCCAGACAACGGGGGTCAGTTCGTTGCCGTAGGTGACCGAGCAGACATAGAAGACGAAGAGTATCGCGACCATAATGATTGGGCCAAGCACTCTATGACAGAGAATGCCGTCAGCCTTTTCTGTGGCTGAGACCACGAACTTTTCACGCTTCGTACACTCGGCCGCGAGGGCGCGGGCCTTAGCATAACGGGCCGATCCGACAAGACGTGGGGTGTCGATGCCCTGCTCTTTTTCTATCCGCTTGATTTCCTCTTTGGCGAAGGCGCAGACTTCCTTGCCGCCCTGCACCTTGCCGACAACCTCATAGGCGAGATTGTCGTTTTCTATGAGCTTGATTGCGAGCCAGCGGGGAGGATAGTCTTCCAGGCCCTCGGCCGGCAGCATGCTTTCAATCTTCGCAAGTGTCGGCTCAAGCACTCCGTAATCCACTTCCCTGCCTTCTGTGACCACGCCTTTGCAATTGGCAAGGCTCTCCGCAAGCTCCTTTTTGCCGACGCGCTTGTTCGCCTGGACGGGAACCACGGGTATGCCAAGCTTTTCGCTTAAAATATCGGGGTTGACATCAATATGTCTTTTTTTGGCCACATCCAGCATGTTAAGGGCCGCGATAGTCGGGCGCCTTAATTCCAAGAGCTGAAGGCAAAAATAGAGACTCTTCTCAAGGGTCGAGGCATCCATGGCCGCGACGACTTGGTCGATTTTCTCGCCCACAATGAATTCACGCGAGACCTTTTCTTCCAGTGACCAGGATGTCAGGCCATAGGTTCCCGGCAAATCCACAATGCGTATCTTTGTGCCATTGCATGTGAAGGCGCCGGACTTTTTCTCAACCGTTACGCCTGGATAATTCGCTATATGCTGATGGGCGCCTGTCAGCATATTGAACATTGTCGACTTTCCGCAGTTGGGCTGGCCGGCAAGCGCCACGAGTATTTCCTTCATGTATCACCCTCACCGTAGGTCGCCGACCTCTATTTCTCTGGCTTCCGCTTTGCGCAGAACCACATGGTAGGTACCCATCTGGACCTGCACCGGATCCCCCAGAGGAGCTTTGCGCACAAAGAGAATTTCCTCGCCAGGACAGAAACCCATATCCGCGAGGCGCTGTCCCAGCATTCCCTTCGCATTGACGCGCTTCACACGACACGCCGTCTTCTTGCTCAGTTCATTCAGCGTCATAGCTTACTCCCTAACAATGTATGCGGCTCATGGCAGTTCCCAAAACCTGGAACGCGGAGCCTAAACCAAATGCCTCTTCTTCGGGATAGCCTCATCGCGCACAGGCGAAAGAAGGCCGATCTCGCGAAAAGGCTCAGATTCCGATTGCTTTGACTTAAAAATTTAAATTCTTTTTCAAGTTCTGCAGAGGCCAGAGCGTACTGGCAAATCTGATTGCTCAAGACCGCTGTGCAATCCTCAATGTGTCCAGCCGTAATCCAGCATACGCCACAGTGCTTAGAGTACAGTGGCGCACACCAAGAGCCGTCCACCTCTGAACAGGCGAAAAGCTCTTTTGCGATGACTTGATTTAGAAATTAAATTTCAGTTTCCTATATGTCAAGAAAAAAATTGATCCACTCGCAGCTTTCAAAAAAAGCGGCGCGTATGCCCCAGCGCAGGAGAATCCGTGTCCGTACGACACAAGACATCGCACAGGACAGATCCGAAAGCCATGCCGCCTAACACACGTTTTTTTTCAGATGCAGAGTACTGGATCTTTGGCGGTTTATAGGCAAGCGCTTGCCTCTTGCCATACTGCGCTTTTTAAGACGAGAGAAAGACAAAGGCCAGGCATAGCTTTGTCTTCTCTTTGCGCCCCTACTCTCTTCACACAGAACTAAGCCCCCTCGGCCACGCCCAATGCCGCAAATCTAATTTGGGTCGTAGCTCTTTTGCTGACACGCAGCCAAATTGCATACTTTTTTCCCTGGAGAGCTCAAGCGACCTCAATTGGTCGTATGCCAAGATCACAGAGAATCCGCGCAGTTCAGCATTTTTTTACTCAGGGAACGTGTATCGGCATTTTTTAGGCCGCAGAGCATACTTGGTATTTCCGCTCTGTCGGATTCCTTAAACACGCCTTCGCCCTTGAACACTGAACTGACGCGCTCAAAGAAGCTGGCCAAACCAGTGAACTGCATGCGCCGCTTATGAGATGAGTATGGTGTTATGCGCAAAGGTCAGTCTCATATGCTCTGCGTTGTGACACAAGCTTGAGCAGACACAAAATGCGTCCAGTGGGAGGGTTAAAGCAGTTCGCGGTCATTTTTGGGGGTCTTAAGACGTTTCGTGTCCCACCTATGGGGACACTGTACAAAGAACTGCAAGGGAAGGGACGCAATGTGTATGCCTTTATCCCGAAACAACAAAATTCAGTGTGTACGGATTGGCCGTAGCCCAAGCTCTCAACCACAAAGAGCAGGCGTTTCAGCCACTGTGCAATTCTTTTGGGCATCTTCGCTCCCTTTTCGCTCGTCGCTCGCTGACATACGCCATGATGCTCTGATGTTCGGCATCGCAAGGATCTCTACGCAAGAAAAGAATTGGAAAGTTGCGAGGAATTATTCTGAAGAGCCAGTATCAGGCGACGACGGTGCTGGGGTATTTGGGGGGTACTGCCTGGAAAAGAGTATGAGCGGACATTCAAACCGCCCCCTCCTCCAACTTTTTATCCCTCGCCTCCGACTCCCACATTGACTCGCCCTTACAAAACGCATATCATTACAAAAACCTAGAATATGGTATTGTTATGCCCAGTTGCGGAGTACTCGAACGCCGTCTTGTACATCCCATCGCATGCGCCAACACTCTTTGCGTACATCGCGCGAACATCCCCTCTCATGCGCGCCTACGTACAAAATCCTTGATAATCAAGGTCTTTGTAAAAAAGCACCGCAGAGGTCTGCGATCGGCCAGCAGCAAGGGTTTTAGGAGGTTTTAAAGCCCTATTTTCTAAATGTACCGCAATGTACCTCAGATGTTCGCGAATGAGCGCTCAAAAAGCCTTGACTCTTGTGGCCTCCAGGCCGCCGGGGGTTGAAACAGACCTGATTTGAAAAGGGATTACGACGGTGCAAGAAGTATGCGATTTTTCATACTGCCAAAGAGTTAAAACAGACCTGATCTGAAAAGGGATTACGACATTCTTTTGTCTTTGCATATATTTCTTCCCCTATTTGCTGAAACGGACCTGATTTTAAAAGGGATTACGACGGAAGAAGTATGCGACTTTCCATTTTATCAAGTCGTTGAAACAGACCTGATCTGAAAAGGGATTAAGACTCCTGAATGTCTACTAATATTTCTTCTTCAATTTGACCGTAGAAAAAGGCCTGATTTGAAAGGGGATTACGACTAACGAAGAAAAAATTCCGTATTTCCCCATACATTATCAAAAAATAAACCTGATTTAAAAGGGATCTCGACCTAAAAAGCAAAAAGAGCCTTAGAAATTTACTCGCAAGGCTTTTTCTGCTTTAAATCCTAAATTTTTCACGTTTGCGTAACTAAAACCGATCGTTGAGAAATTTTCCATGAAAAACTACACCACATCTATTTTTTCTCTGTACAATTACACTTTTATGCGCATCCTTTTAGTTACACCTGTCACTAAACTGTAACTAAACGGTGTGCCATATTTCTCAACATCTTCGTAAAAAGACCTGAAGACACCAAACTGTCTAAGAGAAGTAATCAGACATACGCTTACCATGTTGTCAGCCAGAAGTATGTGCCTGACAAGAAGTACGCAATTGAAAAAAGGAGATGCATCGGCAAAGTAGCATCTGAAGTCGATGGGACAATGTATCCAAATGAAAACTTTGAGCGTTACGACCCTGGCGTACTAGAGGCTTTACAGGGATTACCTCCCCCTTCATGTGTCTGACACCGTGAAGGCTTGTTCTTTTGTCATTTTGATGCACATAGCCAAGCGCGAAGGACTCTACGACATCCTGCAGAAAGTCTATGGTAAAAAAATTCTGTCAAGATACTTGACATACTTTTTTTATCATCACAGATGAATCAGCAGTGTTTTCACGCTGCGATCCGTGTATGCGTTCCCACATACTGATGTTGCAATCTCACGATTCCTGCGGGATATCATTACCGGCGAGAATATCAACAATCTACTTTGGCTATGGAATAAAGCTCATGTATTCTCGCAAATGGTTTATGTAGCTACGATAGCTCCAATTTCACCTGCAGAGTTTGGAAAGGCTAAAGTTGATAAAACGAAGCCACAGGTTAACTTAGCAGTTGCTTAAAACCAAAAAGAGACCAGGCCTCTTGATTATGAGATGTACCCAGGTAGCATTGCGCATGACAGAATGCGAACATATGCAACAGTGTATGAAGTTGGGTTTCTCTTTGATCGCGGATAGTACTCAAAGGACAATATTCTTCTCCTGGTCAATACAGGCTACGACTTTATCATGATGGCGGATGAGGATACACTGTTTATTCGCAAGCTTATGGCAAAACTTTCAGGGCAGCTTAAGCACGATACATCTCTGTTTATGCAGATCATAATCATTTATATTTTTAAAAAGAATCATCATAGATTTTGACGCGGTAGGGACGCCCATTACTGAACGCCCCCCCGCACAGAACCGTGCGTGCAGTTTTCCCGCACACGGCTCTTCATTTAGGTTAATCACCACTGGGTATTACACCCTCAGTGATTCAGTTTCGTCTCTTACACTGAGAATCTCAGTGTAGCGAGCGTTTTCTGACGTT
>JAFTDR010000220.1 GCA_017454105.1 Desulfovibrionaceae bacterium | reverse complement strand
CTGCTAAAATATATTCCATGTTGTATTTGATTTATTATTTAAATAAATTAAAAAAATATATGACTGTTCTTTTTCAAAAAGTAAATGATTATGACCTGACTTCCAGAAGCTTTCTCCGGCACTGGAAAAGAACTCGACTACCTGCACTATCCATACTGAGATTCATCACGAGCGTTCGATTTCTTGATGTCCTTAAGGCATCGCATCGGCATCTGAAGAAGCAATGCAGAAGCCAAGTTTCCTTCCAAATTCCGCATCTGCCGATAGCGGGCCTTGGGATTGTAGAGGCTTTATATTCACTTTACATTCAAAGGATTTGGTCCAGCGCCTCAATCCTTATTTTTGCATCTCGCATTCTGCATGACTTTCAATTTGAGGATTTGTTTGCAGTTGACTCAAGCGTGATTATCGCTAGAAGCCCACTGTCTAAAGATTTGCTCAAGTGGTCGATGTAAACATTGTGTGTTTTTCTCAATACATTAAACTTTTTGTAAAGGAATGTAACAATGTTTAAAAAAAACTTATCGATAATATAAAAGAGGTATGACAAAAAAGTTATTGATACTTTAAAGAAATTTTCTAATTCACGCAATCAACCTGCCTATATGAAGGTTAGAACTGAATACATTCTTGAGGCCTATGAAGGAGTGCCATACACAAAAATAGCTTTAAACACTAAATCAAATAGGAATACTGTAAATGTATGGGTAAGACGCTTTTTTGAAAACTTACCCCCACGTGGAGAAATCTCTAAAGAATCACCTGAAAATTTAAAAGATGCAATTAAAGAAACATTATTGAGTATTCTGGACTAACGTAAACAATGTCTCTGGCAAAAATGTGCACATCCTCTGTTTTTGCGTGGACAGTTGTTCCGTTTTAAATTGTACACCCATTCTGGCAGAAATGAACAAGGATTCTGGTCACATTGTGTAGGTAATCTGCCCAAATTGGGCAATGTCTCTGGCGCGGTGATACATATTCGTATCCGCTCACGGGTGTACGATAAAACGCGCCTCTTAGCCTACTCTCCAGGCATCCCACGATCGGCAGAATGCTCTGTTTGTTAACAATAACACGTTTGAGGAACTATAAAATCCGCGTAGTACCGCTGACCCATGAGCGGATACTATAGATTATAAAGCGTAAGTATGTCAACATAAGCCGCCCAGTACCTTCGGTGAATTATAGTCAACGAGTTGAGAGGGGCGGACTCTGCCGTCTCCCCGTAAGCTGCAGAGGGGGGAGAAACCGGTCGCTCTCCCCCCCTTCTCGGAGGCTGGAACTCGAGAAACGGAAAACCACTAAAATGCACAGGCGGAAAATTTGTGCCCGCTCACGAGTTGCAAGAACTACGTGGGTCTCGCTTCACGTCGTAGGTCGTCAAGCCGCACCATTGTCAGCAAAGGGCGCTTGACAACTGCCGACTTTCCATCTTAAGGAATCTTCAAGCAGAAAATCAAAATTCTTTCTGCAATCTCAACTTGACAGACCTATCCTAACCTGTTGAAAAGGTGGATCTCTACTCCCACGAACATATCTCTCCTCAGACGGCCTGTGTGAATCAGACCGACAGGGATTGAGTTTGTCAGCAAGGTCATCGTGTGTAGTATACACTGCGGTCAGAAAAAAAGTTACCACTTTGCGTTGACAATGCCCGATTGAGTACTGGCTCACAAACGCATTCGCATCAGTTTGTTTCTGGCTGGAGTATACATCAGGAGCGGCATATTCAGCCTTCTTTGGGCGTAAAATGCATTGAAATCTCGAAAAAAAAATGTGTGTCTTGATGGTTACTAATCTGATTGGCACAATATTTATACAGAATGTGCCCAATAGTAGCATGAAAGCAAACGAACAAGAGATCGTACAACGGAAACAGAAGCTTGAAGACTTGAGAGTGCTTGCAGGCCAAGCGTAACGAGCATTGACGATTCTAATTGGGACTCGTACAGCAGGTATAATAGAGGACGGTTTCCTCACACGGCTCCACGTATGAAGATAGCAGCCCCAACCGTCCAATCTCAATCTGAATTTTGCGCATTTTCTCAGTAAAATAAAAGAACCTTTGCAGCACGCGCAGTTCTCCAGGTATTAACTGAGAATTGCAATCTATTCTACTGAGATTCTCAGTAAAATTATAACAAGAGGGCCCAATTTTCCTCGGTTTCCCATTTTGCTGAGAAATTCGTCAAAAATCAGGATCTCAAGGGAGATGCTGGTTCAATTTAGGATCGTAAGAACTGGGGCAGATCAGCATACCATCGAGAGATCTTGAATGAACCCTCGATTTCACGGCCTCTCAGCTTTCACGAGGTTAAGATGACAAGCAAAAGTGATATCTCACCTGTAAAACCAGCTACGAAAAATTCTGAAAAACAGAAAAAGGGCAAAGAAGGTCCCAAATGGCGGGATGCTTCATACAAATTGTTATACACATTTCCTGAGATGGTCAGCGATTTGCTGACAGGCTTTATTCCAGAAGAACTGATAGGCCAAATAGACAAAAGCACGCTCAAGAGAGAGCCAGATACATTTATCAACAAACATCTTTCAGAGCGGAGAGAAGATCGAATCTGGTCAGTTCGCACAACGAAAGGGTGTACCCGTATCTGTACCTGCACTTTGAGTTCCAAAGTGCAAGTAGCAAAGAGATGGCTCTGCGCATGCTTGAATACGCCGCAGTCTTTTTGCTCGATCTCTACCATAGAAAGGTTCTCAATCATGGAGAGAAGCATTGGCCGATTTTACCAATAGTCATATACACAGGATCAAGCCCGTGGACAGCACCGCTTGCCTGTTCAGGACACCGTGTACCAACATTCTCAAGTTTATTGCGATTTCAACCAGAAATGGAGTATTTTCTTCTTGATATTCCACGAATAGCTAAGGAATCCTTAGCTGACGAGAAGAATCTGAGTGCGCTGCTCTTTAGGCTGGAGCAATGCAAAAGCTTAGATGAGGTTCAAGCAGAGGTTCGTAAGGCAAAAATCCGCCTAAAAGGTGAGCATTACGAAGAATTCCGTTTGATATTGGCTGATTGGTTGTGGAACACAGTCATAACTAAATTCACCACTGAGAATCCGATCAAAAAGGATTTAGACCTAGAGGAAGTAGACACTATGCTTGATGAAACTATGGAGAAAATTCGTGACAATATGCTTAGAATTCGTGAAAAAGACATAGAGGATGCCAAATCTGAAGGCAAGATTGAAAAATCTAAAGAAATTGCTAAAAAGATGCTAGATCTTAATGAGGCACTAGAGAAGATAATTCAATTAACAGATCTTTCAAAGCAAGATATACTTGCATTAAAGTCTGAAAAAGCTAAAGCTTAAATTAAAATCGAGTAGGGGGCCGAAGCCCCCTCTCACACCACTGGACAAGCGGTTCACGCATCACGGCGGTTCTTGGTTGTTTATGATTTATACCTGATTTTTGACGAATTTCTCAGCAAAATCGGAAACCGAGGAAAATTGGGCCCTCTGGTTATAATTTTACTGAGAATCTCAGTAGAATAGATTGCAATTCTCAGTAAATACCTGGAGAACTGCGCGTGCTGCAAAGGTTCTTTTATTTTACTGAGAAAATGTGCAAAATTCAGAATTTATACTCGGCGTCAGAACGATTTTCCCCTTGCGGAGTACCTCACCACATCGCTATAGCGAGTGTCTAGTCTCCAAACACAATGATTTAGCGCTTTATTTAGCCCTCTGATAAGGCTTCAGTCGTTTTTTTGGCGCGGCTAGAGAGGGGGCCGTTTTTTGACCTTTAAAAAGGTGAATACGGTACCCAAAAAACAAGCCACTTGGCATCCCAAAAAT
>JAFTDR010000219.1 GCA_017454105.1 Desulfovibrionaceae bacterium | reverse complement strand
TGTAGATGCTGGAGATTTATCAATATTTGACGGAATAATCCAATGGGGTCGCACACCGAGCTTCCCAGAAGGCGAGCTATCAACCAGCGAACCAAAAATTTAGTCGAGCCCCCACTTGGCTCTTTTCCCTAAATCGTAGAGGTACAGTTTGAAGGATGCACTGTACGTTTTGTTCCATCGTATCGTAAGAGATATGGTTTGGAGTGCAGGCATCCTTGCTCTTTTGACGCGTGGAGACTTCAGTGGATGCAAGATTCCCCGACACTGTGAAACGTTACTGGCAGAGTGTTCTTGCGGAGATCTTGAGAACGCTCAGAAGAGCTTTTTTTTGTCGTTTTGGGACATGCAGAACGCTACGCAAAGGTGTGCACGTCAAAAACTTACAGTGAAGCCTGGCGTGTTTCGGCATTGATCACGAAAACAGCGTGGCTGACGGGTAATGTTGCTGTGGCATAGGGCTCAAGATAGCCGGAGTCACGAATTTGTTGCTCCCCTTCATGGCGCTTTGCCGCAATCTCTTTGTGGGAAGCGGCAAGCTTGAACTCGATGAGCAGAACACGATCCGGACTTTCGACAAGAACGTCGCTGCGACCCCGGCAGGTGGGAACCTCTCCGTGAGCCTGGATGCCAGCGCCCCGCAGCAGCATGAGGAAAAGGGATCTGAAAAAAGACTCATCGTGTTTTTTGCACTGTTCAGAAGATGCTTGCTCTGCTCGTGTGCTCTCGAGGAAATCATGATACGGCAGGGCCGCGAGAGCCGCATTATACTCTTGAACGATCCTTTGGAGATTTCCCTGGCGCACGGCTTCCCAGATATGTCTTCCCAATTCTCCATAGGCTGGTATCTGATAGATTCTGTGTAGGAACATCCTTGAGAGAGAGTTCTCAACTTCTTGGTTTGGATAATCTAATGTTAATACATTTTCATCTCGTTTTACTATAGTGAGATAGCCTGTTTGAAGCAGAAAACTCTCAGGACTTGCCTCCTCAATTTCTCGTGGTGCCATAATTTCTGAGTCAACTTTGATTAAATGATATTGATCTGGTGACTTAATTTTATGCTCTCTAAAATAATTTTCAATGAAAGACATTGACCCTGATTCATACCAGTAGTTGTCAAATGTATATTTGTCAAAAAAATTGAGTATAGAAAATGGGTTATATACTTTTGTGTAGCCATTGAAAGAAAAGCCGTCATAATAGTTACGTATTTTCTGAAGAAGGCTTTCTTTGTTTGGCATAATTTTTTTGGAAACAGCCTGCTCGATGAAGTCAAAAAAATATTTCTCAAGTTCTTCTTGCGTGTATCCAGTCAATGATCCATATTCATACTTCATAGATATGTCATTGAGGTTGTTGAGCGCAGAAAAAATTCCAGCTTTCGTAAATTTAGACACGCCAGTAATAAAAACAAAGGATAAATAGTTTCCACAGCCTTTAACAACTTTGTAAAATGAATGTAAAAGAGCTCTAAAGGCATTGGCTTTCTTCTTCGTAAACACGTTGTCAAGGATGGGAGAATCGTACTCGTCAATAAGGAGGCAGATACGTCCATGCTCTTTGCTGATAAGCTCTAGCGCGCAGTCCAATGTTTCGGAGCAGGAGGCTTCAGCTTCCATATGGATATGATACTGATTGGCAAAGGCCAGTATTTTTCGATTAAGCCATTTATGTAAGGCCTGAGCTGAGCCGTTGCTGTCAAACATGCTGAAGTCAAGAGACAAAACCGGCGTCTTCCGCAACGCCTGCTTGGCAACCCAGGCCTCGCTTGCGAGGCCTGAAAAAAGCTCTGTCTGCCCCCTAAACATGGCCTCAAGGGTGGAAATGGTCAATGACTTTCCAAAACGTCTGGGGCGGGAAAGAAAGTAATAGTCTCCTGTTTCGATAAGCTTTTGTAAAAGATCTGTTTTGTCCACATAGACACTTTGATCTTGGCGCAAAAGCTGAAAATTGGCTATTCCCAAGGGGAGTGTCGGAAGGGGCTTTGGCATGGCGTTTTCCAGGCAATGGATTTTTGAGGGAGGCATGAGTTGGGGAGAAGGCGTCATCGGCTTTTGCAGAATGAGTTGGTATCGTCTTCTTTGGGCAAGCGCTCTTGCCCAAAGATCGTTCAAAGGACAAGCTGACGTTTTTGGGCATCCACCACAAAGACCGCAGAGTTAACGGGAATGGATGAAGCGGCATAAGGCTCAAGATAGCCTTGTGAGCGTATCTGTTCTTCTCCCTCTCGCCGCTTTGCGGCAATTTCTGTGGCGTTTTTGGCCAGTTTCCATTCAATGACAAGGATGCGTTGAGGACATGCTATGACAACATCGCTTCTGCCCCGACAGGTGGGCATTTCAGCATGAGCCTGAAGACCACAGCCCCTGAGGAGCATGAGGAAAAGTGACCGATAGAAGGATTCGTCGCGTTGTTGTCTGTGCTTGTCTTGCGAAAAATCGTGATAGGGCAGAGCTGCGATGGCGGCATTGTATTCCCGGATCAATGCGGGCAGGTCCGCCTGGTAGACCGCCTCCCATAGTCTCTTGCCGACGTCGTGATAGTCGGGAATGGTGTAGATGGCTTGCAGGTACATCTCAGAAAGTGCGCTTAGAACTTCCTGATTGGGATAGTCGAGGAGACCGGTATCGCCTCTGTCTTGCGCAATGGTCAGGTAACCAGCCTGAAAGAGGAGTATTTCCGGATCCGTTTTTTCGATTTCCCGGGCGGCCATTTTTGTTTTGGGGACACTGATGAAATGATACTTTTCAGGGCTCTCAATGTTATGGGTTTTACAGTATGTCTCCATAAACGTCGATGAACCTGATTCATACCAATAGTTAGAAAACGTGTATTTTCTAAAAAAATTGAGGATAGAAAAAGGATTATAGACTTTAGTTTTTCCATCAAAGCTAAATCCATCATAGTAGGACTTAATTTTATAGAGAAGCTCTGCTTTTGTTTGTGCAATATTTTTATGTAAAGCATCTTCAATAAAAAAAGAGAAATTATTTTCCAATTCCTGCTGTGTGTAGCCTGTGAGAGCCGCATACGTTTCTTCCATAGAGATATCGATGAGATTATTCATCGCAGAAAAAATACCGGTTTTGGTAAACTTGGAAATGCCGGTTATGAAGACAAAACGGAGATGCTCAGCGCAGGCTTTGATAACAGTGTAAAAGCCGCGAAGTCTTTTTCTGAGGGAGGCGAGTTTTTGGACATCGTCAAGGCAGTTGAGCAGGGGATAGTCGTATTCGTCGATGAGCATGACGACCTGTGAGGATGTCTGATGGACCGCCTCTAAGACAAGAAAGAGAAGGAGATCACAATCGTCTTCGGCGGGTAGGGAGAGTTTGTAGCGCGCGGCAAAGCTTTGCAGGGCATAGCGCAGTCCCTGGTCGAATTTTTTAGGGCTTTCAATGTCGCCAAAGGCACTGAGATCAAGATGCAGGACCGGGGATGGATGTTCGCTTTGCTCTCGAACCCAATGCTCTGCAGCAAGGCCATTGAAGAGGTCATGCTTGCCAAAAAACATGGCCTTGAGCGTCGAGATGGTCAGTGATTTTCCAAAGCGTCTTGGGCGCGAGAGAAAATAGTAGTCGCCTTCGAGAATCAGCTTTGTCAGCAGATCTGTTTTATCCACATAGAGACGGCCACTTTTGCGCAGTGTCGAGAAATCGGCCTGGCCTATGGGTAATGTCGGAAGTTTTTTGACCATGCTTTGGCCCCTAACGGCATCCCATGTCTTGACAGAGAGCAATCTGCCGCTTTTCTGCGTTGACCACAAAGACCGCAGAGCTTACGGGTATGGCTGAAGTGGCATAAGGCTCAAGATAGCCCTGCGAGCGAATCTGTTCTTCGCCTTCACGGTGCTTGCTGGCTATTTCTGTCGCGTTTTTGGCAAGGTTGAACTCGATGACAAGTATGCGTTCAGGGCATGGGATGACAACATCACTTCTGCCCCGGCACGTTGGCATTTCACCATGTGTCTGCACTCCACAGGCACGCAAAAGCATGAGAAAAAGAGCCCGATAGAAGGACTCGTCATGCTTTGGGTTGGCCTTGCCTGTGTGTTTGGCAAGATCATGATAAGGGAGAGAGGCTATGGCGGCATTGTATTCAAGAGCCAGAGTGCATATGTCCCCTGTACGTACGGCTTGCCAGAGCTTCTTGCCTATACTGATGTGTTCGGCAATGGGGTAGATGGCAGACAAATACATGTGAGAGAGCGAACTTGTCACCTCCTGATTGGGGTAGTCCAAAATCAAGGTGTCGTCAGAAGAACTGGCAATCGTGAGATAGCCTGCCTGATAGAGGAAACTTTCCGGGCTGGCAGATTCGATCTCTTTGGGCGCCATATCAAGACTTTGCACCCGAATGAGATGATACTTTTCTGGATATTCTATGTTATGTTTTTTGAAGTATGATTCAATAAATGTTGTTGATCCAGATTCATACCAGTAATTTGAAAATTTATATTTTCTAAAAAAACTCAGTAGAGAGAATGGATTATATACTTTTGTTATCCCATCAAAAGAAAATCCGTCATAATATCTTTGAAGTTTTTGAAGGAGACTTTCTCTGGTCGGCATAACTTTTTTAGCGACAGCTTGCTCGATAAAAGCGCTAAAGTACTCTTCAAGTTCCTTTTGTGTATACCCAGTGATTGCTCCATATTCTTCTTCTGCAGATATATCAATAAGATTATTCGATGCAGAAAAAATACTATTTTTAGTAAATAAAGAGATGCCAGTGATGAGTGTAAAACAAAGTGAACTTGATGAAGCTTTGAGAACTTTGTAAAATTGGCGTAATACTTTACGAAAGTCTTGTATTTTTTCTGGATTATCAAGATTATCGAGTATTGGCGCATCGTACTCGTCGATGAGGACGGCAACGGGACCTTGGTGTTGCGAGACGAGATGGAGCACAGTATCGAGTGTTTCTGCACAAGATGCTTCTGCTGTCACAGAAACAGCGTGTTCTGCGGCAAAGGCTGTAAGTTTGCGATTGAGCCATTTGGTGAGGGCCTGTGCTGAGCCATTGCTGTCAAAGGTGCTGAAATCCAGCAAGAGCACAGGAGATGGGTGTTGAGACTGTTTTGTCACCCAGGGGAAGGCGGCAAGTCCATCAAAAAGCGTGGCATTGCCTGTGAGCATGGCGTGTAAGGTCGAAATGGTCAGAGATTTGCCAAAACGTCGCGGACGAGCCAGAAAATAGGCATTACCCTCTGCGACAAGTTTTTGCAGAAGAGCTGTTTTATCCACGTAGAGGTGTCCGTTTTGGCGTAAACGGAGGAAACTGGCCTCTCCGAGCGGTAAGGTTGGCAAAGTCGTGCTTAACAAAGATGTTCAGCGCACTATCGGCTTTTTGGCTGAAATGGGCGCTGCCTCCATGAGCTTTTGGGCGCAAGGCCCGGTTACGCAAGGATTGCTTGGCAAGAAGGGGGGCGTCGATATTGTCTGCCTTGCCCTGGCTCTGCAGACTTGTGTGCCGAAAAAAAACTCTGTTTTTTCCGCGCAGAAGCTTTGGCCGTCAAAAGGTATCCAGAGACCAGAGGCAATCGTCCGCAGAAAGAACAGAGCTTGACAAAAAGCCGCATGTCGCGATCAGCGTTCGAAATAGGTATAGCCCCGTAAGCCATCTTCAAAAGCCTGTAAAATGGCATAGCGGTCACTGGGAGAGATGCGTCCCTCGTGTACGGCAAGCTCTGCCGTGGTTCTCAAATCCTCAAGGATACGTCGTGGTTCATATTCCACATAGGTTAAAATATCGACCACCGAGTCGCCACGG
>JAFTDR010000218.1 GCA_017454105.1 Desulfovibrionaceae bacterium | reverse complement strand
TTGAACGATAGTATTGTAATCCGTACACGCGGAAAAAATTGACATTCACGATTGCAGCCCTATTTCGTCTACTGTCTCATCTTTGACCCATGGACACGCGAGCTAAACACTTAAAAAGTACAACTTTTTTTCTGCCCAAGTGTACGCGCATCCTTGCCGGACACCGATATCCACGTGCCTTGCGGGGTTCTACTGCGTCTTTTACATGCCAAGCTGAGCCAACATATTGTCAATGGCGCTCTGGGAAATGCCGTTCGCATCCGGTCCCTTGAGTTCACTTTTCTGCTCAGCTTTTTTCCGCTGTTCACGGAAATCTTTAACAGCCTGCTCTGCCTCTTCTTTAAGACTGCTGGCATCCTTATTTGGATTATTCTCAGCCCCCTCCATAATGAGGCCTGAAGTAATATACAGATTGACGACAGAATCCTCGATGCGATTGAGAGCGGACACAACGCGTTTGATCCGCTGTCCTGTCAGATCCTGGAAACTGAGCTGCAGCGTAAGTGATGTGAAATCTTCACCGAGCTGCTCAATGATCGACTGGAGCCGATCGCGCTTTTCCGTATCCGGTAAGGATGACAGGAGGGCCGAGACTTCTTCGAGTTTCTCTTCGTTGCGTTCAATAATTTCCAGAATATTTGTGGTCGCTTCCTCAGTGGCCTTTAGGACCTCATCCAACTGCATCGACGCCTCACGGAAAAGCTCGTGCGTACTCGACTCAGTAAACTGACTATCGTTTTTCGATGCAGTACTGATCTGTTGGTAAATGTCCTTCAGGCCATTGCGCATGTCATGACTAAGTTTTTTATAAACCTGTTCCTTACTCTCTGTGTCCATAACGATCTCTTTAACTCTCTCTTTACTGAATACTCGAAAACGTTCCTTCGCATGCTCTTAAAGAGGGGAGGTATTGTTCGAACAACCATCGCGCCAAAAGGAACCCGCAAGGCCAGTCATTTGGTAGAGCAAAAAGCACGTGCACCCGTCAAGACGCATACGTTGCTTCCCGCGCGTACCTTGCCCATTTCTTTGGCCCTTGCGACGCAAAGCGCACAGACTACATTGTTCCGCAGATTTCTGTTTTTAGCGTATTGCAGAATCGTGCCAAAAGCAAACAGACATATCAAAGGGGCAACTTTTTTTGACCGTATGTACCTCTATCCTTTTTGTCAAGCAAAAAGCGGCTTGGGCTCTTAGGAGAGCATCTGTCCCATCTTCCTTGACAAGCTGCGGCGCACCGTGTACGGCGCGCCGCAACAATTTTAGGCATTGGTCTTCAAAAAGTTCTTGGCTCTCGCCGCCTCAGGCGAGTTTGGATATTTCTTGATGAGCTCGTTCATACGGGCGAGCGCGGCCTCTTTCTGGCCGCTCTTGCTAAAGCATATACCCTGTTTAAGGTACGATCCAGGCGCGCGGCTTGATTTCGGATAGCGCGTAATGACCTCATTGTAGGCTAAGGCCGCGTCTGGGAACTGATTTCTCTGGAAATAGCATTCAGCGAGATAGTAATGCGCATCAGCGACAAGGTTATGGCTTCCGTAGTTTTTCAGGAAATCCGAAAAAGATCGCTGTGCCTCGGCGTAATTGCGGGCATTGTAGGCGTTGAGCCCGGCATCAAAAAGAGCCTGGGGCAGATCCTTTTGCACTGGAGGCGGCGCCACTTCCCTTGGTGACTCCTTGCCCCAAGTCGATTCCATGGACGCAACTGCCGGTTTTTCAGCCTCCGGACTCTGTGTCGCCGCTTGAGCCGGCTCCTGCTGCGAAACAACAGGTTCCCCGTAGGTCCCAATAGAGCCCGGCTTGGCAGGCTTTTGCGCGTTTTCCTCTCTCACAGGAGTCTGTGGCACCTGTTTTGAGAGAGGGGCTCCCAGATTAAAATCCATGGCCATGCTGTTTTCAATCTGGTGAAAGGCGGCATCGTGCTTGTTCACCTGATTGACAAGAGCGCGGGCGCCCCCAACGTTTTTGAGATCGTCAAGCTGCCCTTTGAGTTCGTTAATCTCCTCCCGCATGGCCTGCAATTGATTCCACGTATCGGCCTGGGCAGGCTGCAGCTGTTTTAGCTGCTTATCCTGCTCCAAAACCTGCTCCTCAAGCGCAGCCTCCCTTTGTCCCACGCACCCGGTCACGCTCGCAAGAATAAGGCATGCCACAAGAAAACGCGTTCTCCCCATCAAAACATCTCAGCGCAAAAACCCACAAAGCGGGTTGAAACGCTGCCTCCGTATTTATAAGTTTGCCGATTACAATCAGGTTGTACGCTTAACGCGTGGACCCGCTTTTTTCCGGCCGATGAATATGTACAGCAATCCGCCAAGCACAGGAAGAAAAACAGCTATACATAGCCAGACAACTTTATTGTGAAACGATTCAAATTCATGCGCCCAGACATGCCAGATGCTCCACAGATTGGGGAGAGGCAAAAGCGCAATCACAATATACCAGGGGGAAAAAGGCATTGTAACCCCCATTATCAGACTAGTTTTGTAGGAAGAAGCATTTTCACGATTTTGTCAAGCGTTTTCTAGGCTTAAGAAAAACGACAAGGGCGACTAAGCCCGCACCGATGCAAATGGCCGTGTCCGCAACATTAAAAGCCGGCCAGTGCCAGTCCTTCCAGTACAAATCAAGAAAATCAACCACCGCCCGAAGACGGAGACGGTCGCAGCCATTA
Source organism: Desulfovibrionaceae bacterium (assembly GCA_017454105.1). GTDB lineage: Bacteria > Desulfobacterota > Desulfovibrionia > Desulfovibrionales > Desulfovibrionaceae > Desulfovibrio. Next base: position 8,471 of record JAFTDR010000218.1, on the reverse strand, counting down.
CCAAGAGCGCCACCGAAAATGCAGCCAAGCCCTATGCAATAAGCGTGCGAGGTCTCTTCCATTGTGCGGACAAGCCAGAGGATGGCAGCACAGGCCGCAAGTGTCGCGAAAAGAAAGAGCCAGAACTGCCATTCAATGTCTGAACGGTTTAAAAAACCAAAGGCCGCACCGCGATTGCGAACAGAGACAAGATTACAAAAACCGGGAATCACAGTCACAGATTCCCACGGGGAAATTGAGTGGACCACGAGCCATTTGGTCAGCTGATCCAGCACGAGAACGCACAGGGCCACAATGCCGAATTCGTAATATCTCCCCACATCCGATCTCCTCTCACCCCTCAAGCACACTTGCGCAGCGGGGGCACAGGGTGGGATGCTTAGGATTCTGACCAAGTTCAGTGCTATAGATCCAGCAGCGCTCGCACTTTTCACCGCTCGCTTTCTCGACATGGAGAGCTACGCCCTGCACCTCGGGATCGGTTAAGGCGTCGGCTGGGGCGTTTGTCATATCGTCAAGAACAAGTTGCGAGACAATGAAATAGGCTCGTAAATCCGCGCCAAGGGATTCGATACGGGCACGTTTGTCACTCTCAAGATAGAGGACAAGGCGCGTGTCCAGAGAGTGGCCGACCACATGCGCTGTGCGCAAGGGCTCAATGGCCCGCGTGACTGCGGCGCGAATTGACTCTAAAATCTGCCAGTTCAAAACGACATCATCTGGCAAAAGATACTCGTCACAAGCTTCATCCTGCAGCGCAAAGACGGTCGAAGCTTTTGGACGGATGGTTTCAGGAAGAGCCAGGAAAATTTCCTCAGCAGTAAAGGAGAGGATTGGGGCCATATCCCGAAGAAGCAGATTCAAAATAAGATATATGGCTGTCTGGGCGGATCGGCGCAGGATGCCGTCCGCTTTTTCCGCGTAGAGGCGATCTTTTATCGTGTCCAGGTAGAGCGCGGACAAATCCGTCACGCAGCAGGCGTGCAGACCGTGATACACTTTATGAAACTCGTATTCCCTGTAGCTTTCGGCAAGAGCTGTGTGCAGACGGGCGGCTCTGTCAAGAGCGTAGCGGTCTTGAGGCAAAAGCTGTGCAAGCGGAAGGAGTTCTGTAAAATCGTAGAGATTGCCGAGAAGGAAACGGCAAGTATTGCGGATCCTGCGGTAGGCGTCCACAAGGCGGCTCACTATCTGATCGGAGAGCCGGATATCCTCGCGGTAGTCAACAGACGAGGCCCACAGCCGGACAATTTCCGCGCCATACGTATCAATCAGCGACTGTGGGGCAATGACATTGCCGACGGATTTGCTCATCTTGCGGCCTTCGCCGTCAACCACATAGCCGTGTGTCAAAACAGCCCTGTAGGGCGCAGTGTCCCGTGTGCCCTGGGCAACGAGGAGCGAAGAATGAAACCAGCCCCTGTGCTGATCCGATCCCTCAAGATAGAGGTCTGCCGGGAAAGAAAGATCGCTGCGCGCTTCAAGCACGGCCGCCCAGCTTGAGCCTGAGTCAAACCAGACATCCAGGATGTCGTTTTCCCTAACCCAGTGCGAGCCCCCGCAGTGCGGGCAGGTCAAACCTTTCGGCACGATCTCATCTAAAGGCGCCTCATACCAGTAGTCGCAGCCAGTTGGATGCGCGGCGAAACGATCGCAGAGCCCATCCATCCAAGATGCGTCGTTCCAGACCTCGCCGCAATCCTCGCAGCGCAACGCCATGATCGGAACGCCCCACTGCCGCTGGCGGGAAATGCACCAGTCAGGACGAGTTTCAATCATCCCGTAGATGCGCTCCCGTCCCCAGGCCGGAATCCAGCGCACATCGCGGTCAATGCTCGAAAGGGCTTTTTTCCGCAAATCATTGGTCTCCATGCGGATAAACCACTGCGGCGTTGCCCGGAAAATGACAGGCTTTTTGCAGCGCCAGCAGTGGGGATAGGAGTGTTCGATGGTTCCCGCATGCAGAAGCGCTCCCACTTCGGCCAATTTGCCAATCACCAGGGGATTTGCCTCAAAGACAGTCTTACCCTTAAAATATTCGACATCGTTTAGGAAGCGGCCTGCGTCATCAAGTGGCGAATAAATGGGCAGATTGTAGATCTGACCAACCTCATAGTCCTCGCGGCCATGGCCTGGCGCCGTATGGACGCAGCCTGTTCCGGCATCTAGGGTTACATGGCCACCTAATATAACCTTGGATTCACGGTCATAGAAGGGATGGCGCGCGATAAGTCCCTCAAGCGCTTGTCCCGCACACTCAGAGAGGACTGTGTAGTCATGCCAACCGAAGAGTTCCGCGCACTGCGCCCGCCTCTCCGCTGCCAAAAGATAGAAGTGGCCCGAGACGTTCAATAGCTCGTAGGTAAACTCTGGATGGACGCAGACCGCCATATTGTCAGGAATTGTCCAGGGCGTTGTGGTCCAGATGACAATCGAGCTGTGGGCTGGATCACAGCCAGGGAAGAGGTCGGCAAGCTTATGATCCGGCAGAGGAAAGGCCACATAGATTGATGGAGAGCCTATATCCGCATACTCCACTTCCGCCTCAGCGAGCGCTGTGTGGCAGGAGCAGCACCAGTAGACGGGTTTTTTATCGCGCACAACGCTTCCCCGGGCAACAAAGCGTGTCAGCTCGCGCGCAATCACGGCCTCGTAGGCCGGCGTCATACTCAGATACGGATTGTCCCAATCGCCGAGAACGCCTAAGCGGCGGAATTCCTCACGCTGCACATTGACCCACTTTGTGGCATATTCACGGCACAGACGCCGCACAACATGTGTGGGCAGCTCCTTTTTCTTGCCTTTGAGTTCCTGCTCGACTTTAAGCTCAATCGGCAAACCGTGACAGTCCCAGCCAGGCACATAGTGGCAGGCATAGCCCTGCATATTCCGGGACTTGACAATAATATCTTTCAGAATCTTGTTGAGCGCGTGTCCCATATGCAGATGGCCGTTTGCATAGGGCGGGCCGTCATGCAAAACATAGGTCCCCCGCGATCCCGAGGCCGTCTCCATCGCCTCGCAGGCATGCGTCGTATTCCAGTGCGCAAGCATAGCCGGCTCGCGCTGTACGAGATTCGCCTTCATAGGAAAAGACGTGACTGGCAGATTCAGTGTTTTCTTGTAATCCTTTTTGTTCGATTCGCCCATGGTATTCCTCTAACTATTCTTCTGACTATTCCTCTGACCTAAGACTGGACAAGAGGCCGGACGTTGTCACTTTGTGGCACAGACAACTGCTCGCCAAGTAATCGTCTTGTCCGATCAATAAGGTTTGACAGTATAGAATTGGACACGAGCATGCCGTGAACAGTCAAGCGCAAATGGTTGCTTCGGATGCGGATCAAACCGTTTTCGTGCAGAGCCTGCACGAAGCGCCCGTTATCGGTTAGAAAGTCATGCCCTGTCATTGCTCTGTAGCGATCAAGCGATAGGCCGCGCGTGGTCCTTAGACTTAACATAATCATCTCAACTAAGCGGATAAGCGGGCTTAGTTGCTCATCGCACCCGCCAATAGATCCGGCCGCAATTTTCTCCTCCCATGCCGCGAACGATGCGGGATTGGTAAAACGGATTGTGCCCACAGTCGATGTGGCCGAGGGGCCAAATCCAAGATACTCCTCCCCCTCCCAATAGCCGACATTGTGGCGGCAGGTGTAGCCCATGCGGGAGAAATTGGAAATCTCATACTGCAGATAGCCATGCTTCTCAAGAAAAGCCGCGCCCTCAAGATACATAAGACGCAAGTCATGCTCATTGGGCAGAGTAAGCGCTCCTTTCTCGTACGCCAGGGAAAAAGCGGTCCCAGGCTCAAGGGTGAGTCCGTAGGCTGAAACATGCTCTGGTCCCAGCGCGACAAGCTGCTTTAAAGTATTAAGCCAATGGCGCACACTCTGATTTGGAAGGCCCCACATAAGATCCACGCCCACATTCGCAAAACCGGCGTCGCGGGCGAGATGATAGGCGTGGTAGCAGTCCTCAGCCTTATGGGCGCGGCCTAAGGCATGGAGCATGTTTGGATCAAGGCTCTGCATGCCGATAGAGAGCCGTGTTATGCCCGCTTTTTTGTACTCGTGCGCAAGCAGGGCCGTCCGAAACGATTCTGGATTGGCCTCAAGCGTAATTTCAGCTGAGCGCTCAAGCCTGAAGGTTGCGCGCAAAAGGTCGAGCACGCGGGCGATGTCCTTTGGGGGAAGAAGGCTCGGAGTTCCGCCGCCAAAAAAAACTGTGCGCACGTTGTGTCCGCCCATCCGATCCGCCCACAGCCCAATTTCTGCGAGGAGTGTGTCCACATAGCGCAAAACAGCCGGATGGGGTTCCGGCTTTTTCGCGCGGCCAAGCGGCTCTGCGTGGAAGGCGCAGTAGGGACAGCGGGAACGGCAGAAGGGCACATGAATATAGATAAGCATGGGTATTCCGATAGCGCTTCGCGCGTATGAAGACACTTGGCAAAGGATCCTGGGCAAGCTATAGTTTTTGGGCGATCGAAAAAAAAGAGGAGATTTTCATGGACATTGTGTTTCAGGACGGGGCCATGGAAACATGGACCGCCGATGTTCTTATAACCTTCCTATCAGACGGCTGCGACATAGTACCCGCAAATGGCCTTTTGGACAATCTTTGCCCCTGGCTCCCCATAGCGCCGGCTCTCAGAGATGTGCGCACAAAAAAAAACGCGCTGCACATGGTCCACGGGCATCCCGATGGCCGCATTAAACGCGTCCTGTTCGTCGGCCTGGGCAAAAAAGAGGATATTTCTCTCCCAGCAATCGCGGAGGGCTTAGCACAAGCTATCCGCTCCTGCCGCTCTCTTGCCCTGCGCACCATTCTCATCCCAATCGAGCTGTTCGACACTCTCCCCTTTGGTCGGACACGGCTTATCGAGGAATGTGTCGTTGCTGCGGAATGCGCCGCGTACGATAGCGGTCTCTACAAAAAAGAGCCGGGCGAAATCAAACCCGAAAGCCTGACCTTTGCCGCGGCGCACAACGACGATTTCTCAAAAGACACTCTGCATGCTGCAGGAAAACGCGGTCAAGTTTCGGCAAAAGCCGCCCTTCTCGCCCGCACACTTGCCAACACCCCAGCGAACTTCCTAAGTCCCACCCTTTTTGCCGAGCGCGCGGTCGCTCACGCCAAAAAGCTTGGCCTCTCTGTCACAGTTCTAGACGAAGACGAGATTAAGCGCGAGGGCATGCATGCCCTGCTCGCTGTTGGCAAAGGCTCGACCAATCCGCCGCGTTTGATTGTCCTTGAGCATGCAGGACCAGGAGATCCCATAGTCCTTATAGGCAAGGGCATCTGTTTTGATTCAGGCGGCATAAGCCTAAAGCCTGCCGCAAAAATGCATGAGATGAAGAGCGATATGAGCGGAGCAGCCGCTGTTCTCGCCTGCATGGAGGCAGTGGCCGAGGAAAAACTCCCCCTCCATGTCATTGGCATCCTCGCCTGTGCGGAAAACATGCCAGACGGAGGCGCAGTCAAGCCCGGCGACGTTGTCTATGCTCTGAACGGGGACAGTGTTGAAATCGTAAACACCGACGCCGAGGGCCGCCTTGTTCTCTGCGACGCGATAAGCTACGCGAAAAAACACGGCTCTCCCCGCGCAATTGTCGATATCGCGACACTAACCGGAGCGTGCGCTGTTGCGCTCGGAAGCGAGATCGCGGGCCTATTCACAAACAGCGAGTCACTCGCTACGGCGCTGCTTTCCGCAGGCGAAACCTGCGGCGAACACCTCTGGCGTATGCCCCTTTGGCCAGGATACCGCAAACAGCTTAAAAGTGAAATTGCCGATATCTGCCACACAGGACCAAGACTAGGCGGCGCCATCAATGCGGCCCTCTTTCTTGAGCATTTCGCTGGGGAAACCCCCTTCGCGCACATTGACATGGCGGGCGTTGACTGGGCAGAGAAAAGCTCAGGGCTCTGTCCCAAGGGAGCCAAAGGATTTGGGGCGCGCGTATTGCTTGAATTTCTGAGGGGAGGCGCAGTGTGAAGGTCTATTTAGTTGGAGCGGGGCCTGGGGATCCAGGACTTCTGACCCTCAAGGCTCGGGATATTCTCGAAAAAGCCGATGTTGTTGTCTATGACGCGCTCGTCAACACTCGTATCGTTGACTATGCCAAGGAGTCGGCTGAGCGCATCTATGTGGGAAAAATAGCCGGAAACCATGCCCTCCCCCAAGACAAAATAAATGAGCTCTTGATTGACAAAGCGAGGGAGGGTTTAGGCCGCATTGTCGTCCGCTTGAAAGGTGGGGATCCCTATATCTTTGGCCGCGGCGGAGAAGAAGCGCAGGCTCTTCTTGCAGCCGGCATTCCCTTTGAAGAGATTCCTGGAATCACAAGCGCGATCGCAGCTCCCGCCTATGCCGGAATCCCCTTGACGCACAGGGATATGGTCTCCCAGGTCACGATCATTACAGGACACGAAAAAGAGGAAAAGGAAAATTCCGCCATACACTGGGATGCTCTGGCGAAAGGCGGCGGCACCCTTGTTTTTGTCATGGGCATGCATACTCTGCCCAAAATCGCAGAAAAACTCATGGCAAACGGCCTTCCAGGCACAACTCCTGCGGCTGTCATCTACAGGGGCACAACAGCTGAGCAAAAAAGCGTGACAGCCGATCTCGCCCATATCGCATCTTCCGCAAGCAAGGCCAAGCTCACCAATCCCTCGGTCATAGTCGTCGGCCACGTCGCAAGCCTAAGCCACGATCTCAACTGGTTTGCGCAAAAGCCTCTCTTTGGCCAAAGAATTGTTGTGACGCGCGCGCGGGAGCAGGCAAGTGGCCTTGTCTCTCTCTTACATGAGGCCGGAGCCTCTGTTCTCGAATGCCCAACAATTCGCACAGATCCCATGGAGTCGTATGCGCGCATCGATTCCGCAATAGGTGAGCGCGCCCTCTACCAGTGGATTCTGTTCACCTCGGCAAACGGCGTGCGCTACTTCTTTGAGCGCGTACACGCCGCAGGCCTTGACAGCCGGGCATTCGGCACAAACCGTTTTGCCTGCATAGGCCCAGGCACAGTCGATGCTCTTTCCGCACACGGCATACGCTGCGATTGCCTGCCAGAGCGCTTTATCGCCGAAGCACTTGTCGAAGCGCTGCTCGTAAGTACCCCCCAAAACGAGCGTGGCCGCGTCTTAATCCCAAGAGCTGAGGTCGCCCGCGACATCCTGCCAAAGGCGCTCACAGAGCATGGCTTCACTGTCGATGTCGTCCCCTGCTACAAAACGGTTGCCGATGGCGCACACTCGGAGGCTGTCAGAGAAGGCCTGCGCAACAAAACAATATCCTGCATAACCTTCACGTCAACAAGCACAGTCAAAAATTTTCTGCGCTTTGTGCCAAAAGAGGAAATTATGGCCCAAGACGTGAAACTCGCAGCCATTGGTCCAATCACAGCCAAGGCCATCCGAGAGGCGGGACTTACTTGCGCAATTGAGGCGAGCGAGTACACCATTCCGGCACTTGTCGCATCACTTATCGCGGCCCTAACCAAATAGTGCGAGGCAACCATGCCCTTACGACTTGCCATACTGGCTTCAGGAAACGGATCAAACGCCCAGGCGATGATTTCCGCCATGCAGGCCGGCACACTGCATATAGAGATACCGCTCATAGCCTCGAACAATCCCAAGGCCTATGTGCTGACCCGCGCAGAAAAAGCCGGCATCCCAACCTATGCCTTTGACCACAGAGACTTCAAAGACAGAGAGAGCTGTGACAGGGCAATTGTCGCCCGCATACGCGAGGCCAATTGCGACGCTGTCGCTCTCGCAGGCTACATGCGCCTGCTCTCGCACACCTTTCTTACAGAATTTGGCGGACCAGTCTTAAATCTCCACCCAGCCCTCCTCCCAAGTTTCCCAGGCCTCCACGGCGCCCGCGATGCCTTAGCCTACGGCGTGACAATCACCGGCGCGACAGTTCATTTTGTCGATGAGAAGATGGACAACGGCCCAATTATCATTCAGGCCGCAATACCGATACGCCCGAATGAAAGCGAAGACGAACTTCTCTCCCGCATCCACGCCCTCGAACACCGCATCTACCCCCAGGCAATCGAGTGGCTCGCCCAGGGCCGGCTTGTCCGCAAAGGCCGCATTGTGACACTCACAGGCAAGGGCAAGCCTGGAATTCAGCCCGAATCAGCCCTGATCTCCCCTGAGCTTGAGGAAGGAATGTAAAGTTTTCTGCGTCCCCCAAAAGGGGGACGTTTTTTTTATACAAGGGCGTGACGAGGTGAGTCCTCCTGGCGCCGGCTGACTGGCAGGGAAAATCAGTATGCGGTAGCTGATATTTGCGTATGCACAAGACCAGCCTAACTTGCGCGTATCTCTTCTCATCCGCAGAGTATTTTTTTAAGCAAAGCCTTTGAGCCTTCAGTGAGCATTTGCTACGCACACTCTTTTTCCCTCGCAAGCAGAAGAATCAGCACACACTTAGGCTCTGTCACGCAGGG
>JAFTDR010000019.1 GCA_017454105.1 Desulfovibrionaceae bacterium | reverse complement strand
TAGGTGATTTTTTCCGCGTGTACGGTTTGGCTAATATGCTCAAACTCTTGAGCCACAAAGAATCAGCGATTACTGACATAAGCCAAGATGCTCTGTATCGGGAAGATTTCAGCTTCAACTCGCAGAGGTTGAACGATATCATTGTAGTCCGTACACGAGGGATTTTTTTGTGGGATAGGAGGGCTGCACCCCACTCACTTGCGGCAGCTGTCAGACTCTCACTCGTTGACTGTATTTAGGACACGTTTCGAAAAGTGCATTTTAAAAAATTAAATTAAAATTCAATATTATGTAAAATAAAGCATATTTCGAATTTTTCAATGAGTTTACACTATTATTTACTTTTAACTTGTTTGACTATGACAATTTTGAGGCAAAACCAATGAACACACCTTTAGTTCGCCATGGCGACATACCACAATAGGGACTGTATAATCTTATGCGAGCATTTGAATCTCAAGTTTGCGGTCGCTCATCCAACATCTTCGAACAAAAAAGCCTTCTCGGTAGGTCTGTTCAGTTGTTTTATTAAAATCGACGTTCAATTTTGATATTGAAATATTCTAAATTTCAGAAAAAAACCAAGATACGGAAAATTTAAATAAATCTAAAAAATCATAAATAATCTAAAATTTGTCTACATTTATATGTTATAATAAATTTGTATTTCATTTTCTAAAATTTACTTTGCGAAATGTGTCCTAAAGGCAGCTCGCAGACACGCTTTCTGGCGTGTACAAAACAGAGTCTCTGCAACTCTGATGCGACCAAGAAGCAATGCTGCTATACTCCATCCAGAAACAAACTGGCATTTTTACGAACGAAAGTCAGCACTGAGTCTAGTATATTCGACTCCAAGTGTCCACTTTTTTTTCTGACCGCAGTATAATTGACGATTGATCGTCCACACTGCGCTCAATGAGCGCCAAGATACAGGGAGTCTTTTTATTAAAAATGATATTTATTCCTGTTGTTAAAACACTCCACCAGTTTCAACAAAAATGTCAAGATACCTTTTTACACATCCTCACGAACGTCTACGCCACGCTTGACGCACACCCATACTACATTTCATACTTGGCCACACCACGCTTCTCGAGCGCCCGAGCGTCCTCGCCGCGCTTCATGCTCGTCTATCATGCTTGACCACACCGCGTTTCCTGTTCGCCTACGCCGTGCTTGATACCCGTTCATGCTTCGCTTCACGCTTGTCTATCATGCTCACCCACACTACATTTCATACTCGCCACACCACACTTCTCGAGTACCAACGCTTCGCTTGATGCTCGTCCTCACCACGCCTCATGCTCATCTACGCTGCGTTTGACGCTCACCCACACCTCTCTTCTCGAGCGCCAACGCTTCGCTCGATGCTCGTCCTCACCACACTTCTCGAGCGTCCTCGCCACATTTCATTCCCTGCCACAACGCGCTTGATGCTCGTCTATCATGCTCACCTACACTACATTTCATGCCCGCCCTCACCACACTTCTCGAGCGCCAACGCTTCGCTTGATGCTCGTCCTCGCCACGCCTCATGCTCATCTACGCTGCGTTTGACGCTCACCCACACATCTCTTCTCGGGCGTCCTCGCCACATTTCATTCCCTGCCACACCGCGCTTGATGCTCGTCTATCATGCTCACCCACACTACATTTCATGCCCGCCCTCACCACACTTCTCGAGCGCCAACGCTTCGCTTGATGCTCGTCCTCGCCACGCCTCATGCTCATCTACGCTGCGTTTGACGCTCACCCACACTACATTTCATGCCCGCCACACCACACTACACAAGCGCCAATGCCGCGCTTGATACCCGTCCATGCTGCGTTTCATGCTCGTGTATTCTGCACTTCATGCCCACACTGCGCGTGATACGATGGGGAAAATCTTCCTTCGAAACCTCGGAGAAAGTGCGAGGTTCCGCCAGTGATGAGGACGAAAGCGGAAGATCTTTTCTGTATCGAGTATACTGAGCGTCCACGCTGTGCTGTTGGCGTGAGAGCCGCCTTGTCTGCAGAACAGGGGCTGCACGAATCGTACGCCCGATCTACTCAACAGCAGAATGGTTTCTCCCAGTATCGTGAAGCTGATGGCTCAAAGGGGTGGGCGGAAAATCAGTGCGGTGGGGTCGAGAAAACGCCCACGTGTGGAGAGTACACCGTCCTGGACTTACTGCGGTGAAAGGCACTTGCGCGATTTTTTTTGCTGCCATCCGTCCATGGAGAAAAGATTGGAGGAAGCGAGGAGGAAGGGGGCGATCGTGAGCGCAAATGCGCGCTATCTCTTGCTTGTGACGTGAGTCCCACAGGGACAGTTCAGGCTTAGCTCGCGGGCGCTGGGCCCTTGGGCTTTCGAGAAAAGCACGAAAGATGGTAGAAAGGCTTTACAAATGCTCCGAATGGGGGTAACAGTATGTCTATTCTTTTTCTGGTAAACAGCTAGATGCCGCAGCCACCGCATGGCGAGCCACTTTTGGAGAGCCAGCGCATGGCGGGCAGTTTTGTCGCAGAGGCACAGGAAAATTGAGGACGATTGATCATGGCAGGGGCCAGTCTTTTTCAGGGCAACATCGAGGTGATCCAAGAGGACACTGTTATCGGCTGGCTGTTCTCCCCCTTGGGGACGTGCAGGCCACTGCTCTTTGTCGATACAGTGCCGGCCACCCTGCTCGAAGAGCATATTCCACGACCTGATGTTGCCAAGGCGCTCGGTGTTGCGGAAGCCATGGGTTTTGCCTTTCGTCTTCCAAGAGCAGGTGAGAATTCTGTTCTCTCACTTTTTTGTGTCAGCTCCCATGGGGTCAGCTTTATTGGGCGGAAGACCCTGGGTATCCCTGTGTACGAGTCGAGCTTTGTCTCGCAGGTTGAGCGGGCAAAGGAGATTGCCTCAAAGGACAAGGCTGTTGCCATTGTCTGCTGGGATGGGGCCCACAATCCTGTCGGTCGGGCGAAGGTCCTGTACGATATCGTGGCACAGCATCATCCTGCGGTGCTTTTCACCTACCTTCACAGGGAATTTGGCGGAAGACTTTGGCCGCCTCTGATCAACGACGACATGGCTCTTGTCGCGATTCCCTGGGAGGAGCGCTCTCCGTGTCATGAGTATATCCAACGCTCAGGCATCTTTTTTGACACGGTCTGGATTTGCAAACCGCGCTTGCCTTCTTTTTCTCTGGCCTCCCTTGTTGCCAGACCGTCTGCCCGAATCATTGTGGACATAGACGATGACGAAGAGGCCTTTATCGCGGTGCAAACCGCTCGGACGGCCTATAACACGCCGGGCTTAAACGTAAGCCGTGAACTCTTATCCGCCGTTCCGGCCAGAACGGTTGCCAGTGTAACACTTCAACAACGCTATGGCGGCACTCTTGTTCGGCATGCCAGGGCACGCCGGCTTTTTCCTCGTCCAGGGGAACATACGGTCAAAAAGATAGGTTTTATCGGTACCGTCCGCCACCATAAGCACATAGTGGCCTTGGCCAAGGCCATTCGCATCATTCAGTACACAGCGGGCATCCCTCTCGAATTTCATGTCTACGGCGATATTCAACCTCCTGAGGAGCTTGAGCGCCTCCAAGCAAACGGTGCCATTGTGAAACGCTATGTCCCCTTGCGGGAGCATATCCAGGATATTGCAGCCTTGGATGTCGTTGTCACTGGCTTTCCGGCGCATGACACTTCCGGTCAGGCCATAACCACAATGCAGGTTCCGGCCAAGATATTCGATGCCCTTGCGGCGGGAGTTCCTGTCGCAACCCCAGATACTCCGGCCATAGCGGACATACGCAATGTTGCCGGTGTCTATCCCTTTACCCTCCAGACATTTGCGACGCAAATTATTCGCGCGTTGCACCATACAAAACCAGTTACCCTTCCTGCGGATGCCACCTTGGAGGGGGCCTACGCGGCCTATGAGCAAGCGTACGCTCTGGCCAAGCCAGTCCCCGAACTCCATGCGCTCCTGCCACACCCTCTCTCATCCCCCCAATCATCTGAAACACTTGTACTTCTTTGGAAACAACATGACGCTGGCCTCTATGGGCGGCGTGTGGATCAGATTGCGCGCAGCTATGTGCGACAGTATCCTGAGAAGAGGGTTCTCATTCTCGAATTGCTGGCAAAACTTCCGGTACAGAGTCACGTGCCGCCTGACTCAAATGATGTGGGCGACGAGTACCGCGATGAATACACAGACGAGAGAGGCAGAAAAGAGGACTTTCTTTTGCGCAAATGCCATGGCGTAGAGTCCCACGGCATTCTCTACAAGACGCTGGTCTATGGGCGCGAAGACGATCTTCCCTCTCTCTTGTTCCGCTATTTTGTCCAGCAGGCTCTCCTTCCTGACACAACAACCCTTGTCCTCTTTCCGATTCTGCAGGAACTCCATGTCCTTGAGGATCTCCTGCGTCCGTACAAGAAAATCGTTGATGTCGTGGATAATCAGCTGAGCTGGGCCGAGGATGATGGGCGCAAGGTCTTTGTGCTTGAGCAGTACTACCGCCTTTTTGCCCATGCGCGGACAGTTATCTTCAACTGCGAGCCGGCACGACGCTTTTTTGAGACACGCCATTTTCTCGACACAACACAGTCTGTCCTGTGCATCCCAAACTGGTACACCCTGCCGCCTGCTCCCCAAAAGGAGTTCGCGCCTCTTCCTGGTCGACACATCTGGTATTCAGGCAATATGAACGACCGCATTGACTGGGCGCTCCTTCAGAGCATTGCAGAACTGCCCTCTGTGCGCCTGCACCTTGCAGGCACAGCCCAGCGTGTGCCAGAGCAATTCGACGCGCTTCTGCGCAAGCCAAATGTTCTCTACCATGGCGTCACAACTGAGCAGGAGACCTTGGATCTTTTGTCCTCAATGCACGTGGCTCTTGTGCCGCACGTTCTGGATGACGTCTCGCGCTACATGAATCCCATGAAGCTTGCGATGTACCAGTGTGTCGGAATCCCGGTCCTCTGCCCCAAGGGTCTCGCCAAAGCGTCGAAAAAGGTCTTTGTCTACGAAAACACGGACGAAGCCCTGGGCTATCTCACAGACGAGGATCTCTGGCAGGTCAAACGGCAACCGTCCAAAAGACCCTCGAAGGCGGAGAGCCAGTATATCTCTCTTCTTGCCTGATGTTCTTGTCTGCATAGCCTTGCTGCAAAGAGCGGGAAGAATTGCCGTCTCCATTGTTTTCTATTGGGGGGCCAGCTCAATTGCTCGCGATCGAGCGCTGCGTGATTTTCTGCCTAAACGCCTTGGCGAGCAAGCTTGTACGTCTGTGCAGCGTCTTTATTGACTTTTTTTCTAGGGATGTCTTGATGGATATCAACTCAGATCTTTATATCAACTGGCACCTTCTGGATGGCCTAAACCACGAGACGGAATACAGTTCTGCGCCGAGTACATCCTTCCATGAACGATATCCTCGAGAAGCACTCCTGGAAACCGCCTATGCTCTGCTCTCCCTCAACCGTTCGCAGTATATTTTCCGTTTCTTTGGCGGTGAGCCGACAATTCATCCGCATTTCAAAGAGCTTGTGGGCTATATCAGCGCAAGCGGACGGAATACGCGCATAGTCCTCGACACCAATGGCATACGCTCAAACAGGTACTACAGTGACCTTTTGGCCACACAGAGCCCTGGAAGCCTCTTTGTGCGTCTTTCCGTCCATTGCAAGTACGCGGAACTCCAGAAGCTTTCGTATCTGATTGCCCTCATCGTTGAGAGGGGCTTCTTCTGTCAGGTCACGGTGAATCACGCACCCTCCTGTGCGGCCAAGGCCGCACTGCTCTTTGAGAAGCTGCGGGAATTGCGCAAAGTTCTCTCTTTTTCCCTGCGTCTGGCCTTTCCCTTGGGTGGAGAGGCGGCCTGGAAGGGAGATACGGACGTGCCGGGTGATCGGCCTGAATGGCTGGAGATGAGTGAGCCAAGTGGCGAAGCGTCTGCTGTGCAGGTGCAGGTGATTGAAGAACCCTATGCCTGTGTTGGTGTGAACTGCGTTCAGGTTTCAGCGGACGGTGTCTGCACACTGGGGCTTAAGAAAGACGACAGGGAATTTGCTCCCTCTGTGATGGAAGAGCCTGTTCTCTGCGAAGGGCTCCCGCATCCCCCAACGTTTTTGGAATACGATGAGGCCGCATCCTCGCTGAACGCCTTTACCCGCGCTCAGCTTGTGCGTGAACTTGAAGGTGGGGCAATACGCCATCCTCTGCGCAGTGATTTTGATTCAGAGCAGCTTTTCCGTATGCGCTTAAAGCGCCTGCCTCGTGTGACCGAGAGAACGATTGCGCAGTATCCAGAACTCTGGCTTGAGCATAAACACGAGTTGCTTTACGCCTATGATTTCTTTGCTGATGAGGCGAGTCGACAGGTCTTTCTCGGGCTCGTTCGGGGGCAGTGTACAGGGGATGGGGCATTTTTCTCTGATTCGGCGTACAAGGCCTTTGCGCATCCTGCGATTGACGAGACCCTCTATCCCTATGCGGAGACAGCGACAAAGTTCTGCCGGCGGATACGCTGTCTTGAGAACTGCACACCTGAGACAATCAACCAGTATCTTCCAAGCATTGCCTGGTACAGACCGGCTGTGGAACTTGTGCTGCAAGAGACTGCTCTTTGGCTGGACACTCTTTTGCGTGTCCACAAGGTCCTGCGCGGCTACGATTTCTATCTTGGCTGCCACAATGGCAAACATGTCCTCTATGCCGCGCCCAATCCTCCGCGAAAGCGCATTCCCTTGCCTAGCCCGCGTGCGGCAGACGGTATACCGCATCTTTCATTTATTCTCCCTGTCGGCGATGACGACAGACTCTTGACCGCGACGGTTGAGAGCATTCTTTCTGAGCAGCTTGTGCGCTACGAGATTATTCTTGTGCTGAATGACGACACCCTCTTGCCGACAGTGCAGGACTATGTTCGCAAAGAGCCCTGGTGTATCCGTGAGTACCGCGTGGATGACGCGGTATCCTATTGGCAATGCTGCGATGCGGGCCTTGAGATGGCCCAGGGCGAGTATGCTGTTTTTCTTAGACCTGGCTGCGTTCTTGTGCCAGGGGTTGCGCACAAAATCGTAAAAACGCTCAAAAACGAGGAATGCGGCGTCGTACTCTGCGGTATTGGCAAAAGCGCGATCCTCCCCCGCAAATCAGCTGTCAGAGCATTTTTGTCTGAAGCGATTGCTGGCACAGGTCTTGAGAACACGGTCTGCAAGACCTCGCTTTTACGCAGCTACGCAATCAAGGTGCAGTGTCTGCACTCGTATGACGCAACGGATCTTCTGCTCCAGCTTCTCCATCCCTCGAAAAAAACAGCGATTCTTGCGCAGAACCTGGCAAACGATACGAAAAGGAAAAAGAGCCATTCGCGTCCGTATGCCGAGTGGGGACGAGAGACAGTGAGTGAGGAGAGGGAAGTCGGTCCTGGCACTACTACTTCTCACTCTGGTCTTTCTGATAGTTCAGCGGCTGACCATGGAGTCAATCCTGGATTAACCTGGGGTAGCAGGAGCTGCTCAGCCTCTGCCATGGATGAGGGGACAGCCTTTGCGCACTCTGTGCAGACAATTGTGGGCTTCTACAGAGCCCATCACCTCTCACTCGCCTCTCCAGAACTCATAGACTATGTGCAGTCACGCTTTCAGACAGCCTATCCAGACTTTGTCCGCATGATTCGGGAAAAACGCTCGCAGGGAAGCCTCGATGCCTTCCTAACCCGTGATCTGCTCTCCTCCTTCGCAGCCTTTCCCTTTATTGCCCAGGAAATCATCGAACGGCAGTTCTTTCCACGCAGGGGCAGAGTGTTGCGAGCGGAGACCAATGTGCTCTTCAAGTCTTTTCAGAACACAAGTGCCGAGGCCTTTGTGTATACTGGCCTAGCCATGTTGCCCTGCACCCCTGTCATGACCGTATGCATCACTCTCGGTGGTGATACGTCCTATGATACGGAAACGGATCGTGCGTTTTATGCAAGCCGCATACGCACACTTATCGAGGGGGTGCGTTTCGACTTTGAGTGTCTCCTGGTTGACAGGAGCGGCAACGCAGCTCTAGCCGCAGATCTCGATGACCTAGCGGATGTCTATCCCACTGTGCAGGTCTGCCACATTCCCCCCACGGTCTCTCAGGCAAAAACGCGCAGTCTTTGTCTTACTCAAGCGCAGGCAAGGTATGTGACCTTCATAGAGCGTGTTGAGCGTGTCAGTCCTGACTTCCTCTATGAAGCGTATGCCGCAATCCGCAGAGGAAACCCGGATCTTATTCTCCCCCCGTATCCTGAGCTTGGTGCGAACAAAAGACCTGCGAGCGTTCTCTCTGCCTTCTTTGAGCAGGGACTGCCGCTCACACTGGACACCATGTGTATCAATCGGGAGTGGCTCACCAAAGACTCTGAGGCAGACACAGAAGCAAACACTGTTTCGCTGGACGCAGTGAGTGATCGTGTTTTTGTCCTTGCTCTGCTCGATCGCGCCCGTGCAATAGAGTATTTGAATGGCTGGACGCCACAGGGTGTGCGTGCAGTGCAAGGAGAGTCTGGGCCGTTTAATGCCCCGCTTGACGCAGAGGAAGGGCTCGCGGATCTTGAGTCGTCCCTGGCAATTTTCTCCCGGGTCTTGGATCACGGGTACAGCAATCAGCCAGCCGTTGTGCAAGGGATTCGCAGACTGCTCCTTCAGCTGCTTTCCAAGTACAGAGATCTTGTTTGTATCAGCGCTTTTGAGATGAAAGAAAGAGTTGATTCCTTATCTTTCTATTCGGTTTTGCTTAAAAATCTGTAGTTTGTCTTTGCGCAATACTTGCCCGAGTCGGAAGAGATTGTTTTTTTTCCGAGACGGGCAAGTTCTTTTCATGAGAGCAGGGGCGCAACACGGATTCTTCGCGTCTCTTTGCTCGCAAGAGACTGCCAGATTCTGCCATAGTTCGAGGTAGGCACGCATTGCAATAAACAGCTCGAATTGTTGACTAGGGTCAGAAAAAAAAGTTGTCACTTGGCAAGACTTGAGTGCTGACTTCCGTTCGCAAAAACGTCAGTCTGTTTCTGGCTTACGTATACTACGTTGCTTTGGAAAACTATGATGCGGGCAGAAAGAAAGTTGCGATTCGTTTCGCTACGAAGCCTCTTGTTCCGGGAACCGTACACATCGGGCAGCGTCACTTTTTTTGTGGCTTAAGTATATAATTCGGCGTCACAATAATTCTTCCCGCGACACGAAGTAGCCCTCTGGGTGCCGACAGATGTCCTGAAAAAACTAGTATGCGGCCGGTATAGCTCCTGTTTTTCCTTGCTCATTGAGAAGAACTTGTTTTTATAGACAATATTACAATTCGAGAAGTTGATTGCAATGAGTGGCGTCCCGCACTGTGAGAGTATCTGGCCTCTCTGCCATAAACTCCCCCAGTCTATTGCAATCAACCAGTAGAACCGTAATAGTACAGACTTGTCTCAGTTCGTGTATGCTCGGCCGCACAATGATTGTCCATCAAGTCCTTTGAGCCATCTGTTTTCATGACAGGTGATGGGAAAAACCGTTTTGCTGCTGAGAATATACTCTGGGCAGAAAAAAAGTTTAAGAGTATACCTTAGCTTGCGCATTTCCAGCAAAGATGAGACAGTGAAAAATAGGGCTGCAACCCTGTTGGGTTTCTTGACACTAAAAATGTCAATTTTTTCGGATCTTCGATAGGTTTCGTGGGTAAGCAATGTACGGGCAGGCAGCGACATTCCCCGTCGGCTCCGCACCCTCTTTGGACATCT
>JAFTDR010000217.1 GCA_017454105.1 Desulfovibrionaceae bacterium | reverse complement strand
GATAGACAGACTGCAACATATCTTCCCTAACGTTCAATTTCTCATCACAACGCATTCTCCATTGATATTGTCAAATGTCCTTCCTCAAAACATCTGGGTTATGACAGATGACGGGGAGCAGCCGACTCATCCATCACGATCATATGGCATGGATGCTTCAGAACTCCTGAAACGTGGAAGTTAGCCGCGAACTGGAGAGAATCGACCGTCTTCTGCTCCAGGAGGAATTTGCCGCTGGACGTGAAGCCATAAAAAAACTTGCCGAGAAGACCGGAAATATACCTTCAGTGATAGGACTTAATAGCGACCTTGTGATGTATGGGCAGAAACCTGTCGAGATAGGAGATTGAAACCGTGATACCGATTTTCGGCTTCAGGTAGATTCGAGATGCGACCTGCGAGGACAACAGAGTATGCTTCGGGAGCAAGGGTACATATGCGCCTACTGCATGGCGAGGATAACACGAAAAAAGCATGATCCTGGAACACGCCGCGTAATCCTTCATCACTGAAGCGAAACCAAACCTCAAGTACAATCCTGCCGATCCAGCTCATAACCCAAAACTTCAGGTCCGATACTTGAAATCGTCAGGAGAAATTGAATCGCACGCTTATGTGTTCAACGGGCAGAAAGGCTCGATGGTGAGCCTGGAGTTTTTAATCGGAATCAGAGAAAAATGAATTGGCAAAAGTGTACCTGTTTCACTTGTGTCCGTTGACGCTGTGTACAATTGCCTGAATGAGATCCCCCCTGCGGAACGTAGCGGCAAGCTGCTGAAGTGATAACTGGGAGATTTCTCTGTATAGATCTTTTAGGGCGAGGGTAATCTGCTCCAATGCCTTTGCGTACAAGTTGAGAAAATTCTGTTCTAGGTAGTTCCTGCACTGTTGGTACGTTTGCATTGTCACTTCGCCGCAGATTTTTTGAAGTTCCATGCCAAGTATCATGGCGATATAATGGGTGGCATATGGTAGGAAATTCGGTGGATTCTTACTCTCTGGGCGCTTGCGGAGATTATCCACATGCCTAAATATCAGAACACCTATGGCAGCCTGCGCTGGGTTAAGCCCTGTAAATATTTTTTCGTACAGTGTACCAAGGTGTTCGCTGCGTCTATACTTAGCCTGGTGTGGCGCGTATCTCCAGATAGCAAGTGCCGCTTCTGCCACTACGCTACTTGCAAGCACGTCACTGCCTGTAACACCATATTCCTTATGCCGCCTGTATGTGAACCCTAGCTGCTTCAGCCCAATCTCAAGTTCTTTCTGGCAATCATCATTTGAATGGAGAACGCTCAGATCCACAGGATTCTGACTGTTTGTTGCGAGTGTGACTGCGCGAATGATATCTTTGTCGGAATCGTTGATTTCGTATATGCGTAACAATACGAAGCATGTGGAGAAATTCTGCTGCGCGTTTGCGTCCGCATGTAAGGCTTTTGCAATTGTCTTTGAAGTCTGCCCTCCGTTGATGATTCGTGCATCGTCAAGCTTAACAAGATGGTCTTCCTGCTGCAGAGCATTGTAGGACATCTTATTACAGACAATAGTTATTCCGTTATTAAGAAAGTAAAAATCATCACGCCGTTCTAAATCCATAAGTGTGGCATTGATTGCTGTTATACCAAGGAAACGACGTATATTGCCCTCCAGCAGACAATTGCCATATGTATCCATGAGACGTGCGATTTCTGCGACATTTACTTTCCCTATGAGTACATTTTTTTCCTTATACTTTTCGTAAATGCTTTTTCCTCGAAGTTGTAAGCCTATATTTATTACTGGAGGAGTTCTGAGAAGAGAAATAATACTGTCATGATTAAAATGTTCCCATGTCACTTGATTTTGCGGTAACTGCGCTGCATCCAGTACGCTCTGTGTATGCTTGTTCCATGATTCTCCGTTACTGCAAAGAATGACGTGTACCACAGGGACATATCCGTCACGAATAAATGAGCGCACCTCTTCTAATTTGGGGCGTAACTTGTCGTTGACATCTATGCCCTTAGACGGATCGAATATTTTATAGATTGTGGAAAGAACCTTTTCAACAGCATTTTCAGAGAAAGCGTTTTTTCCATCCAAATTTGTGTAATATTTTCCCTGAAATAGGCTGACATAGAGTTCGCCGTGGTTTGTCGCCTCAAAATACAAGCCGTCCACACCAGCATCTTGCCCGCCATCAGTAAACCAATCAAGAACTTCCTCAATTGTTTTCCCAAGGCGTTTGGCCATACAGAAGATGACGAATGCCGCAGACTTTCTTCTCTTTTTATCATTGGGATAGGGGAGAAGAGATGCATTGCGTTCTATTTCGCCTTCCAGCATTTGCTCAAGTATACTGACATTGATATTCATGGAAAATTTCCTTTTCAGTGGCAGTTCGCTTGCACAAATTAGAAAAATATATCGTAAATTCCCGCTAAGTCGAGTTCGCTGCACGGAGGAGCGTCGCACTCCTTCTGATCTTCCAACTCAAAAAGAACCTCTGTAGCTAAATAGGTCCGTTTCGCTATAAATGGTTGGGAAATAGAGCTATATTTTTTCATGAAAACTAGCCTATTGCAAGTGTGGCGCTTAAGAGACATGGAGCTTCGAGGTATCCGCTCACGTGGGTACGGTGTGCCTTCAACATACTGCGATCTTTGTTTGACAGCGGAGTCACACAGATTTTTCCCGTGCCGACCAATGTTTGTTTTGGGTCACCCCGTATATACTGCGGTCAGAAAAAAAGTTGCCACTGTTGAGTTACACCCCGCATTGTTCCGGAATCTCAGACCACGCATGCTTATATTTTTTTCTGCGTGTACGGATTGGCATAATAGCGCTCAGTATCTGCGTACGGGTCAGGGGCACTACGCGGATTTCATAGTTCTTCAAAGGTATTATACTCGACCGCACATTGATTTTCCGCAAAACGCTTAGAGTTACACTCTGACATCGTCTACCTTGGGGAAAATCTTTATGAGGCTGAGTATATTTCTGTCGTTTGTGAGATGCCTGGAGAGTACGCAAAAAGGCGCATTGCATCGTACACCCGTGAGCGGACACATCGCTTACGCTCTCAAACCGCAAAGAACCAGGCGTGCCTCACGCTTTACAGTTCTTCAGGCATTGCATCCTTTTCGTACGTCGCTAATCTCACATAAGCCAAGCTTTGTATCGCGAGGATTTCAGCTAGTACTGGCCAACCCAAGTTCGTGTGTATCTTGTACGCAAAACGAGCTTGACGACGTAGGAATGCCCTCACCATCTTTGTATACACGGACTTAGCGAAGCCAATACGAGAACGCGCATGAATTGACCGATAGTATTGTAATCCGCACACGAGGATCTTTTTTCTGTCTGGAGTAGAGTACCGATGAGAGTGCGCGCATACGTTTTTTTTACGCTTGTGAGAGTCTGCAAAGTACATCGCTTTGACGATGCAGAAGCAGACTCTCTTGGTTCAAAAATCCTTCTCAAGTTTTCTTTCTGCCCAGTTCGAGTATATGCTGATTTCCCGCACGCTTGTATTGGCGCAGGAAGACACATTGTGCCGGCCAAGTGGGCTTTTGTCTTTATTGACGGCTCTTAGCGTATTTTCTGCAGGGCAAGGAGTCCCGAAAGGATACTCCATGGATTTGGGGGGCAGCCTGGAACATAGAGGTCTACAGGAATTTCTTTCGGAATGCCGCCAAGGCACTCGGGGCTCTCGGCAAAAAGGCCGCCCGAAATGGCGCAGCTTCCAACTGCAATGACGATGCGCGGGTCAGGTACTGCCCTGTAGGTGTCAAAGAGGGCCTGCGCCATATTTTGGGTCACAGGGCCGGTCACAAGGATTCCGTCGGCATGGCGGGGCGAGGCCACAAAGTCGATGCCAAAGCGGCCAAGATCATAGAGCAATGTTCCAAGAACATTGGTGTCAGCCTCGCAGGCCGCGCAGCCTCCGCAGCATACCTCGCGGAGTTTGAGCGAGCGCGTAAAGAGTGGCTTTCTTTCGCTTTTTGACTTTGGAGGAGCAAGCTTTTGCGCGGAGGATGTAAGGATAAGGTCCTCGCGCGTGAATGCGGCAACTTTATAGTCGCGGGTATAGTGAATGGCTCCTTTGGGACAGGCTTTTTCACAGGCTCCGCAGAAGATACATCGGCCAAGATCAAGGCGCAAGTCTGCGCCCTCCCTGCGTATCGCCCCGCTCGGACAGGCTTCAAGGCAGAGTCTGCATTGGCCGCAGTCTACGGAGGTGAGTTCAGGTCTGCCGCGGTAGCGCTCGGGCAAAAAAGGCTCTTTTGCCGGATAGTCGAGAGTGCGGTATTTTTGATGGATACGTTCTTTGAGAATGCCGAACATTGTGGGCCTCACAGGTCGTGACCGCAGTATGAGAGATTGAAACTCTTATTGCAGAGTGGAAAGTCGGAGATTTGGTTTCCGCGTAGCGCAAGGGAAAGGCCTGGCCAGTTGTGGAAGGAGGGATCAATAATTTTGTAGCGGACAATTTCGCCCTTCTCCCCAGTTACGGCAAGATGAACGATTTCGCCACGAAAGCCTTCCACTTGGGCTACGGCAAGGCTACTTGCCGGCAGGGGAGGGCAGTTAGCTGGTTGCGGGCAGGGGTGATTGAGTTCTTCAAGAGCGCAGAGATCGTCTTCCACCATGGCAAAGGATGCGCGCATCTCTTCTTCACGCACAAGGACGCGCGCGAGAACATCGCCTGAGGACGCCTTTGCCGGAACAAAGTTCAGCTCCGGTCGCATTGGCGCATTCATTCTCGCATCACGATCCAGACCGCAGGCTCTTGCTGAGACACCCACAAGACCAAGTGCCTTCGCGTCTTTTGGCGCAAGCGCGCCTGTGCCCTGCAGTCGTTCCAAAACACTTGCGCTTTTCAGCATAACCTTGACTGAGCCTAAGGCATCGGCTCTCGCCCGCTCTAAGCGCTCGCTTAGATCGGAAAGCTTGGCCGAATCAAGATCATTGGCCACACCGCCTAAGGCTATGTGCCCCCGGCCAAAACGGTTGCCCGTGATGATGGCCGTCATTGTCAGTACATCACCCCGGATGCGTCCGTTCCAGGAAGATGTCGGCAGAAAGCCTGTGTCTCCGGCAATGGCTCCGAGATCGCCAATATGGTTGGCAAGGCGCTCAAGTTCGAGAGCGAGGGTGCGCGCATGCTGGCTCTGCTCGCTTACGCGCAAACCTGAAAGACGCTCAAGGACAAGAGCATAGGCGAGCGCATGCCCAATGCTTGTGTCTCCAGCCGCGCATTCGATAAGTGCCCGGCGTCTCACTGGACCAGCGTTTAGGATGAGTTTTTCCAACCCTCTGTGCTGATAGCCAAGGGCGATTTCAAGATGCAGGACATTTTCGCCAAAGCACTGGAAACGGAAGTGTCCTGGCTCAATGATGCCGGCATGCACAGGGCCGACAGCCACCTCATGCACCTCTCTGCCTTCGCTGCGGAAGAAAGGATAGCGCTTGCCCTCCGTAAGACCACTGTCTGGCGTTTTGCGCACAGGCTTAAGCCAGGGATGGCCGATGATTTTTAGCCCAAAGTCTTCGGCAAGCTCGCGCTCAAAAAGCTGTGTTTCAGGGAAGCGTTCGGCAAGCGAGGGGAGGCTTTTGAGAGGCATTGAGGAGAAAGCGGAAAGAGTTCTTTTGTCGTCCAGAGCAAGGAGAGCGATGAGACGAGCGCCTTCCGTCTCTTCCGAAAGAGCTGTCAAGGCAAGGAGCCGTTGGCCCATCCCAAGTTCAGCGGCAAGTTCCTGGGCAAAGTTCTCACTTGAGAGACAAGGGAGAGCCGCAAGCGCGAGGGCATGCGTGTAGGCAAAGGATATATGGTCGCTCATGCGGCATCTCCTAACCGATAAGGGCCTGAGCCCGCAGCAAAAAGTTCCAGAGCGGCTCGGGAATATAGAGACCGAGGGCTAAGACAGTGAGAGCAAGCACCATGGGAGGCAAAACACTGAGCCAGGGTTCCTTGGGAGTTTTGGGCATATCGAGCGGCCGGTTTCCCTGCACCATGCGCAGACAGGCAACGGAGAGGCCGACAAAGATGATGGCCAAAAGCACAAGATAGGCTACCGCAAGCGCAATGCTGCCCTTGGCAAGAATTCCTTTGAGAATGAGCATTTCACTGACAAAAAGTCCGAAAGGCGGAGAGCCGGCAATGGCGAAGAAGCCTGCAGTCCAGAGGGCACCTGTGATAGGCATGGTCCAGCGCAGTCCGCGCACATCATAGCTTGAATAGGTATGGTAGCGGGCTAGGATATTGCCTGAGAGCAAAAAGAGCAGACATTTCGTGAAGGAATGGACTACGGCATGGAGCATTGCTCCCTGACAGGCCACCCCGCCAACGCCAATACCAATGGCCAGGATCCCCATATGCTCGACACTTGAGTAGGCCAGAAGCCGTTTGTAGTGTCCCTGGCCAACGATGAAGATGGCTGCGGTCACAAGGGAGACTACGCCAAGAAAGATGAGCATCTGCGAGGAGACTTCTCCTAAATGGGCAGCCTGCATAATCTGATGGCCGCGCAGAAGGCCGAGCATGGCGCAGTTTAAGAGCGCGCCCGAAAGCAGGGCTGAGACGAGAGAGGGCGCTTGGCTATGGGCATCGGGGAGCCAGTTGTGCAGGGGAGCTAAGCCCATCTTTGTGCCGTAGCCTGCGAGCAGAAAGACAAAGGCCGCCTTAAGCCATGTGGGATCGGCCGAGCCGGCGTGGGCTATGAACCAGGATACCTGATCAAAACCTTCGTCTGGCTGCACCGTTGGGGAGTAAAAGGCGACGGATAAAAGAATATTGCCGAGCAAGGCCAGGGCTATGCCCACTGAGCAGATGATAAGATATTTCCAGGTTGCTTCAAGGGAGCTTTTGTGGCGGTGAAAGTAGATGAGCGGCGCACTGGAAAGCGTGGTCGCCTCGATGCTCACCCATTGCACGCCCATGTGCGGCGTGATGGTTACAAGGCTCATTGAGGCGAGAAAGAAGCAGAGAAAAGCCGCAAAACGGCGTTCCGGCTGATTGGTGAATTGGCCGTGATCCAGGAGAATATTGGTGTGGATGCCAATGCGCTCCTCTTCGCGTAGGTAGGAGACCGCGTAGAAGGAGACAATCAGAAAGAGAATGCTTGCGAGGCTAAGAAAAAGGACGCCGAGCGCATCGGGAGCGAGCATGCCGTCAAGAGCGCGTGGAGTCGCTCCTTGGGCAATTTGCCAGGCAATGCCTGCCGTAAGTGCCGAGTGTCCAATAGCGGTCAAAGGTAAAAGAAGCCTGCAGAGCAGGGCGCGGCCAAAGAGAAGCATGACAAGGCCCATGGCTAGAGGAAAGGCAATCAGCGCAATGAGCATTGGGCCTCCTAGCGATACAATTCTGGAATGCCCAGAAGGTTTTTATGGTGAGGGGGAAGGATTTGGAGCGCCTGCTTCCGTGTGAAAAAGCACGAGAGACGCGTATTCTTTGCCGTGCGACTTTCTATCGGGATAAGAGCAAAACGGGTCATTAGTCGTGCAGATTGCTAAAGCGGTCCACATCCATAGAGGCGAAAGAATCGCTTATGCGGTTGATGGCAATG
>JAFTDR010000216.1 GCA_017454105.1 Desulfovibrionaceae bacterium | reverse complement strand
GAAGTAGCCATTAAGCCCATCCTGAGAGAGAGTTTATTCTGATTCTGGGAAATTTGGTTTTAAGCTTGGGAAATTGTATCGTATTAGCCCGCAGCCGGCGGTCACTCTGCTTGCTATAGAATTTCTAGAAAGGTGTAGTACGCTCTACTCGACGTCACAATGATTCTTCCCGCGCCGAGTACTTGAGGCTATTCTCCATTGGCTTGCGTGGGAAAATCATTATGCGGCCAAGTATAAAGCAGAGAGGCGCACGAAGAGGCTGGGACGCGTCTAAGTAAATCAGTAAATCGGTAAATCGGCAAATCGTACGATAGGCAAAGAGCTTCCTGGTACGTGAGCATGAGCGACAGGGAAAGAGGTACGCTTAGGCTCGTACAAGGCCATAAAGCATCCTTTGTTAAAACAGCTTGGGCCTTGCAATGTATTGGGGGTGAGAGGGTCAATACGCTCCGTTTCTAGCCCTATCGAAAGGACGTACGCTTAAGAGAGTCTCAGGTTTAGTACACTAAGGACTGGAGAAGTCCCATGAGACTCCTGCCAGAGGAGCGAGCGGAAGAGAAATCGTAGCCTCGTGGAGATTGGGGGCGGAACCCGCATCTAGCCCTTCGGTCGTCGCCGTACCCCAGTGAGCGGAAACAATTGGACATCTCAGCTTTGCCTCATTGGGGTTCTGAATAGTTACCTTCTTCAGGTATTTCCCGCAGATTGCAGATTGTGAGATCATAAATAAAATTCATTTTCAAAAAAATTATCTCATCATCGTGTACAAGTTATTTTCTTATGAGTCCATAGCAAAAGGCTCCGTTGCGCTGCGGAGCCTTTTGCTATGATACGTGTACCTCTACACAGAGGCCAAATTGGCACTACGCCATACCTCGTGGAAAGCTGCTGTGGTCTTCTCCTTGGTTGGAGAAGCTGTTGAGAGATAGTCATTGAATGCGTTCAATGATCCTGAGTTATACACGATATTGTGTGTGTTGTTGTTCCAATTTTTAACAGTCACTGTAGCGCCATTGGTAAACTTGAAGACTCTGTCGTCGCCGCTTTTCTGTGACTTAACCTGGCTTGAGGTGAGATTGTTGAAGAGCAGTGTCATGGTACCATCTGTGGCCGCAATGATATCATTGACACCACTAAGAGGATCTCCAGAATAGACAATCACATCTCGACCATCTTTTCCTGAGAAGGTTGTACCACTGCTTGAGCTACCACCTAGGAAAATGTCGCAATTATCTGTGCCGCTTTGGTTGATGTTGCCTTCTATTGGAGTAAGCTCAACGCTAACACGTGTTTCGTCACTCTTGGTAAAACTTGAAACCTTGTAGCTTACGCCATGCATCGCTACCCCCTCATTGTTTACTGTTGGGGTAATAGAGGAAGGTGAACTTGCGCCCTCAAGTTTGACGGTAAAGGTTTGGTTGTTTGCAAGTTGCATGTTGTTTGTGAGTGTATAGGTGCCCATGGTCTGGGCCTTTTTGACGGTGATAGCAAACTTGCCGGTCTGCATTTGGCTTGTGGAGAGAGACAGCATTGGTTTAGTGTTTTCCACACCAACGGATCTGATATCAAATGTCGTTGTTGTGCTGGCATTGGTTGTGAGGTTTTTCAAAACGGTGTTGACACCTTGTACCGTCAGTTTGGCATTGCTTGCATCAAGGGTGAGCGAACTCATTTTTCCTGAAGCGACTATAAGTTCAGCCTTTGAGTTGAGTTTAGCGTTGCCTGTGAGTGTGCCTTTGCTGATTGTGTTTGAGCCTACAAGTATTCCTCCTTTGGAGATTGCGCACTTTGCTCCAGAAGAAACGATGAGAGACGACACTTTTCCGCCTTTTTCGACAGTGAGGGTGTCACCACTCATAACGGCGAGTCCGATCACTTTGCCACCACTGGCCACAGTGACACTTGTGATTTGGGCTTTTTTATTGGCTTTGAGAACGCCTCCACTTGATACCGTAATGTCGGTTGCAACACCACCGCTTGAGATCACAGCTGAGCCGCGTTTCAACACAGTATTATTTGCTGAACCCTGAGGTTTAATGATTTGTTTGCCTCCAGTGGACACAATGGTTTCTGTGACTGAGGCACCTGAACTGACAATTTGTGAGCCACCGTTTATGACAGTGCCTGAAGCGGTTCCTGGGAGATCCCAGAAGAAGCCTCGGCGGACGATTTGAGACCCAGCAGAATGGATAGTGGTGCCGGCAGCAATTCCGCCAGAAGCTACATCTTGAATGCCGCCTCTGCTGATAATTGTTTCACTGGCAATGCCGCCTTCTTCGACGATCTGGTAGGCTTTTGTTCCATCGGTTGCCGATTTCTGCATTTGGGTTCGCAATGCAATGCCGCCTGATGTGACAATCTGGGTTCCACCTGCTTCAACTACGGTATTAAGAGCTGAGCCATTGGAATTGGTGCGTACGCTTTGGCTTCCACCTGATTTGATTCGAACATTGCTGGCAACGCTTTCAGCAACCAACTCCTGCCATCCGCTGACAGTAGTCGAGGTAACAGATCCTCCGTTTACCAATTGATACCCTAGATTCTTGATAGTGCTGTTTCGATCCAGTCCACCCTTGTTCACGATCTGAGTGCCACCAGCGCTCACAATGCTGCCCTTGGTTATGCCGTCAGTGTTTATCACCTGGCTTGCGCCTGTGCGGATATGGGTTCTTGAGGCAAAGGCGTTAGCCATGACCGTTTCTAATCCACCACTGCTGACAATGGTGGAAAGGGTTTTGCCGTCTGCCAAGATGTTTTGCAAGCCACCTCTGCTGATGGTGGTTTTTCTTGCACTGCCGCCGGCACTGATCATTTGAGCGCCGCCGCTGCTGATATGGGCTGACTGGACAATGCCTCCAGAGGAAATGTGTGCCACACCGCCGCTGCTGATGCAGGTTTTAATGGCTTTTCCTCCTTCTGACACATGCTGAATTCCCCTATTTACAATATAGGTGTCGCTCGCTACTCCATAGATGTATGTGTCAGTGGCACTGTCGTATCCACCTTGGATTTTTTGTGTGCCACCGTTTACCCATGTGAATTTGGCAGTACCTTTGGCGTATACTTCTTGAATGCCACTTTGGAGCAGGGTTTGGTTGGCGACACCCCCTGGGTTGATATACTGCACGCCGTTTGCGTTAACTGTGGTGCAGCTTGCTGATCCTGAAAAGATACGTTGATGTCCGCCTGAAAAAATATATGTGGAGACAGCCAAGCCACGGGAATCCACATATTGGGAAGCACCGTTGGAGATAACTGTGCTGAAGGATTTTCCGCCTGAAAAAACCGTCTGAAGTGCAGCACCAGACATATTTGTGATGCTCGCAATTCCACCCTTGAAGATATACTGGTAACCCGCTTCTATGGTGGTGTTGATGGCAACGCCACCACTGACAATGTTTTGGACATCACCAAGCGATGTTAGATATTCGTCGTATACGTATGTACTGACATATTGTGTAGGCAGAGACATGCATTTCTCTCCTCAAATGTTGAATTCTCTCAAGGTTCGTCCCTCCTCTCTTGCGATAACGAGTTCGTTACCCGAAGCCCCCGAAGCCACTGAAGACTTTGTTGTGAATCCAGACTTTTACAGAGCCTGCTCAGAGCCACGAACCAGAGTGTCACTCGTACACGTAGTTTTCGAAAAACTTAGGTTAGTACTGCCTTCTCTAAGTCCGTGTTGTAAAAATATGGTGGGCCCCCCTACGCTGCAAGGGCAGTAGAGCGCATACGATACACTCGAACTTTGCTATGCCAGTACTAGACAACTTGAGCTTGTACAAGCTCCGAGCTCAAACGCCGAAGGCCTTAGGTGGGGGGAGTTGACGAAGACAAAACTATGCGCAGAGAGTCTCTAAACCAGACAAGCCAAGTGCAGACTGTATCCAAGGACTTGGGCGACATGTCGTAATTTTGGAGATAGCTTTCAAGAAAGCCTGTAAAGAGTCTGAGTGCCGGCATTGTTCGCAGGAAAAGACCATGTGCGATCGCCTTCTGTATTCCGCGGGTTGCGAGCAGAACTTTTGCGCAGAGAAGGTCGAGATGTTTTTCCATG
The DNA here is from genome assembly GCA_017454105.1 of Desulfovibrionaceae bacterium. Taxonomy (GTDB): domain Bacteria; phylum Desulfobacterota; class Desulfovibrionia; order Desulfovibrionales; family Desulfovibrionaceae; genus Desulfovibrio. Next base: position 34,195 of record JAFTDR010000216.1, on the reverse strand, counting down.
AGGGCTATGAGGCGAGGGTGGGTGCGCGCAAGATCCATGAGTTCCGTGAGGTCCGTGAGATCCGGTACATCTGCGCTGGATGTCCCTTCCCAAAGAGAGAGAAAAAGCCTCCGCTGTACCCTGTCTAAGATTGTCTGGCAGTTCTGCTCTCTGCCATAGTCTGCAGTATAGAGCTTGTCAGAGCGCGCGCTTTTAAGGAGAGTGAGCGAAGGCTTGGGATCGCATTGGGATTCGCTGAGCAGGGCGAGGGCGCAGTGTGCGACCTTTGTTGCGCGAAATTTCTTTTTGCAGCGAAACTTTTTTTCGTCGCACTGCCAGCAGCCTGCGCAGCTCATGGCAGGTTTGAGTATCCACTGCCCTTGTGAATAGGGGCCAGTTTCCAGGGCTCTGACAGGGCCCATTGAGAGATTGAGTACTGGGACGCTTAACCAGTCGGCAAGATGCATGGGCCCTGTGTCTGGGCTTATGCACAGGGCAAGGGTGGAAAACCAGGCTGCAAGGTCGTCTACGCTCAGTTTGCCGCAGAGATTGGCACCTGGTATGCCGGCCGCGCGGGCAACGGCCTCGCCCATTGCCGCTTCCCCTGGCCCGCCAAAGAGAAAGGGCAGATAGCCACAGCGAACGAGTGTTTTTGCAAGCAGTGTCCAGAAGGATACATCAGGATGCTTACTGCTCTCGCTTGCGCCAAGAACAAGACCGATGCGCCGGCTCTGTTTTGCCCGTATTCTGTGTCCTCTTTGGGGGATATCCCGTATGTGCCTGTAGAGGTCGAGCCGGTTGAGATCGGCCCAGTGGAAGGTATTGTGGCGGTTGTTTTGGGTCAGGGAGTGGCGGTAGAGATGCCAGAAACCGTTGACTCTGTGCGCACCCTCTGTTGCGAGTGGCCCAAGTTTTATGTCCGCGCGCACCTCTCCTAAAAAGCGCGCTGCCTCGGGCCGCGAGCTGATATTGATGACGCAGGAAAAGGGCTTTTGCACAAGCTGTGGGAGATGGCTTGGGGGAAAGAAGGTGACAGGCGGCGCAAGACGAAGGAGCGGGGCGTAGAAGATTTCCTCAGCGACAAGCCAGATCGGGGTCTTCGGCTCCGCGAGCATACGGTCGACAATGAGGGGGAAGGAGAGGATGAGATCCCCCATGCGCTGCATCTGCACGATGAGGATGGGATCGGTCATGGTAGTTTGCTACGAAAAGAGTCGGCAGTTGCGTCTGCTCAATTTTCTGGGAAATGGGCCAGGCTTTTCGCAAACCACGGCATTTGGCAAAGAATACAGGTCACTGTCCGTAGACCGCACGCATGGTTGAGAGGAGAGAGTCTAGTCTGTTTTCCCAGGTATGACAGGCGAGAACGCGTTTTCTCGCCTTTTTCGCAAAGGCGCGGCGAATGCTTCCGTGCGCAAGGTAGAAGCGGATAAGCTCTGGGATTTCCTCAGGGCTTTTGTAGCAGACCATCTCGTCCTTTGTGAAAAGCGCGTCCATTTGAGCCCGCCAGTCTGTCAGCACAAAGCCTCCTGCGGCTGGACAGTCAAAGATGCGCTGATTGACGGCGCCTTTCATTTGGAGACTTGTGCAGTTAAAAGAGATGTCCTGGCAGGTGTAGAAGCGGGGCAGATCGGAATAGTAATTCATCTCAGAGAGATAGATTGGCTGCTTTTCTTCATTGCGCAGTTCAATACGCCAGCCTGGGTCCCCGGCTATCGCTGGATGAAACGGGAGGAGTTTTGTTACGCATTCTGTTCTGTAGAGACGCGTTGCCTGCCAGGTTATCGCCGTCTCGTAGGCGAGGCGGGCTTCATTGTCCGCGAGATTGCAGTATATCTGGTAGGTGTCTGGACAATTGCCTTGAAGAAAATCCCTGACTGAGCGCTCGTTACTTGCCTTAAATGCCCGCGCAACCGCCTGGAAAGAGCGCCGTAGCTCGTTTGGAAGATTGGCGCTTTTTAGGCGCGAGCCCACCTTGTAGAGCATGGAATTGCCCACAAAGGAGAGTCTATATTTCCAGTCTGGGGGAGCCACGCACTGTGGGGTGAAGCGCTCGGTGTCTGTACCAAGCGGGAGATAAAAGACATGGGGAAAACCAAAGTGTTTTAGGGAGTCGAGATTGTCCTCATCCCAGGTGAAGAGCGCTGTCCAGGGACTCACGCATTTTGTGTAGAGGTGGATTATGAGATGGGGATTGTCGACAAACCATGAGGCAAGTGGCAGCTCAAGGCGGGCAAGCAGCTCCATGAGAACGCCTTCGCGGTCAATGCCCATATGGTTTAAGGTGATGCAGCAGTCGGGCTTAAATGTCAGAACAGTCTTAAGTATCTGCTCGACAAAAGCATCCTGGCCCACCACGTCATTGTTTATGGTCACAAGTTCTGAGGGCACGCCAAGTTTTTTGCAGGCGCGCACAATTTCGCCCATAAGGAAATAGCGGCTTGTGAGCAGAAGAACACGCGGTTTCTCTGAGGCAAAGCGCGCACTCTTCGCCCGTCCCCAGAAGTCAAAGGCAAAGCTTGCCTCAAGCGATTTGCGCAGGACGCTGTAGTAGGCCGGATCAATGCGCTGATAGAAGGGGTGGATAAGCGGAAGGAGTTTTTTGTTTTGGTGATCGCCTTGCCAGCGTGTCAGAATTTTGAGAACAGCCTCGGGATCGCTATCGCGCACAAGTAGGAGGCGCTTTTGCGCCTCTTCTGAAAGGACATCCAGACTTTTTGTGAGATCCGCGATTGCCGTTTCTTTTTCGACCACAGCAAAAGGCCCTGTATAGCGCGAAGCTAACAGGGCGAGCGCATAGCCCATACCGGCACCTAAAAAAACCGGCAGGACATCATCTTCCGCAAAGAAAGTTTCGAGTATCTTCTCCTCCCGCGCGCGTCCGCCGCGTCCGAGCATGGAGAGGCGACGCGTTCCCTCGACCGCTAGGATGTCGGAGAGGATACCGTCAGTATAGATGGCTTCAAAGGTGAACAAACGTCATTTCCCTGCTAAGGTTGGTTGAGCGGCGGAAATAGGCTCACAGACAACTTCCCGATCAACAATGTGAAAGACCACGTTTTCATAGACCTTGTCGATCGCCCGATATATTTTGCCTATAGAAATCTCGACTCCAGGATAGACAATGCCTGGAACAATGAGGCGGCAGTTTGTAATAGTTGATTCATCTTCGGAGAGCTTATGCAGATATTCCTTTCTTTGCTTAAGCAGTGTTTCGCGCTCATCATTGAGCGAATTCAGTTTCGCTGTCGCCGCGTTAGCATCGGGGGGAAGATCCTTGGTTATGGACTTTAAGTGGCTTATGGCCTGTGTCAGAGCCGAGATGAAGGTCTCCTGCCTTTCCATACGCCGGACAATCAGGGGATCGTAGCCTATAGCGATTTGCGTTGCTATGCCGGCCTTGTTTCCAAGCTGCTTGCCGACATAGAGGCTTGAAAAGACATTGACCTTGCCGCCGTAGAGCTGTTCTTTAACCAGCATGTTGTTGCCGGCGTACACTTTGCTGTAGAGGCAGTATTTATTGATGACAATATTGCCTTTTGAGCGGGCTTCCGCCCGTTCGAGAAAACTCATAAGGAGCTTGCCGCCCGAATCGACGAGACAGTGGTCGCTGATATTGCCTCTCACTCCGCCGTCGACAAGCAGATTGCCCGCCGAGTGGGCAATGCCACCTTCGACGAGACCAGAAATTCGGACATTGTTTGCAAGGATGGAAAAGCCGGAACGCACAGCGCCGTATATCGCGAGATCCCCCACAAAATTGATATTGCCCGTATGAAAGCTCACGTCTTGCCGCACATTGAGGAGATTTTTGACTGTGATACTTCCCTCATTGTAGAAAACGTAGCCATTGATGGCTGCCAAAAGATACTGGGGATAGTCCGGATCTATATAGGTGTTTTGCCCCGCAGGAAAGTCAACGGTCTCCAAAATAAAGCGAGGGTCCGGTTCTCCTTCGACTGTATCCAATGGAACTATTTGCGCGAGGATTTGCCCTTTGATGACATTCTGGACATAGCCCAAATTAAAGAGGTCCATGCTGTCTTTTAGGATCGCGTTTTCGTCCGGCTTTCTTTTCTTGTGATCGTAGTCTGGATCAAAGAAATGCTGAAGATAATAACGCAAGAACACATTCCTCCATGTTAATGTGGGCAAACGGCAAGGGGCGCATTCTCATTCCTTAAGAGGCGCGGGATAAGAACAGAGGAAAAGGTTTTAATCTGCGGCATAGAGCCTGTGATTGTGGATCTCTTCGTAATTGTCAAAGATCGGAAAGAATTTTTCGATGCCGATTTCTTTAATGAGGGCTTCTATGTGCGGAGCCGGATGAAAGAGGTAGAGTCTGCGTCCTTGGGTGCTGTAGAGCGTACTCAGTGTGACGAGAATTCCTAAGGCTGCGTTATCCATTCTGCCGATGTGGTTTAAGTCTATGATGACCTCTGGGAGTTTTTTCGCATACACCTGCGAGTTAATCTCATTTTCAAAGTCAATCGCGGTCGGCAGAAGGATGTCGCCAGTGATGTGCAGGAGAAGCATGTTGCCTATTACTTCAGATTTAATTTCAAACATAGGCTTTCCGTGTCTTGTGGCGTAGGCTTGTCTTACTTGGTGCGCGCGTTTTTAAGTTTTTGCCGTCAAAGGGAAGTTGTTTCGCTAAAAAATTGTGTACGCACACGTAAAGGGGGCAAGTTGGCTACTTTCTGGTAATTGCGTCGTTATCGCCCAAGCTTTTTGTACATGGCAAGAGAACGCTCGTTTGTTCGGCCTACTGTACGCGCAGTATTTTCTCAGAGATTTAAGAGAAGCCAATCGGGCAGAGAGCGGACGCCTTTTGGCCCGCTCTGCCCAAGGAGAGACAAAGGATAGTAGTTGAGCGCAGCGTAAGGCCGCTACTCGCGTTTAGTATAGGACGTGAGCGGCTGAAAGGCAAGAACCTATTGCGAGCTTTTTTTCTCCTCTGCCTGTCTTCTTTTCGCTTCTTCTTCCTCGCGCAGGTAGCGGCGCAGGATTTTACCGACAAGTGAGCGCGGAAGCGAGTCCCGGAATTCTATGTGACGCGGCACCTTATAGGAGGCAAGACGCGCTCTGCAGAATGAGACAATTTCGCTGCGGTTGATTGTCTCCCCAGGCTTTGGGACAATATAGGCTTTTAAGACTTCACCGCGCAGGGGATCATCAAAGCCGACGCTGACTGCCTCAAGAATTTTTGGATGTTCAAGGAGAACTTCGTCCACCTCGCGCGGAAAGACATTGTACCCGCCGACGATAATCATGTCTTTTTTCCGGTCGACAATGTAGAAGAAACCGTCCTTATCCATCACAGCGATATCGCCTGTGTACAGCCAACCGTTGCGGATGGCGCTTGCGGTCTCATCGGGATTGTTCAGATAGCCTTTCATAACCTGCGGGCCGCGGACGACGAGTTCGCCTTTTTTTTCGGGCTCAAGCGTCAGGGAACCGGCTTCCATATCAACGATGCGCGCGTCTGTTCCAGGGAAGGGGATGCCGATCGAGCGCTCGCGTGTGCCTTCGGTTCCAGGCGGCATGAAGTGGGTAATTGGGGAGGCTTCTGTCAGGCCGTAGCCTTCAAGGATGGCGGCCCCTGTCACTTCATGGAAGCGCTTAAAGATCTCATGGGGAAGGGGAGCTGAGCCGGAGAAGCACATGCGTATGCTTTTGAGATCGTAATGCGCGAGATCCTTTTGCTGCAGGAGCGAAATGTACATGGCCGGAGCGCTTGGAAAAATCGTCGGTTTAAAGCGCGCAATTGTCTTGAGCGTCTCCCGCGGATCAAAGCGGATGAGCGGCAGTGTTGCCGCGTGGATAGCGACAGGCTCGATTATGCCAAGCGAGAGACCGTAGACATGGAAAAAGGGCAGAATGGAGAGGAATATATGGTGGTCTTCGGGCGATAAATTAAAGAAATGTTTTGTCTGCAGAGCGTTTGCCCCCATGTTGCCGTGGGTAAGCTCAACGCCTTTCGATGTTCCTGTCGTGCCTCCGGTGTACTGGAGTAGGAGTGTCGTCTCTCCGCAAATGCCCTTGGGCTCTGTGAAAATCCCGTCGTTTTCCATAACAGCCCGCCAGGGGAGGAGGGAATCTGTCTTGTGAGGGGTATCGTCCGACAGAATGCAAAGGCGTATCGGAAGGCGGCTCAAGTACGGGGCGATCTTGGGGTAGAGGGGCGCATAGAGGACAAGAGCCTCTGCTCCCGCATTGTTCAGATTGGCGACGAGTTCTTTCTCCTTGTAGAGAGGATTCACCATAATAATGATGCCGCCAAGAAGGGTTATGCCCCAGAAAGCGATAAGGGCCTCAGGCATGTTTGGGAGCATAAGCGCAATTTTGCAGCCCTGGCCAAAGTTTAGGCGCTCAAGTCCAGAGGCGAAGTGTCTTGCTTGTGCGTAGAGATCTGCGTAGGTCAGCGTCTTGTCGCCAAGCACGGCGACTGCCTGTGGTGAATGCTCGGCAGCATCTTGAAGAAGAAGGGCGAGGGATGAGTTCCAGGCGAGCGCTTCGGCCGGAGCAAAGGCCCGCGAATACTGTGAGAGCCAAGGGCGGGTACTGTCAATGGGCATTGTGTTTCCTTACATGGAGCATTTCAGGAATAAACGGAGAATTCGGTATGCACGTTTTTTTGTGTGCGAAAAACGAGAGAAATTTCTTGGGCTTTGAATGGGCGCGGGGAGAAAGCTGATTCGGCGCTCTTTTTTACGTCATGCGCCCAAATCACTCCCACGTCTTTTTTGCGCTCATCCTAAAAAAAATACAGTCCTTTTTTGGGGAGCTCTCTTGTCGCACACAATGTCCCCTAGGAGAGGAGTTTTTTTTGGCAGAGCACGACGGCCTCCGCCTTTATGCCTTCCACTCGCCCTGTGAAGCCAAGTTTTTCTTCTGTCGTCGCTTTGACGCTCAGCGCATCCTCTGGGAGATCGAGGAGGCGAGCGATGTTTGCACGCATCTCTGCTCGGTAGGGCGCAATTTTTGGCTTCTGCGCAATGATTGTGCAGTCAAGGTGGATTGGGGTGAGTCCCTTGGCTTTCACGCGTTGCACAACAATGTCGAGCAGGACGCCTGAGGATATGCCGTCAAAGCGCGGATCGCTTGGGGGAAACAGATCGCCTATGTCACCAAGGGCTGCTGCGCCGAGCAGGGCGTCGGCTATGGCGTGGAGGAGGACATCACCGTCGGAATGGGCATCAACTGTGAGATCCGTTGGAATCGGCACACCGCCAAGAACACAGGGCCGTTTGCCGCCAAAGCGATGCACATCGTAGCCATGGCCGATTGCAAGCGCCGCTTGAGTAGCACTGTCGGAAAGGTGACATGCACTGCTCTCATCCCATGGAACGCGGGCTATGCGCGTCGTTCGGCAAGGCACAGGGAGAGAGGGGAGAGATTGTATGTCGCACGCATATTCCCTGCGCACGGCATAGGGCATTGTGTCGCTTGCAGGAGGGATGCGTGTGAAGACAATGTCCGCGTCTTCAAGGGCGCGGAGGAGGCGGACGATGTGCGTTGCGCTGCATATGCTTTGTGAGCAGAGGGCAAGAAAAGCCTGGCAGTCTGGGAGGTGTTCTGCCGCATTGCCTTGAGTGGGCATTGGGCGGACTGGAACGCCAAGGGAATCTAAGGGGATCTGAATGTTTGGAGAATCTTTGTGAGCGAGGAGAATGCCCGCACAGCGTGCGACGCGCGCAACTGTCCTTAGGACGCAAGCGAGGACTGCGCTGTCAGAAAATCTGGGCTCATCATGCGCCCAGAGAATACACCAAAAGCTTTGCATACAGTTTTCTTCCGTACTATCCGTCATGAATTAAGACTCTGTCATTTTCTTATACCTTTGCTCGCCGTCAGTCAAAGAGTTTGGCTCCCCCCGGTACATATTATTGATACGCTCGTCAGAACTGTGACACAAGCGCTCCTAAGACATCCTCGGCAGAATGTGTGTGAGCCTTCCATGTTTTTCTCTTCGTGTGGCCCAGTTTTTTTTCTTGACATTCTCCGCAGGCTTTCTTGCCGCATCCTTGGCGTTCTCCTTGGCTCTCTCTTTGGCCTTGGGCTCTTTTCTATGTCAAGAAAATGACATGTAAAGATTCAAGAAAAAGAATATAGCCTTTATAAGAGAATATCTAGAGAAGTTATATATAAGCTTAAGTCTTTTTCTTAATGTATTCGCTTAAGTTTTTCTGAGACCATCTCAAACTTTTTAGTAAAAAAATTTAAATTTTCCTTGACAATTTGAGGAAACACCGTATCATCCACTTCGTTAGCGCTGATGCACTGCGGGAAAGCGCTCTCTTTTTTGTTAATATGTAGAGTTTCTTTCCCAGATTGTATTGACTGTGTGTAGTGTTTGTTTCTTGACGCTTGTGACATTGTCAAAATTTTGAATGCGAGCCCTTTCGATCCCCTGCTGTCTGTTTTTTTGACGCTTGAGAGAGGGACAGCTTGGGACGGAAAGCGGCTGTACACCACGGTCTTGCCTCGTGGTCAACATTGGCACACCTCTTGCTATAGGACAAGCAGAGAGTGATTGCACATCTTGCAAGTAATCAAAACAAAATATATGGTAAGGAGTTTGTCATGAGCATCCAGTCAGTAGGATACAGAGCGTACAGTGATGCATTGCAGCATTTCAACCGCGTTGACGGAACTTTGAAACAAGGCGTCTCTCTGAAGCGTGACTCGCTTTTTGCTAAAACCCTTGATCAGACACTTGTTAGGGACACAGTCGACAGAAGTGAAAATCTGGGAGCGCAGGCTGACTTCATCCGCTATCCCGATCAGCAGTTTGTCCCGGTGACCCCTAAGAACGGCTTTGTTGATACTCTGACGTCCTCTCTTAACCGCGTCAATGAACTCGACAAGGCGAAAGCGACTGCCATTGATGACTTCGCTTCAGGTCGCAATCAGAATGTTCACGATTTGATGATCACGATGCAGAAGTCGAGTCTTGCGATGAAAATGACAAGCGCAGTACGGAGCAAAGTTCTTGAGGCCTACAAAGAAATATCAAAGATGCAGTTCTAATGTGCGTCCGCCTATCGCAAAGCCTTGTATATCCATACAAGGCTTTTTTTCTTGCTAGCGCTTTGAATTTCTGTCAGTATTCGGCTTTATACCTCCCGTAAAGGGTGGTGGCATGCAATTTGCTTTTTTTTTCTGCATTCGCTAAGAATCAGAAAAAAGCCGGGAGCCTTTGCCATGAGCCCAATCCTTCAGAACATCGTTGACAAGGTAAAAAACTTTTTTAAAGGCCTCGCACTGTGGCAGCGCATTGCCGTAGGCGTATCACTTGTTGCATTTCTCGCGATTATTATTGGCGTCTCAATTGTTTTGAGCAGACCCGATTTCAAGGTTCTGTACTCAAACTTGGGTCCCGAAGATGCTGGAAAGGTCATCAAGGCGCTGCAGACGGACAAGGTTCCCTATCAGCTCGCTGATAACGGCGCAACCATCCTTGTGCCCAAGGAGGTTGTCTATGACCAACGCATTAAGATAGCCGGCGAAGGGGCCCTTGTTGGACAGGGCATAGGCTTTGAGATCTTTGACAAGATCAAGGTCGGTCAGACAGACTTTGTCCAGAAGATCAACTATACCCGTGCCCTGCAGGGAGAACTTGCGCGGACAATCAGTGAATTTCCAGGCGTCGAGAGTGCCAGGGTTCATCTGGTTATCCCCCAGCGCTCCCTCTTTGTGGAAGATCGCCAGTCGCCCTCTGCTTCTGTTGTTGTCAATCTCGCGAACGCCGGCGGCCGCCTCGATCCCAAGGAGATTCAGGCCATACTCAATCTGCTGATCATGTCGGTTGAGGGTTTAGACAAGCAACATGTGTCGATGAGCGATAATTCGGGGAAAGTCCTCTATAAGCCCGAAGAAGACGATCTGGCCGGGGCGAGTACAACGCAGCTTGAACACAGAATCCAGATGCAGCGCAATATCGAGCGGCGCATCGAAGAACTTCTGCAACCCATTTTTGGACCTGGCCGCGTGATTGCGAAAGTCAATGTCGATCTCGACTACAGTCAAAAAACCATCAGACGCGAACTCTTTGATCCTGAGAAGACGGCTGTGCGCAGCGAGCAGCGCAGTGAGGAGTCGCAGGAGGGGCGGGCAAACCTTGAGGCTGGCGCGCCTGACTCGAATTTCCGCGGCGATGGCATTACGGGATCTGTGTCGGATCAGGCGGGATCGCGCGAAACAAGAACAACAAACTACGAAATCAACAAGGAAGAGCAGCATATTGTCTCCAATGTCGGCGACATCCGCCGCATGACTGTGGCTGTCATTATTGACGGGACCTACAGCAAGGTTGATGGGGCCTGGCAGTTTATGCCGCGCAAAGAAGAGGAGCTTAAGCAGGTCAGGCAGCTGGTCTCAAACGCTGTCGGGCTCGACGAGGCACGGGGCGACGCGCTTGAAGTGAGTTCTGCACCCTTTAATGATTCCGAGCCGCCGGTTGATCCCAATGCGGCCGATGTTCTGGTTGAGTATGCGGAGCGTATGGGTAAGCCTCTGCTCAATGCCCTGCTCGCTTTTCTCTTCTTAATGCTCGTTGTGCGGCCGTTAATCCTCGCCCTTGTCCGGCCGAAGGTCGAGTCAGGCGAGGTTGTTGAGGGGCTTGAGGGGCTCCCCGCCCCTGAGGAGCAGCTCGCCCTCTATGAAGCTATGGAGGAGGCTGCGAACAAGAAGGAAGAGGAAGAGAAGGAGGCCGCTGACGCGGATGGCATAGAGGAGCTGTATTTTAAGGATATCGAGGCACTCAAAGCCCATATTTTCACTCTTTCCGATAATCATATGGAGCAGGTCGTCCTGCTTTTGCGAGGCTGGATGAAGCAAGATGGCACCGCCAAAGCCTAAAGAGACAAGTTTTGTGCCTGCGACAAGACGGATGACTGTTGGAACATTGAGTCTTGACGAACTGAAGGCGCAGCATAGGGAACGGGTTGAGTCAAATCGTCGGGTAGAAGAACTGAAACTGTCCGTTTTGCGGATAACAGAACACAATATCGATCAGGTTGTTCGTATTATTAGACGCTGGCTGCGCTCGTAGCGCGGCTTGCGGCGGCAATGAAGGAGATTTTTGATGGAACTCACCGGCCATCAGCGCACTGCTGTTCTTTTGCTTGCCATGGGTGACAAGTTTACCGCAGACGTGTTTAAACACATGGAGCGACAGGAAATCGCGGATGTTTCCAAGGCCATTGTCGAACTTGAGCCTGTGCCGAGAGAAACTGTTGAAGAAGTGCTGCGCGAGTTCCATGAATCCCTGACAGAGGGCGTGGACATGATTTCTGGCGGCAGTGAGACGGCGAAGCGCATGCTCGTCAAGAATCTGGATCCGGAAACCGCCAAATTTGTCATGGACTCCTTAAGCCTTGAAACAGGCCAGGAGCCCTTCAGGGAACTCTCGCAGGCCAGTCCGAGACTTCTCTCGCAAATTCTCAGAAACGAGCATCCGCAGACCCTGGCCCTGATCATGGGGCATCTGCCCCCAGATCAGGCGGCGAGTCTTCTCTCAAATCTTCCGGCAAGCGTGCGCGCGGAGGTTTTAACGCGCTTGGCCAAACTTGAGAGTGTTCCCGAAGAGATGTTGCTTGAGGTGGACAAAGTTTTGACAAGCCAGCTCATCGCCATGGGCGGCAAGGAAGGCAAGAAAGTCGGTGGCGTGCAGTCTGTGGCCGAGATCTTAAACGCCGTTGACCGCGCGACAGGCGAGGAGATTTTGACAGAAATCGAAGAGGACTCCACGCAGATGGCGGAGGATATCCGCAATCTCATGTTTGTCTTCGAGGACTGCAAACATATTGACGACAAGGGTGTCCGCGAGCTTTTGAAGAGCATCTCGAACGAGGATCTGACTCTTGCCTTAAAGGGCGCGACAGAGGAGCTGAAGGAGAAATTCCTCTCCAACATGAGCGAGCGCGCAGGCAATATGATTCGCGAGGAACTGGAATTTATGGGGCCGACAAAATTGAGCGATGTCGAAGCAGCCCAGCAGAATATAGTGAAGACTGTGCGCAAGCTCGAGAGCGAGAACAAACTTGTGATCAGCCGCGGCGCAGGCGAGGTTTTTGTGTAGACGAGCGTCTGCTTGTGCAGACAAAGAAGGGGCTTTTTTCTGTGAAAAGGAAGCCCGCGTTCGGAAGAGTATTTTTCACTAATCTATCTTTCACTGCACGCTGCAGTTCTTGGATTGTCCATGCCTTCAGATGAATTGAGAAAGAAATGGGGTGTCATTTTCATGGGAGACCGCGAGGCCACCATGGATCAGCTTGACGCCATGCAGGAACCAGTACTCAAGGAACGACAGCAGAAGGATCAGCAGCAGGACTATATTGAACGGGTTCGCAAGCGTGCTGCGGACCGGGCACGGGAGATTCTTGGCGAGGCCTATGCCGAGCGGCAGAAGATTCTGAGTGAGGCGCAGGCAGAAATAGATAAAAAGCGCGCTGAACTCGGCCAGGAGGCGGAAGGTATCAAGGCCGAGGCCGTTGTGCTGCGCAAGCAGGCGGCCGAGGAATTGGCCCGGGCAAAGCAAACCCTGGCTGAGGCGGAGACTGTGCGCAATGCTGCCCACGATGAAGGGTACAAAAGCGGTATGGATCAGGCCGGTCAGGAATTGCGCGAATTCCGCGCCGACATGGGCAATGAGCTTGCCCGGATCATGCGCGCAATTGACGGCGAGTTTTCCCGTATAAGCCAAATCTGGCGCGAGGATCTCTGCGAGCTTGTCCGTGTCGCCATTTCCTCTGGGACCGCTTTTATTCTTGACACGCAGAACGAGGCCATTTTGACCAATCTTGTCAATCAGGCCATCAATTTGCTTGAGCAGCGGGAAACAATATCCTTTCGGGTGAATCCCGAAGATGAGGCGATAATTAACGATCTGTTCCGCGCAGCCCGCGAGAAAGCGCCAGAAATTAGGCAGTGGATTGTCAATCCCGATGAGCTTATGGAGCGCGGCGGTCTTGTGGCTGAGAGCGGAAGCGGCAGCGTTGATCTCAGACGGCAGAATTTCCAGGAGCTTGTGGATAACCTCCTGCAGCATATTGCTCTCCCGGTCCAGGAAGAAGATACAAGGGCCGCCCAGGCTCTGCATGACGCAATCGAGGAAAGGGCGCTTTTGTACACAGGCACGCCTCTTTCTGAGCATGAGAGCTCCGATGCGCTGGATACCCAGCCTCTTCCAGAGAATGCAGAAGCCCAAAGCGCAGAGGACAGTGAGGCGCCTTTGGAAGACGCAGTCGCTAGTGCTGAGCCTGAACCGGCAAACCAAGACGATCAGTCGGACAGGCTGATTGAGAAGAGCGAGATCGCAGAAGAAGAGCCTCCTGAAAAGCCAAATACTTCCCCGCGTGAACGCAGGGCAAAGGACATACGCCCTGAAAACTTTACTCCTCTGGCGCCAAACGGCGCAGTGCTCGCGGATCTTGAAGAAGAGCTTTTTCCCGTGAGCCCAGATGAACAGGATGTACAGGATGAAGAGCATGCCGTGCTTGAAGGCGGCGGTTTTCTGCCCGATGCGCGGCGCTGACACATTCGAGGTTTTTTCATGCAGCTCGATCCGCGAACCTGTTGTTCGATCTTAAGAAAAAGCAATCCAGCCAGGCTGTACGGCAAGGTGAACAAGGTCGTCGGCCTTGTGGCCGAGGGCAGTGGTCTTCGGGCACCGCTTGGCGCTGTCTGCCATATGCTTCCAGACACAAGCGATGATGGCATTGCGGCCGAAGTCGTCGGTTTCCGCGAGGGCAATCTTCTTTTTATGCCCTACGGCGACATGCGCGGCATACGGCCTGGCAGCCGCATACGCAACACCAGTCTTCCCCCTGTCTTTCCTGTAGGGCCTGAACTTCTGGGGCGAGCCTTTGACGCGTTCGGATCCCCACTTGATTCGGGCCCTCCCATCAATGCCGAACTGTACACATCCCCTCTCCCCACCTCACAAAAGTCGCAGAACTCCTTTGTCGCGCAGATGGAAGCGCAGAAGCCCTTCATGCCGCAATGGGCTCTTAAGGCCCGCCAGGAATGGCATCCTGAACTCGCCTCTCTGTACACCGATCCCCCAAGTCCCCTCATGCGTCCGCGCATAACCGATATCCTTGATGTCGGCGTCCGCGCCATAAACAGTTTAATCACCTTAGGCAAAGGCCAGCGTATCGGTATCATGGCCGGGAGCGGTGTTGGCAAATCGACGCTTATGGGCATGATGGCCCGATACACGCGGGCTGATGTCAATGTGATCGCGCTTATCGGAGAACGCGGCCGAGAGGTTGTGGAATTTATGGAGCGGGATCTTGGGCCTGAGGGGATGGCCCGCTCTGTTCTTGTGATCGCAACGTCCGATCAGTCTCCCCTTGTGCGCATGCGCGCGGCCTATGCCGCGACATCGGTTGCCGAGTATTTCCGCGATAAAGGCATGGACGTTCTGCTCATGATGGATTCGGTCACGCGTTTTGCCATGGCGAGCCGCGAGATCGGTCTGGCGGGCGGCGAGCCGCCGACGACCAAGGGCTATACGCCCTCCGTCTTCTCGCAGCTGCCGAAACTTCTTGAGCGCGCAGGCAGAAGCGAGCGCGGCACAATCACCGGGGTGTACACGGTTCTTGTTGATGGCGACGATTTCAACGAGCCAATAGCGGACGCTGTCCGCTCAATCTTGGATGGCCATATTGTGCTGACCCGCGATTTGGCTGACCAGGGGCATTTTCCGGCCATTGATGTTCTGCGCTCCATAAGCCGTCTGCGCTCTGAGATCTGCGGCCGGGATGAAGTCTTGGCTGGCCGTGTTGTCACACGGCAGATGAGCGTGTACCGCAAAGTCGAGGATATGGTGAATATCGGCGCCTACACGCGCGGGAACAATCCTGAGATCGACGAGGCTATCGCCAATATGCCGCAGATCAATGATTTTCTCTGCCAGGATGTGGGCGAGTCACAGACGGTTGAGGAGAGTATGGAAAAATTGCGCGTTTTGGCCTACGGCAAGCAGCAGCCAAAAGCAAGGCCGCAGAACGCGCAGAACACCCAGCGCATGCCGCCGCGTGTTGCGCCCAGATAATTTTCTTGCGCTCAAAGTCATCTTTCGTTTTCTCTTTATCTGCGAGGGGGCCCATGTTTTTTTCACGCATCCTTCACAGTCTTCAGGGGCGTTTTGCGAAGAAAAAAGAAAACAGTGTGTTGGAGGCGGATGCGGAGCGTCTTTTTGCGCTCAGGCATCATGCCTTCAAGCTTTTTTTGAAATCGTGGAACAAATTTCAGGAAACGATGACAGCTGTTGAGTACACGCTCTGCTGCGATCATCCTTTTGGCATGTACAGAATTCACGAGCTGTGCTGTTCGGTTGCGACTCAGGTTTTCCAGTGCATCCATCATTTGGAGCGTCTTGATCCGAAGGCGATTCCCAATCTGACCCTGCGTTTTAATGAGCTGCAGACACTTGTGAGCGAGTGTATCTACCCGAAAGCGCACAGGCCTTTGGGTCCTCTGACATGCCCCCTAGGCCAGGGCTTGCTTAGCGAGGGCTATGAGAGCGCGCTTCTTGATCCTGCGACCAAACGTCTGGAAAAATTGCGCAAGCATTTTCCAGACAATGTGCCGCAGGGTTTTGTGATCACAAGCGCCGGCGCCTACCATTTTTTTGAGCAGGGCGATTTGTTAAATGAGCTTGCAAGGCGCACGCAGGCTGTTGGCGGCT
Organism: Desulfovibrionaceae bacterium; assembly: GCA_017454105.1. Lineage (GTDB taxonomy): Bacteria > Desulfobacterota > Desulfovibrionia > Desulfovibrionales > Desulfovibrionaceae > Desulfovibrio. Next base: position 18,516 of record JAFTDR010000216.1, on the reverse strand, counting down.
ACGCGCCGCTTCATCTGACCAAGCTCTCCCGGGGCTTAGGCTCTCTTGTTGAATCAAAGGATTTGCCAGAGGATTTAGCGTGCGCTGTCAGTGAGGAGATCCGATCCTTACGTGCGCGGGTCGGGGCAGGAGGGTATCGTCTCCTTCTGCGCGGGCGTCTTTGGCCGCTCAATGCACCGGATTCGGCACCGAACGAGCTGCGCGATCCGGGCATTGTTGTATGGGGGCCCTCTATTCCCCTGGATGCCGACGAAAGCTCGATTTGTCGTGCAATCATTGTGACTCTTGCGCGGAAATTTAGGGCTCAGGCCCTGATCTACCGCAGAGCGCGGGGACTTAGGGATTCTGATGCGGGCTTCTGTGTCACCTGCCTTGCTGTCGAGGAGCCAGCCATAGGCGGTCTCGCCCATACAGGGAGTCCCCTCGATCCCAAGGGCGACCGCATCTCCCTGTACGGCTGCGCGGGTCTCCCCCAGGAGATGGAGTCCTCCACGCTCCCAGTCGACACCATGGTCTTTTCCTCAGACACATTTCGTGTGATCAGCCGGGAGGGGGAGCACGGTGTGCTCACAGAGGAGCTTGGCCAGCGCATAGCCCGTTTTGCAAAACAAGTTGAGCTTGACAGGCAGTGGCCGCTTTCGCTGACCTTTGTCTGCACAAAGGCGGGCAAGCTTATGATCCTCCTTGCTCGTCCCCTCTTTATTGAGGAGCCCGTGAGCTACCAGCACGCAACAACGGATGCACCCTGCCTGTTTGAAGGTGGGCTTGCCGCAAGCCTTGGCCGCGTCTCTGGTCGGGCACTGGTTGCGAAAACCTGGGATGATGTCCGGCGTTTTCCAAAGGGCGCGATTCTTGTTGTGCCGGACGACAAATACATGTGGGTCCCGGTTGTGGACAGAGCAGCAGGGATCATCGCTGAGACAGGCGGGCTTGGCTCGCGCTTAGCCTCCCTTGCCCGGGAGTTTGGAAAGCCCGCTCTCTTTGGTGTGCGCGACGCGACAAGCAAAATACAGACAGATGACATTTTGACAGTCTGTGTGGATCAGAAAAAAGTGTATGCTGGGCGCGCAAGCGAGCTTTTAGAGGGCGTGCCTCAGCCGCCGGATTATATGCGCGGAAGCCCCGTCTGGCACACGCTTAAGCGGGCTGCTGAACATATCCTGCCGCTCACCATGACTGTGGACAGCGTTGATTTTCGGTCGAAGAACTGCAAAACCTATCACGATATCGCGCGTTTCTGCCACGAGCGGGCGGTTTCTGCCATGTTTTCTCTGGGGGCAGCGAAAAAGTACGCGCCGACCAGGATCAAACAGCTCTATGACCAGGTGCCCAAGCAGTTTTGGGTTGTGAACTTAAGCAATGGCTTTAGCAAAACACCGACAGGCCCCCTGATTGACATAGCCGACATCTGCTCTGTGCCCATGGTCGCCCTGTGGCGGGGCATGAATAAATACCAGTGGGAAGGGCCGCCGCCAGTTGACGGCAAGGGCTTTCTCTCAGTTCTCTTTGAGGCAACGGCCAATCCAAACCTCGAGCCCTCGGCGCAGACCTCCTATTTTTCGGAGAAAAACTACTTTCTCATCAGCCACGAGTACTGCAGTCTCCATTCCCGTTTTGGTTTCCATTTTGTTTCTGTTGAGGCGACGCTTGGGGAGCGGAACCGCGAAAATTCCATTGTCTTCCAGCTGCGAGGCGGGGCTGCCGATATCGAGCGGCGCATTTTGCGCGTTCGCTTTGTTGCGGATATACTCTGGGAATTTGGTTTCGAGTCGCAGGTCCAAAACGATGCGCTTGTTGCCCGCATCGAGGACCTCTCTGTGGCAGAGGGTGTGCAGTTTCTCGCTGTTGCAGGCTATCTCACAATTCACACGCGCCAGCTTGACATGATCATGCAGGACAGAGTCCAGGTGAGACAGCGCCATGATGCCATTGTGCGCGACTGCAAGGATCTGTTCACCGCACCTCTCGCCTAACCCATTTTTTTTACGGGAATCGCACCATGCAGACACAATCTCAGTTTGTACCGGGGTACCGCAGTCTTTACTGGCGGTTGCTGGCGACCTTCCTGCTTCTCTCCCTCATCCCCTTAATCGCCCTCGGTGTTTTTTCTTTGCGGCATATTGATGCCATGTACAATGAGAAAATCAGCGCAAGCCTCGAAGCCGTGACGAGCAGCAAGCGCCGAGCGCTGGACACCTTTTTGTCCGAGCGCATCGCGCAGATTCGCATCATGGCTTTCACCCATTCCTACGAGGAGCTGGTTGATGTCAATCGCTTAAGCCGGCTGTTTAGTGTCATGCAGCAAAGCAGCCAGTCCTTTGTCGATATCGGCATTATCGGCATGGACGGCCAGCATGTGGCCTATGTCGGCCCCTTTGATCTGAAAAACGCAAATTACGCGAATACCGAATGGTTTAACGAGGTTCAGCACAAGGGAATTGTTGTGACGGACGTCTTTCTCGGATTCCGCAAAAGTCCGCATTTTATCATAGCGGTTCTTCGGCACGAGGGAGAAAAGAGTTTTATTTTGCGGGCGACAATTGACATGGCGGTTTTGCAGACTCTTCTTCGGCGCGAGTATTCAGGAAAGCATGCCGAGGCTTTTCTTGTGAATAGACAAGGCACGCTCCAGACCGACTCGCTCTTTCACGGGGAGATGATGCAGAGCTTTCCTTTGCCGGACATGAGCCGGACCTCGCAGGGCATCATTCTCTTCCCCCTGCAGGATGCGCAGAAAAAAACATCCGAAGACAGCTATCTTCAAGCTGCTCTCATGCCGCTCTCAACAATGCCCTGGCTCCTTGTTGTGGTTGACGATGCAAACGAAAGTCTCCATTCCCTGCATCAGCTGCAGATTCTGATTTCGATCTTCATGCTTGGTGGAACGCTTGCGATTGTCCTTGGCGCCGTTTTCTGTACACGCGGGCTCATCGGTTTTCTTAAGTCTGCTGATGAAGAGAAAAAGCAGATTGACGCGCGCATGCTGCAGTCGAGCAAGATGGCCGCGCTTGGGAAGATGGCTGCAGGCGTGGCCCACGAGGTCAATAATCCCCTCATGCTCATCCAAGAGAACGCGGGCTGGATTCGCGATCTGTTAGACGAGGAGAAGAAGGAGAATATCGCCAATTTCGATGAGATCGTAAAAAGCTGTGAAAAGATTGAGAGCCATGTGAAGCGGGCCAAGGGGATTACGCAGCGCATGCTGGGTTTTGGCCGGCGCATGAATCCAGGGCGGACTGAAATTCTGCTCAATTCTCTGGCCGACGACGCCTGTGAGATGCTGAGAGCTGAGGCCACACAGCGCAATATCGTCATTGAGAAAGACTACGATGTCTCTCTTCCAGTGATCTATAGCGATCCCGCGCAGCTTGAGCAGGTCTTTATCAATATTATCGACAATGCTTTGGACGCTATCGGTCGGGACGGGCGCATCGCCATTTCAACGGCGCGGGCCGGTGAAGGGGTTTCCATCATCATAACCGACAACGGACCGGGTATGGATGAGGCGACAAAGGCGCGTATTTTTGATCCCTTCTTCACGACGAAGAAGGTCGGCGAGGGCACAGGCCTTGGCCTAGCCATCTGTTTTTCCATTCTTGAAAAACTCGGTGGCCATGTGGATGTGCAGAGTATTTTGGGTGAGGGAACAACCTTTACCATTACTTTGCCGCATGAGCCGCCGGTTGTGAGCGAATAGGACCCTAACGAGTGCCTTTCCCTACCTGAAAGGCGTGAGGAGGATATATGCGAGCCCTGATTGTCGATGACGAGGTGGAATTCCTTGAACTTATGGAGAAACGTCTCTCCCGCCGCGGGATAGAGGTTGTGACGGCAAGTGACGGCAAAAAAGCGCTCGAGGCGCTTACGTCCGCTCTTGGCGAGGGGAAGGTCTTTTCCGTCGTTGTCATGGATGTCCGTATGCCTGGCATGGATGGGCTCGAGACGCTCAGGCATATGAAGGAGCAGGCTCCGGCCATTCCCGTGATTCTGCTCACCGGTCACGCCGCGGTCGGCGTTGCGATGGAGGGACTTGAACTTGGTGCCTTCGACTATATGCTCAAGCCCGTGCCGATTGCTGAACTGATTGTTAAAATGGAAGAAGCCGTGCAGGCAGCGGCTGAATAGGGATTATGGGTATACTTGGACGTTTACGTAGCTTGTTTGCGGATAGAAGTCCTGAACAAGAGGCTATGGCAAAGGCTCATGAGGAGGAATTGCGGCAAAAAATTGTGGCCCGCTGCACGCAGTTCCGCAAGCTCCTTGCGCGGAACAAGACCGCGCTTGAACTTATGAGCGACATTGAGGTGCATCTGCAGCAGAAAAAAAACGTGGCCCCAGACTATGTGCAGTCGGCCGGCACAAAGGTCTGCGCGGCTGTGGGTGAGATGGTCGCCTGCCTTATGGCTCTCTCTGGGGGAGCCTATGGCGCGCTTGAGTCCTCTCTATCGAGCATACGGGAGAAGATTGAAGAGACGACTAAGGAGGGGCTTTCAGAAGAAGAGACTGTGCGCCAGATTACGGCCTACGTTATCCCGCTTTCCGATATACGCCTTGAGCATATGCAAGATGTCGGCGGGAAAATGGCCAATTTGGGCGAGATCCGCGCGACGGTCGGCTTGGCTGTGCCAAACGGCTTTGCCATAACAGCTGCTGCCTATGACTATTTCATGTCCTATTCGAAGCTCGATGTGTTTATACGGGAGAAGGTTTTAGCTGCCGACAGAACAAGTCTTGACGAGGCCGTCCGTCTCTCTCAGCTTATCCAAAACGCCATCCTCGCCGCACCTCTTCCCCCAGATCTTGAGCGGGCCATAGAGGATGCGACAGAGGCGCTTGTCAGAGAGGAGGGGCCGGATGTGCTGCTTGCTCTAAGGAGCAGCGCGTTGGGCGAAGACTCGAAGAACATGAGTTTTGCCGGACAGTATCGCTCGGAACTCAATGTCCCGCCTGAAGAGGCGTGCCATGTATGGAAAGAGATCATCGCGAGTACCTTTTCCCTCTCTGCTATGACGTACCGCCTGCAAAAGGGACTCTCTGAAGAGCGGACCTCAATGTGTGTCGGCGTTCTGGCCATGGTTAAGGCTGTGTGTGGCGGTGTCGCCTACAGCCGCAATCCCGTCTCGAGCCACAGCCGCAAGGACTGTGTTGTGATCAACGCCGTTCCTGGACTTCCCCAGGGCGTTGTCGACGGAGCGAGCATTCCCGATGTCTTTTACTTACGCCACAGCCATCCGCCCGTCATTCTTGACCGGAAGACGGTGAGTGGTGGGGTGACCGGCATACTTGGCGATGACTTTGTCATCCGCTTGGCTCATATCGCCATGGCCCTTGAGGGCTTCTATGAGGAGCCCCAGGATGTGGAATGGGCTCTGAACGATGAGCAAGAACTTGTCATTCTCCAGAGCCGTCCTCTTGGGCTTGCCGAGGACACAGAAGATACCCTTGATCCTGAGATGGAAAAAATTCTCGCAAATGCTCAGGTTCTCGCAAGCGGCGGCATACAGGCGAGTCCCGGTGTCGGCATAGGCGTGCCCTGCGTGCTTAAGAAAGAAGCGGATATGTTTTCCTTTCCTGGCGGCGGTATCATGGTTGTTGAGCGGGCTTTCCCCCGCTGGGCCGCGCTTTTGCCAAGGGCGCGGGGGCTTATCAGCGAAACGGGCGGAGCGGCAGGGCACTTGGCCTCTGTTGCACGAGAGTACCGGATCCCGGCGCTCTTTAGCCTGAAAAATGCCTGCACGCTCTTGGCTGACGCAGGCGAAATCACCCTGGATGTTGGCCGCTCAACGGTCTTTGCTGGCCGTCTTGAGGCGCTTGTGCCCAAGCAAAAAGAGGAGACAGGAGAAGTCACAGAAAGTCTCCGTCTGCTTGAGCGGGTCTCATCCTTCATAACCCCGCTGCATCTCTTAGATCCCGAATCTCCTGATTTCGCCCCTGAAAAATGCACATCTCTCCACGATATCACGCGTTTCTGCCATGAAAAGGCCGTAAATCTCCTCTTCGATATGCAGGACACGCAGGGAAAGCAGATCGGAAAGCAGCTTAAGGCCGGGGCGAAACTGCAGTACTGGATTGTTGACATGGGGCGAGCGTTCACAAAGCCGGTTACAGGCTCTGTTGTCGACATTCGCGAGATAGCCTCCCTGCCCATGCTGGCGCTCTGGGATGGCATGACAGCCATTCCTTGGCTTGGCCCGCCATCGGCTGGCGCTGCGGGCTTTATGAGTGTTGTGCTTGAAAGCACGATGAATCCCGAGCTTGAGAGTACAGCGCCGACAACCATGACAGAGAGGAATTTCTTCATTCTCGACGCTGACTATATGATTCTGCAGGCCAGGTACGGCTACCATTTCTGCACTGTTGAGTGCAGGGTCTGCGAGAAGCGGAGCGAGAATTTTGTGACCTTCCAGTTTAAAGGCGGTGCGGCGGATAGAGATCGCAGAATCCTGCGCGTGCGCATGCTGGCCGGGCTTCTTGAGGAGTTCCAGTTCAGAGTGGATGTGCGCGAGGACGCGCTTTCAGCTGTGGCTGAGGGTTTTTCTTTTGAGAATACGCTCAGACGCGCCTGCCTTCTCGGCTATCTTCTGATCCACAGTCGCCAGTCGGACACAATTATGCTCGACACCCCCCGCGCAACGGCCTTTCGGGCGAAACTTGCGTCAGACATGCAGACTGTATTCCAGAGAGATCTGGCCTTTGTAAAAAAATGAGGCCGCTTCTCTCTGTTCGTGGGCTTACCTGCGGCTACGACCACTTTTTTTTGTCTGGTATTGACCTTGATGTGGCAGGCGGCGACTTTCTTGCTGTCCTTGGCCCGAACGGGAGCGGAAAAACAACCTTCTTGAAGGCTCTGTTAGGTATCATTCCCCTTCGGGCCGGCTCAGTTCAGGTCTGCGGGCGCGATCTTGACTCACTTTCGCGGCGCGAGCGGGCGCGCTTCATCGCAAGCGTTCCGCAGCGCCCAGCTATTCCAGAGGCGTGTACGGTTCAGGATCTTGTGCTTCTTGGACGCTACGCCCACCTTGGCCTCTTTGGTCTCTACACGAAGAAGGACAGGGACGTTGTGGACCGTGTGCTTTGCGCGACAGGAACGGAGTCCTTCCGCAATCGCCGTCTTGATTCCCTGTCTGGGGGCGAAGTCCAGCGTGTCCTGCTTGCTATGGCCTTAGCGCAGGAGAGCGAGATTCTCGTACTCGATGAGCTTGGGGCAGGCCTGGATACGCGCTCTTCGGTAACACTTTTCTCGCTTGTCAGGAAATTCTGCGCAGAGGGCCGAGCCGCCCTCTGCGTTATGCACGATTACAATATGGCGAAGGTTTTTGCGACCCGCCTTCTTGGCATTGCGAACGGAAAAAAAATTTTTGACGATGCAAGCGATCTGGCATTCACTGAAGAAAATTTGTCCGCACTCTACTCTCTGCCCATGCGCATCTGCGAAATCAAGGGGACAGACAAGACACTTGCCTGTCCTCGTTGTCTTCTTGCTTAGTCTTTTTCTCTGCACAGAGGCTTTTGCCGTCCAGGTGACGGATGCCACAGGGGCGAGCGTCACTGTCCACAATGCCCGCCGTATCGTGCCTCTGTATGCCGCCTTCACGGACATCCTGGACGCCTTAGGCGCGCTTGATTTGGTTGTCGCGCGGACAAAAGCGGACAGAAAATGTCCCAATCTCCCAGCGGTCGGCACGCATATGCGGCCTTCGCTTGAGCGTATTGTGGCGCTTAAGCCGGATCTTGTCCTGCAGCTTCACGGCCGGGCGGAGGCGCACGATCAGACAGACTTTCTTAGGCGCTTCGGCATTCCAGTGCTTGAGCTTGAACTCTCCTCCTTCGAGGATCTCTGGCTGGCTACACGCCGTATCGGCCAAGCAATTGGCCATCCTGAGCGCGCAGAGCTGTGCGTTGCCAACTGGCAGAAGCGCTTAGCGCAAAGTACGGAAAAAAGAGGGCTGCGCGTGGTCTACGAGGTGCGCTATCCAAATCTTCTTGTGGCTGGCGGAGGAAACATTGTTTCCGACATTATCCGCTGCGCTGGCTGTGAGAATGCTGTGACAAGCCCGAAAAAATTTGTCCGTCTGAGTGATGAGGCGCTTTTTGCGCTCAATCCCGATGTGTATATCATCCAGACAGGTCCCATGAATCCCGATCCTGTTCCATTGAGTGAGCGACCGGGATGGGGGGCACTTCGCGTCGCCCAGGGCAAGGTCATCACCGTGCAGGAAGATTTGTTTTCACGGCCTGGACCCGGCGCTCTTGATGCCTGTTTTCTTTTACGCGAGGGGCTTGGGAGGTAGAATGTTCGGAACCCTCTTTGGAATTGGTGTCGGCCCAGGCGCTCCTGATCTTTTGACAATCCGGGCCGTCCGAGTGCTTAAGACCGTAGATGTCCTCTTAACCCCTGTCAGGCGAGGAAATGACTTCTCCCGCGCCTTTGAGATAGCGCGGCCCTATATCGGGCAAGTTCAGGATGTACCCCTCGATTTTCCAATGACGCGCGACAAGGACATCCTCGATAAGGCCTGGACTTGTGCGGCAAAACAGAGCGTCGCTGTTCTCGCAAAAGGGCTGAATGCTGCCTTCCTGACGCTTGGTGACCCGTTAACCTACAGCACCTTTTCCTATCTTATGCGCGCTGTCCGTGCGCTCGACCCGACAATCGCGATATCCGTTGTTCCGGGTATCACCTCCTACCAGGCGGCAAGCGCCCGTCTCTGCGAACCGCTTTGCGAAGGAAACGAGCATCTCCACATTCTCTCAGGCATAGCGGACAAAGACTCCCTCTTGCGCGAATTAGAAAACGACGGCCCAGCCGTCGTTCTCAAAGCCTACCGCAATTACCCGGCCATACGGGATGCGCTGAAAGCTAGTGGACGCGATGAGGATGTAGTCCAGGTGAGCCATGTTGAGCAGGAACAGGAGTCTCTTCGGCGCGGTCTTGACGAACACGGGACGCCTCCCTATATGACCCTTCTTTTGAGCAAAAAGCGCAAAGGCTAATGCTTTGACCTTTGCCATCGGATGCTTGCCATCGGAGGTTTTGCTTTTTCCCTCCGCTGTCACGTATAGGGGCCGCAATGCGCAGAAAGCCGAGCGCTTTTTTTGCGCAACGGCCCTTGACACAAGGGCATCTATGATTATATCTGATATGTCGTATTTATTCCATACCCACGTTTGGCTTCTCAATTGGGCGACAGTCTCTGATAGATGTAAACTCTGGTCAGAAACAAACTGCCATTTTTGCGAAAAGAGCCAGTACAGACCGGTCTTTTTCTCTCCAAGTGGCAATTTCTTTTCTGGCCGCAGTATAGGTCTTCCTGCTTCGTCGCTTTGTGCGCTCCCGATGCCTCGCCCATCGACCAAATGAGCGAGCAAGCTTTTGAAGAAGCAAAGCCTGAAACTTTTTATTAAAATTGACATTTATTATTGTTGCAAAAAAAGCCACCAGCGTAAACAATAGGATTATTGTGTAGTCAGGATTACGGGCAGTACAAAGCGTACTTGTAATGGATGTGTAGTTCTCCTGTCGAACTGCTCCGTCAGTTTCGACAAAAATGCCAAGATATACTCGGCCGCACAATGATTTTCCACACAGTCCAATGAGTTTGACGGTCAATGACAGAGTATAGAAGAAATCTTTTGCTGTTGCTATACATTTTACACTGCCTAATGCTCACCTTGGCGTTACAAAGAGTCTTCTGCGCTTAAGGAGAGCCCAGCGTGTGCCCGTCAATTGCGGTCGATCTCCCTTGTTTTTCGCGGGAAATCCATCTGCGGTCGGGTAGCGTGCAGGCTTTCAACGTTCGTATGCCCTTGTTCGCGGAATTGTCCGCACAAAGTAGTGGATCACTCTCCATATTTTTATCCATTGATTGAGAAAAGTCAGCGTTTGCTCACCCATCTCTTGCGGTTGAGCAAAATGAAGCAGCTAAAGCAGAGTGCTTCGCTGTGGCGTGACGTAAGCGGGACACATCCTCTATGACACTTCTTTCAAGCAAAAAACGAGAGGGAGCGTTCTCCCGTTTGTCATATACTAGTACCGACTTTGCTAAGTCCGTGTGTTAAAATACGCTGGGGAATCCCTCTCAACTGTAAGGGGATTTCACTGTAAGAGATACACACAAACTTTGGGAAGCCAGTACTAGTATCGGATTTTTTAAGTCTGTGTGAAAAAATGAGATGGAGGAACTCTTCGATTCCCAAGAAAATTCTGCGTAAAAATTACACACAAACTTGGGGAAGATAGTCCTAGCTATGGATGAAATCTTCCATCTCACTGCTTCTTGAGTTAGCAAATACCTCCAATGAACCAATAGGAGGTGGAGAGCATCTTTGGCGTCGTGAGTATAGCTGCTTTCGTAGTTTCCCCTCCCTGCCACGTAGAGGGGGCCGCAATGCGCACGTGATCTTTTTTTTCGCTGCGCCCCTTGACGCCATAGTCTATAGAATTATATTTGATATGTCGTATTTATTAGCTACTCTTATACTCCGGCCACAAACAAACTTGCATGTGTGCTAGCGGAAATCAGCACAGAGTCTGGTTTTTTCATGGACAAGTGGCAACTTTTTTTTCTGCTCAAAGTATACCTTCCCGCGAGGTAGTGTCTTATGATACCTTTATGTATTGTCCTTTTGTTTCATCTGCTACGCGTCAATCACTCTGACCGAGAATTGTGCCGCGCGCCATTTTTTACGGGACGCTATGGAGGGTTACCTATTTCGCTCTCCTTTGCCGCGCAGAGGGCACACAGAAAACTCCTCATCTTGGGTTACGCACTGCCTTGTTTACACACAAGGACGATCTGCGGTGCTGGGCAGCTGTATCCAAGCGAGTATGCTGCGGCGAACAATAGAGGCTCTCCCCAAAAAGCTGAAAAGTGGCCTATACGAACAGGCCAGTTGCGCGAAGGAATCCTTTCTCGTTGGTGTATGGGGCTTTTTCCCTAATCCACATTCAAGAATGCACGGATCTCAAATGGCTTGCAGCGCACGCCTCGCAAAAAGCACAGCAGAGCCGGCAGGCGAGCGCATGAAGGGGAAAATAGGCAGCTTCACTCAGGAGGCTTATTTTTTTCATATCCAGTGTGAGCAAAAGCCTGACCATGCGTACAGGAGAAAATTCCAGTCAGGGTGCATAGTTTCTCCTTGAGCCATTTGGCGGAATGCTTGATACGGGGATGTGTACTGGCAAAATCGACGGATGTATACTGCGGTCAGAAAAAAAAATGCCATCCAGATTTGAAAACGCCTGACTCTGAGCTGACTCTAGCTCGCAAAAATGTCTGCGAATTTCGGGCTTGAGTATATATACTGCGCCAGAAAAAAAATTGTCACTTGGAGTTGACAATACCTGATTCTGTGCTGGGGTATGCTCACAAAAACGTCAGTTTGTTTCTGGCGCGAGTATACTTTCGATGGAATCTTCCATCGCACTTCTTCTTGTGATACCCAATATCTTCGCGGACCAAGAGGAGGTGAAGAACATGATTGGCGTCGTGAACATACTAGCGGCCGCTTTTTTTAGGGGCAGCGTGGCATCCGGGGCAAACTTAGGAGGAAGTGTTGTGGAGCATCTGTCGATTTGTCATTTTTGTCGAAGCATTCCGACAGTTAGAAGAAGCATATTCTCTTGAATTTGCATGCCATTTGTGTCACTATGAGAACGCTAGAGTATAGTGGATTGCCTGCAACGAGTATGGCACTGTACTTGCTATAGAGAGTGTGGGCAACGAAACAAACAACCAAAGGATGTTGGAGGAAGCCATGTTTACAGAAGCTGACAGCAAGGCCCAGGACGCAGTGATCGAAGAACTTAAGGCTGAATTTAAATCGCTTGCTGAGCAGGAAGAGAAGCTCCGCGCAGCCGTTGCCGCAAGTGGCGAGCCTGCATTCGGAAGCAACGAGAACATCCCTCCGGAAGTTGCCAAAATGCTTGAGGAGGAAAAGGAAAAGGCAAAAAGAGAAGGGGCCAGACGTGTCGCTGAGTTTCAGTCTCGGCGCTCCGGCGCGCAGGGTGTGATTCCTGGACGTGGTCGGCAGGGCGTTATCCGTATATAGCAGGAGGCTTTTGCATGTCACAGGCGGCACCCAAAAATATTGAAACGTTAATCTGCGTTCTGCGCGAAGTTGGCCAGTTTTCCGACGAAGAAATTATCAATATTTTTGATAAAGTGAGCAAGGGCGCAAGCATTGCCGAGATAATGCAGATACCGAATGAGTCCCTTCAAGCCGGGTATGCCATGGCCTGCTCTCTGTTTGCTGCGAAAAACTACAATGATGCAGAAACGCTGTTCCGCTCTCTTTGCATGTATGATGAGAAAAATGCCAGAAACTGGATTGGTCTCGGCTTATGCTGCGAAAAAAGAGGGGAACTGTATCTCGCGCTCTCGTCCTACGCCAATGCGGCTGATCTCCAGGAAAGCCAGTATCCAAAGGCCCTGTACCTTGTTGCCTCATGCCTCCACAGACTCGGTAATGACGGCGCGGCAAAGATCATGGCAAGCCGTGCCATCACAGCTCCCGCGAAAGATGCTGACTCAGAACGCTACCGCAATCTGACGCAAGAGCTACTTTCATGCCTATCGAAGGAGTAGTGCATGTCGCAAGTTCGCAATGACTCGAAAGATTACTCGGCTTTACTAAATAATCTTAATCTTATTTTGCAAGAGACCGCGGCGAAAAGTATGCCCGGTACCCCTGGGGCCCTTCCTCCAGAAACAGAAAAAATTCTGAAAGGCACTGATCTCCCGAAACTTCCTCAGGGTCCTCTTTCAAACAAGAATATCTCCCTTGAGCTTCTTATGAGCGTGATAGGCGAGGAGGAGCGCAAGACAGAAACAAATGCGGGACTCTCGCAGATCAGGGCGAATGCTGACAAACGGGCGGCGAAGAACGCCGAGATGATAAAGAAAATCGAGGAAAATATTGAGAAGCTTGAGAAATCAGGTTTCTGGGATAAAGTAGGAAAAGCGTTTGCCTGGATCGGTGTCATTGCCGCTGTCGTTGCTTCGGCGGCCCTTGTTGCAACAGGTGCTGGTGCTTTAGCTGTTGCCGGTCTTGTTGTCGCCTGCGTGGCGCTTGCCAATCAGGCTTTAGACACAGTCGGCGAAGCAGTGAATGGTCAGGGTTGGGGCCTGACATCACTCGCAGGCAAGTTGTGCGGTAAGCTTTTTGGCGAAGAAGTAGAGAAGTGGGTTAAGCTTGGTCTTGACTTGGCCCTGGCTGTTACGAGTATCGTGCTAAGCTGTGGTTCGTCGGCTGGCAGTGCTGCCAATGCGGCTGCGAAAGCTACAGGCGCGGCGAGCAAAGCTGCAACAGTAAGTAAAATTGCATCAGGGACGCAGAGCGCGGCGCAGATTGCGTCGAGCGGATCAAAGATCGCAAGCGCTGCGTACAGCTATCAGGCAAGTGAAACGCAAGCTGACATGAAAAAGCTTAAGGCTATTCTTGAACAGATTCAGATGATGAACGATCTTATTACCAATCATCTTGAAAAGAGTTTGCAAAACGGACAGAAACTGACAGAAACTGTGACAGAAATTGTTCAGGAGCAGAACGCCACAATCACAAATATTGTGACCCATACGGGCGGAGCTGCCGGAACCGCATAAAAAAAACGCTTTGAACGCGACGTGATGACCGTGTACGCGTGAAGGAGTGTCGATATGGGTATGTCGCCTATTTCAGGTATTCAGACGCCTCAACAGCCGATGGTCAATGATGCTGAGGATCCACAGGTTCAAAAAAATAATCTTTTTTCTTCTCAGCCTGACGGTATATTGCCAACAGAATACGAGCAAAAGGTTGGAGAGAAGGGAAATTTTCCCGATCCCCCGCCGGCTGGCAATGTGAATCCTAAAGCGATTTCTGGTCTGTGTTCTTCTTTGAGTCCCGGCGCTTGGATTGCTCTCCTTTGCGTTAAGGAGGCGGCGCAGGAAATTGAGCAGGGGACCAAGGAGATCTTGACCCACAATGATACAATTCAGGCTAAGCTCAAAGAAGAGGCAGACAATATTGTAAAGGGGGCTGTCGCCCAACTTGTCTGCACTGTCGTAACGTCGGCCGCAAGCATCGCGCTTTCGAGTGTCGCAGGGGCCAAGTCCATGAAGCTTGGCGGTCTTAAAGAAGGGGATCTCACTGCCGCAAAAGCAGTTCCGGATATGTTGAATAGTATCGGAAAGGGGTCAGAGCAGATTGGCGGATCGGTCGGATCATTTGTCAACAGCATGTACCAGGCCGACAATAAGGAAGTGGAAGCCTCTATTGAGCATTCACGTTCTATTATAGAAACAGTGCGAAATCATATGCAGGCCCAACGGGATCTCGCGTCGAAGAGTCTTGATTTCTATAATTCCATGCAGGACAATATCAATAAGACACGCGCAAAGATTATGGGATAGCTAAAGGTTGCTCGTGTACGGTTTTGGAGGCTTTGCCCGATCGCTAAAGGAGAAACTATGTCTCAAGTTGGTGGTGCAACCCAGACTTCACAAGTCTCTGATCTTTCGAAGATCAGCGAGCGCAATCCACAGATGGCCCTCGCCATGCTCATGATGGAGATTGCGAAGCTGAATAAAGAAAATGCCGTAGGCATGATTTCCGATATAGAAAAAGAGCAGGCTAAGAAGAAAGAAATTTCTGACGTATTAAATCAAGCCCGCGAATACAAGGCCAGTGATAAGAATTATACCAAGGATGCAGGCGCGTCGACGTCGTACACCAGTAAGAGTTCAACAAGGCCGTGGAAGGTATGGGGCTAACTGTCCCAAATAAGGCCGGCGATAGAGAAGCGAACCAAAAAAACTGGGATAAGCTGATAGCCCAGCTTCAGACGAAACTAGACACAGTGGGTTCTGACATCCAGACGCAGATGGTCAAGATGCAGGATCAGATGGGCCAGTACAACAGTATGATGCAGGGCGCAAATTCCGCCATATCGCAGGCCAACCAGGTTCTGCAGTCTGTCGCCAAGGGAGGGTAGTTTGTTCCCTGTGAGATAGAGAGTGAGCTTTGCTGGAGGAGGAGCTATGAGTCAAGTTGGCGGTGCAACCCAGGCTTCACAAGTCTCTGATATTTCAAAGATCAGCGAGCGCAATCCACAGCTTGCGCTTGCCATGCTTATGATGGATATTGCGAAGCTCAACAAGGAAAATGCCATGGGCATGATTTCTGAAATTGAGCAGCAGCAGGCGAAGAAGAAAGCAATTTCTGACGTATTAAATCAAGCCCGCGAATACAAGGCCAGTGATAGGAATTATACTAAGCAAGCGGGTGGGGAGCCATACACAAGTAAAGAGTTCAACAAGGCCGTGGAAGGAATGGGTTTTACTGTCCCAGATAAGGCCGGCGACAAAGAAGGGAACGATAAAAACTGGGATAAGCTGATAGCCCAGCTTCAGACGAAACTAGACACAGTGGGTTCTGACATCCAGACGCAGATGGTCAAGATGCAGGATCTGATGGGCCAGTACAACAGTATGATGCAGGGCGCAAATTCCGCTATATCCCAGGCCAATCAGGTTCTGCAGTCTGTCGCCAAGGGTGGGTAAGATGCCTTTTGTGCGCAAGATTGTTCCGGCTGGACCAATTTGCGATATTGCAGACGTCGGCGTAGACAATTCGCAGCTTGACCTCGCCATGCTCACGATGGAGATTGCGCAGTTTAACAAGGCAAATACCCAGCAGATTATTGCCGAGATAGAGAGTGAGCTTATGAAGAGGCATGATACTTCTGACATGTTGAAAAAAGCTCGCGACTACAGACAGGCAGGTCTCTACGTAAGCGATGCGGGCAAGCCGTCTCAGATCGACAAGACTTTTGTCAAATTCTGCGAGGACAATGAAATCACTCTTCCTCAATGCACGAAGTGTGCCGACAGCAAAGAACTTGATGCGCAATGGGAGAGAGTGATCGCCCAGATTCAGTTGAAGCTTGATGCAATCGGCGACGCAATCCAGTCGCTGATTGCCGCGATGCAGAATATTGTGGGGCAGCTTGACAGCATAGTGCAGAGTGCCCAGTCTGCCATAGCGCAGGCCAAACAGGTTCTGCAGTCTGTTGCCAAGTGAAGTGTCGTACGTGAGGGCTGCGGCGCAGGCATCATACATTGCTGATCTGCACAAGTCAGCAAACGCGATCCGCAGCTCGCGCTTGCCATGCTCATGATGGACATTGCGAAGCGTAATCAAAGAAATGCTCTGATTTCTGGTAGAGAAAAAGAGCAGGGAAGAACGATGCCTCTGACATATTGAATTGGGCGCTCGACTCTTTAAGGAGTTCGGGGTACATCGCAACGATGCGGGCATACCGTCTGGGATTGACGGGAATTGAAGGTAATTCTGCAAAGACAGCGGTGTCATAGTACTCCATTACGTGAAAACTGCCGATGGCAAACTCGATGCACAATGGGATAGTGCTATGGCACAGCATACGGCGAAGCTCGATACGATTGGCAGTGAAAGAACGTGGTGAATGGCGCGAATTTCGGCCAATCAGGTCGTGCAGTCTGTTGCTAAGGGGGGGGAAAGTGTCTCAAATTAATGGTGCGACGCAGGCGTCACAAGTTTCAGATATTTCGAAAATCAGCGAACGCAATCCGCAGCTTGCGCTTGCCATGCTCATGATGGACATTGCGAAGCTCAATAAAGATAATGCCACCGGCATGATTTCAGATATAGAAAAAGAGCAGGGGAGGAAGAAAGAGGCCTCTGACATGTTGAATAAGGCGCGCGACTATAAGCAGTCCGGCCTTCATCTCAACGATGCGGGCATACCGTCTGGGATTGACGAGAATTTTATTAAATTCTGCAAGGACAACGGTGTCACAATCCCCCATTACCAGAAATATGCTGACAGCAAAGAAAAGCTCGATGCAAAATGGGATAATGCCATTGCACAGTTGCAGACGAAGCTCGATACTATTGGCAGCGATATTCAGACGCAGATGGTCAAGATGCAGGATATGATGGGGCAGTTTAATAGCATGATGCAAGGCGCGAATTCAGCCATATCGCAGGCCAATCAGGTCCTGCAGTCCGTTGCCAAGGGAGGATAAGGTGTCTCAAGTTACTGGTGCGACGCAAGCTGCACAAATTTCAGATATCTCCAAAGTGAGCGAACGCAATCCGCAGCTTGCGCTTGCCATGCTCATGATGGACATTGCGAAGCTCAATAAAGAAAATGCCACCGGCATGATTTCTGATATTGAAAAGCAGCAGGGACAGAAAAGAGAGTGGTCGGATGCGCTGAACGCCGCGCGTGAGGCGAAGTCCAATGGGCTTCATGGTTCAGCGACGCAAGCAGACTATCAGAATATCATAGATGCGGGGAAAAAATATCAGGAAAGAGGCTGGGCCGCTCATGACGAGTTGGATAAGTTTTACAAAGATCGCGGCATGACCCCTGGACAGTGGGGGAGTGTCGATGCGGCGAAAAAGCAGTGGGGAGTTGCCATCGGTCAGATGGAAAATATGAAGAATGTGAATGCCTTCTGTGACAAGATAGGCGTTTCCATGCCGCAATCCTCAGATAAGGAAAAGAACGCCCAGGAATGGGATAAGGTTATTGCGCAGTTCCAGACCAAGCTCGATACCATTGGCAGCGATATCCAGACGCAGATGGTCAAGATGCAGGATATGATGGGGCAGTTTAACAGCATGATGCAGGGTGCGAATTCTGCCATATCGCAAGCCAACCAGGTCCTGCAGGCAGTTGCGAAGAATTAACAGCGTGCGGTTGAAGCTTCTGTGCTGTTATGCCGGAGGATACGTCCAAGGTTACGGAGGATACATGGAAGAGGCAGATAGAATTGTTCAGCAATTAAAAACAAAAGTGCTTGAGTGCGCGAAGGGCTTTGGTTTGCCCGAAGATCACCTTGAGGAAGTGTGCCAGGCGATTCTTGGCGGTGAACCACTCTACACTATCGTCGGCATGGACCGCTCGTCGATCGAAGCCCGTTATGCCCTCGCCTCGCAATGTTACCAAGTCGGAAAGTATTCCGATGCCGAACCAATTTTCCGCTGGCTCTGCATGTATGAGGGCAATGCCGAGCGGAACTGGCTGGGGCTTGCGGCAACTCTCCAGGCGGAGAAGAAGTATGAGGAAGCCCGCGAGATGTACCAGATAACGGCTTTGATGTCCGGCCTTGAGAATCCGGCTCCGTTCTATTATTCAGGCATCTGCTTTCTTAGAGAAAACAATTCTGAAGATGCCGTTACCGCATTTCAGACGGTGCTTACCCTGGGAGATTCCTCCAACAGAGAACATGCGGTTTTGATTGACAGAGCAAAGGCTTTGCTTAAATCCTTGACAAAGGCCGATGCGTGAGCGTGTGCAGACGGCAACAGAGTGCGCTTTTCGCGCGATGTGTCTTGCAAGCACAAGTGATTTTGGATGAATTAGTCGAACGGCAGAGAATGGGAAGGAGAGAAGTATGTCTGTCGGTGGTATAAATCTCGGTGAAATGTTTAAAAATGTGTCGACGGGTCTTGATAGTGATAGCTCCAAGATTCAGACAAAAATTG